>CALKHM010000067.1 GCA_937988695.1 uncultured Microbacterium sp. | reverse complement strand
GACCGTGCAGTGGGCGCGCAGCGCCGGAGCACGCGTGATCGGGCTCGCCTCGATCGCCAACCACGCCTGGCTGCGCGCGCACGATGTCGTGCCGGTGGACTACGCCGGCGACGACCTCGCCGGGCGGATACGCGCGGCCGCGCGCGGCGCCGCCGTCACCGCCCTGCTGGACGCCCACGGCGCACCGTACGCCGAGCTCGGGCTCGCGCTGGGCGTGGCCCCGCGGCGGATCGCGACGATCGCCGACTTCACCGCGGGCAGGCTCGGCGTGCAGGTCGTGTCGCATTCGGTGGCCGCCAACGCCGCGGTGCTCGGGGAGCTCGCCGTGGCGATCGCCGAAGGAAGGCTCGACGTGCCCATCGCCGCACGCTTCCCGCTCGACGCGGTGCGCGACGCCTACCGGCTGCAGGCGTCCGGGCACGTGCACGGCAAGATCGTGCTGGTTCCCTGACCGCTCGCTCTCGGGTTCTGAGCCGGCGCCGAGATCTTTCCCGCCCCGGGCCGGCCGACCCGGGGCGGACAGCCGATCATAACCTCCGATCGGCTGCGTGGCCTGCGAAGGCGCCATGCAATGCCGTGCGCACCGACAGGATGCCGTGGCGCGATGCCGTCGCGCGGCGTGCAGCCGTGAACAGCTCGCGTGTCGGAGACCCCGGAAGCTCGATCATGCGCACCGTGGGCACCTGCCCGCTCCACACCAGGTCGGGGAGCAGGCCGACGGCGTGGCCCGAGGCGATCAGCCGCACGTGCGTGGTCAGGTCGGCGATCTCGAACCGCACATCGGGCTCGAAGCCGGCCGCGCGGCACTGATCGACGGCCCAGCGGCGGGCGGCCGTGCCTCGAGGCTCCATGACCCAGGCACGACCCTGCAGCGCGGCAAGACCGGTGGCGGTGTCGTGGGGTGGCACCGCAAGCCGGATCGGATCCTGTCCGACCGGGCGGCGGTCGAGATCGGCCCGGTGCTCGCGTGCAGAGCCCGGGTACTGCTCGGCCAGCACGAGGTCGAACCGCCGCGCGGACAGCTCGAACAGGCCCTCCTCGGGTGGCACGTCCGACACCTCCACACGCAGCTGCGGCTCGTCCACGGCCAAACGGCTCAGCGCTGGCGCCAGCAGGGACTGCGCGGCGGTCTGCATCACGGCGATCCGAACGGGTGCCGCGGCAGGCTGCTCGAGCACGCCGTGCACGTGTTCGTCGAGCTCGAGCACATGCTCGGCGTGCGCGGCCAGCAGCCGCCCGTGCGCGGTCAGCCGCAGACCGCGGCCGTCGGGCTCGAACAGTGCGACTCCCGCCTCGCGCTCCAACAGCGCGAGCTGCTGCGAGATCGTCGACGGGCTGTAGGCGAGCGCCTCGGCCACGGCGGCCAGAGTGCCCCGCAGCGCCAGTTCGTGCAGCATCCGCAGGCGCCGCAGCTCGAACATGCGCGTTCCTCAATCCATCGATAGAAGTGATGAGAAATCATCATAGGTGATCGCTTTTCATGAACAGTGGGATGCCGCATCCTGGTGAGTGATGAACGATGTGGTGCAGTCTGGAACGAGCCGGACGGGAGCGCAGATGAACGACACGCAAGAATCCGCACGGGAACGCGCGCACCGAGCGACGGCGCTCGCCCAGCGGTGGGTCAACGAGTCCGCCGCCGCACACGTCGACCCGGCGGCCACCCGGCTGGCGGGCGTGCTGCAGGATGAGAACGGCCTTCCGTTCACGATCGGATTCGTCGACGGCGTGATGCGCCCGGAATCGCTGACGGCCGCGGCGGCGAACCTGCGTCGTGTCGCCCCGCTCGTGCCGCGCTTCCTGCCGTGGTACCTGCGCGCCGCCGTCCAGGTGGGCGCGGCTCTGGCCCCGGTGCTGCCGAATCCCGTGGTGCCGATCGCCCGGCGGGTGCTGCGCGGCATGGTCGGGCATCTCATCGTCGACGCACGGCCGGCCAGGCTTAGCCCGGCACTGCAGAAGCTGCGTGGCACCGGTCACCGCCTGAACCTCAACCTGCTCGGCGAGGCCGTGCTCGGCGAGACTGAGGCGCAGCGGCGGCTGGCCGGCATCCACGATCTGATCCGCCGCGACGACGTCGACTACGTGTCGGTGAAGGTCTCCGCGATCGTCAGCCACCTGTCGATGTGGGCGTTCGACCAGGTCGTCGACGAGGTGGTGCAGCGCCTGCAGCCGTTGTACGTCAGCGCAGCGCTGACCGGGACGTTCATCAACCTGGACATGGAGGAGTACCGCGACCTCGACCTCACGATCGAGGTGTTCACGCGGATCCTCGCCGATCCGCGGCTGCGCGATCTCGAGGCCGGCATCGTGCTGCAGGCCTATCTGCCGGATGCGCTCCCGGCGCTGGACCGGCTCACCGCCTGGGCGCAGCAGCGCGTGGCAGCCGGCGGCGCACGCATCAAGGTGCGTCTGGTCAAGGGCGCGAACCTCGCCATGGAGCACGTGGATGCCCTCATGCACGGCTGGCCGCAGGCGCCGTACGCCACCAAGCTCGACACCGACGCGAACTACCTGCGCATCCTCGATGTCGCGCTGGTCGCCGAACGGACCGCCGCCGTGCGGCTGGGCATCGCCGGGCACAACCTGTTCGACATCGCCTACGCCTGGCTGCTGGCCGGCGAGCGCGGGGTGCGCGAGGGCATCGAGTTCGAGATGCTGCTGGGCATGGCGCAGGGCCAGGTCGAGGCCGTCTCGCGTGAGGTCGGACCGGTGCTGCTGTACGTGCCGGTGGTCGACCCCGCCGAGTTCGATGTCGCGATCAGCTACCTCGTGCGCCGCCTGGAGGAGAACGCCTCCACGGAGAACTTCCTTTCTGCGGCGTTCGCGCTGCACAGCGACGGCTCACTGTTCGAGCGCGAGCGCACGCGCTTCCTGGCATCCGTCCAGCGCAGCAGCGACCCGGCGCTGCGCGTCGGCCCCCTGCGCACGCAGGACCGCGGCGCCCAGACGCCGGCCTCCGTCGATGCCGGGCTGACCAGGCGCGACGTCTCCGGCGGCGCCGACGAGGCGCTCACCGCCGCGGTCATCGGCATCGCCCGCTCGGCGGCTGCCGACGAGGCGGCGGGGCTGGCGGACACCGAGGCGCTGGAGCCCGAGGTCGCGGAGGTGTCCTTCGCGGGCCAGAGCTTCGTCGAGACGGCGGTGTTCTCTCGTCGCGAATCCGGCACCCGTGCCGTCGGCGCGTCGGGCTTCCGCAACACACCCGACTCCGACCCGGCACTGCCGGCGAACCGCGCATGGGCGCGCGAGGTGCTCGCACGCATCGACGGCTCCGCCGCCGGGAGCCGGACCATCGCCGACGCCCGGGTCACCGATCCTGCCGTGCTCGACGAGATCGTCGCCCGGGTACGGGATGCCGCCTCCGCCTGGGGCGCGACACCCGCGGCGGAGCGGTCCCGCGTGCTGCAGGCGGCCGCCCGGGTGCTGGAGTCCCGGCGCGGTGAGCTGATCGAGGTGGCGGCCTCCGAGACCGGCAAGGTGTTCGCCGAGGGTGACGTCGAGGTCAGCGAGGCCGTCGACTTCGCCGGATACTATGCCGCGTGCGCGCGAGAGCTCGATCGGGTCAGCGGCGCCGTGTTCGTGCCGTCGCGGGTGACCGTGGTGACGCCCCCGTGGAACTTCCCGATCGCGATCCCCACCGGTGGCGTGCTGGCGGCGCTGGCCGCCGGATCCGGCGTGGTTTTCAAGCCCGCGCCGCAGGCGCGGCGGTGCGCGGCCGTGATCAGCGAAGCGCTGTGGGAGGCCGGTGTGCCTCGCGACCTGCTCGCGCTGGTGGACATCGACGAGGGCGCGCTGGGCACGCAGCTGATCACGCACGCCGACGTCGACCGGGTGATCCTCACCGGCTCGTGGGACACCGCTGCGCTGTTCCGGTCATGGCGTCCCGACCTGCCGCTGCTGGCCGAGACCAGCGGCAAGAACGCGATGATCGTGATGCCCTCCGCCGACCTCGATCTCGCGGCATCCGACCTCGTCAAGAGCGCGTTCGGGCATGCCGGCCAGAAGTGCTCGGCCGCGTCGCTGGCCATCCTCGTCGGCCCGGTCGGCCGATCCCCGCGCTTCCGCCGCCAGCTCGTCGACTCGGTGCGGTCGCTGCGCGTCGGCCCCCCGTCCGACGCCATGAGCGAGGTCGGGCCGGTGATCGAGAGGCCGCACGGCAAGCTCGAGTGGGCGCTGACCACGCTGGCCGAAGGCGAGAGCTGGCTGGTCGAGCCCATGCCGCTCGACTTCGGGCCCGACACGGCCGGGCGCTACTGGACGCCGGGCGTGCGCGTGGGAGTGCAGCCGGGCTCGCGGTTTCATCTCGAGGAGTTCTTCGGCCCGGTGATGGGCGTGATGCACGCCGCCACTCTCGCCGAGGCCATCGAGCTCCAGAACGCGGTCGCCTACGGCCTGACCGCCGGGCTCTACACGCAGGACCCCGGCGACCTCGCGCAGTGGCTCGAGGCCGTCGAGGCCGGAAACCTGTACGTCAACCGCGGCATCACCGGGGCCATCGTGCAGCGGCAGCCGTTCGGCGGATGGAAGCGCTCGTCGGTCGGAGCCGGCACGAAGGCCGGTGGGCCGAACTATCTCGTCGGGCTCGGATCGTGGCGCGCCTCGTCGGGCAGCGCCGGGTCGAGCACCCTGCACCTGCGGGGCCTCGACTCGCGGATCACCGAGATCATCGAGTCCGCCCAGCCGTCGATGGCCTACCCGGCGTTCGAGTGGCTGCGCCGTGGCGCGCTGTCGGACGCCATCGCGTGGGACCGCGAGTTCGGCCAGGTCAAGGACGTCTCGCACCTCGGCGTGGAGCGCAACCTGTTCCGCTACCGGCCGGTGCCGGTCGCCGTGCGCGCGACCTCGGATGCGACGCTCGAACAGGTGCTGCGGGTGGTGTTGGCAGGCGTGCGCGCGGCGGCGCCGTTCACCGTCTCGCTTGCCCGCGGGCTGCCGGCAGCCGTGCGCCGCGTGCTCTCCGACCGTGGGGTGCCGGTGTTCGTGGAGACCGACGTGCAGTTCCTGCAGCGGCTGACCGCG
>CALKHM010000066.1 GCA_937988695.1 uncultured Microbacterium sp. | reverse complement strand
GCATCGACCCTGCCGCTGCGCATGGCCGATCTCGGCGCAGTCGGGGTCACGGCGGATCCGGCCGACTGGGCCGGCGGCACCGACTACTCGCACGCCTCGAAGGCATTCGAGAACGCCTATCTGGCCGATGCGCCCTACATCGACCAGGACGCGCTGGCCGCCGACTACGCCGACTGGGATCTCTACCTCCGACACATCGTCGCAGAGGGCTACAACGCGGTGGCGTGGCCCGGGTTCATCGAGTACGCGGATTTCGCCGGCACGGGTGTCTACCCGGCCGGCGATTCTCATCTCGCGCGTGCGACGGCCATGCGTGAGGCCTTCGCGCCGTTCTGGAACCGCGCCGCCCAGCTCAGCGTCAAGGTGTACCTGCGCACGGACATGCTCGCGCTCACACCGGCGCTGCAGGACTACCTCGATCGGCACTTCGGTTCCGACACCGAGGATCCCGCCCTCTGGAAGGTGTACACGCAGGCACTGGATCGGTTGTACCGCTCGGAGCCCGCGTTGAGCGGCATCCTGATCCGGATCGGCGAGGGCGGGGCGATCTACCAGACGCCCGGCCTGGACTACTACTCGTCGATCTCGGTGCGCACCGTCGCCGGCGTCCGTACCATGCTGACGGCGTTCCTCGGGCAGGCGGAGGCCTCGGATCGTGAGGTGGTCTTCCGTACCTGGAGCGTCGGGATCGGCGCGGTCGGCGACATGCACACCGATCCGGCGTCATACGAGAAGGTGCTGCACGGCATCGACTCTCCCCGGCTGATCGTGTCGACGAAGTACACGCTCGGCGACTTCTACAGCTGGCTGCCGCTGAACATCACGCTCGCCCAGGGCGACCAGCGCCGTATCGTCGAGTTCCAGTCGCGCCGTGAGTTCGAGGGGTTCGGTGCGTTCCCGAACGACCTGGGCCCCGAGTTCCAGGGGGCGATGCAGCAGCTGCTGGCGGCCAATCCGCACATCGAGGGAGTCTGGGCGTGGACCCAGGACGGCGGGCCGTGGCGTGCCGGTCCGATGACGCTGTATCTGAAGCATGGGTTCTGGCAGCTGTACGACCTGAACGCGCGTCTGGCATCGGCGATCGCCCGTGACCCCGCCGTGGACGTGGGCCTGGTGACGCAGAACTGGGTTCGCGAGAACTTCTCCGCCGACTCCGCCACGGTCTCGGCGATCGCCGATGCCCTGGCTCTCTCCCGCGACGCCGTCCGCCAGGGACTGTACGTGCAGCCGTTCGCGCAGAAGCGCGTGTTCGCGCTCGGGCTCGAACCGCCGCCGCAGATGTGGCTGTTCGAATGGGACATCCTCACCGGAGACTCGGCGACGCTGGACGTCATGGCCACCATCGTCGGCGATCGCTCCGGCCAGGCCATCGCCGAGGGCGATGCTGCCGTGGCCTCCGCGCAGCGGATGCGGAGCCTTGTGGCTTCGACGGATGCCTCCACCTGGCACGATCCGTCGGCGCGGACCGCGTTCCTGGACACACTGGACTACGAGACCGACACGCTGCAGCTGCTGTCGTCGTACCGCCGGATGTTCCTCGCACAGGCGCAGTGGCACGAGTCGCCGACCGCCGCCGCGCACGCGCGGTGGCAGACCGCACGCGACGGGTTCGAGCAGCGGGCGGCGACGCATGTGGCCGCGTACGGCGACGACCTCGAGCATCCGGCCTGGAACCTCACCGCCGCGCAGCTGGGCGTGCAACGCGCGGACCGTGATCTGCCGATGGCGTGGCTGGCCCGGGTGCTGCTGGCGCTCGCGGTCGCCTGGGTCGTGATCGGGATCCTCTCAGCGCGCACGAGCCTTGTGCGCCGGCCCGGCGCCGCTGCCGCACGAGCGTCGTGGCTCGCCAGCACGCGGCCGTGGCGGGCACGTGAGTCCACGCTCGGGATGCTGCAGCTGGACCGCTGGCTGCTGTTGATCGTGCCGGTGGCGCTGCTGGTGGCCACCCGCGCCGTGCAGACCTCGTTGCTCGGGTGGGTGCATCTGGCGGTGGTGATCGGCGCGTGGGCGGTGTTCGCGCTCGTCGTGCGGCTCGTGGTGTGGGATCGTTCGCCCTGGCCGGTCATCGCCGCCGTCGGCGGAGTCGTGATGCTGCGATGCATCGTCACCCTGATCGGGCTCTCGTTCTCGGGTCCCGGGGGCGCGTGGTTCGCGTTCTGGACCGATCCGCCGCTGCGCACCCTGTATATCGGGGTGGGGTTCGCGCTGTTCGTGTGGGCGTTCGTCGCCGCCGGATGGGCGCTGCACGCGCAGCTCGGCGCCCGCCGCGCGCTCGGCGCCGTCCTGGCTGCGGTGGGGGCCGGCCTCGCCGCGCCGGCGGCTGTGGTCGGCGCCGTCGGGCTCGAGCGTGTGCTGACCGTCTGGAACGACCAGCTCGGGATGCTGCCGTGGGGCCTGGCTCGGATCCTCGGGATCACGACCTACCTGGAGATCCCCGATGCCACGGCGTGGTGGGTTGCCGGCGTCGGCCTGCTGACGGCCGCCATCGGGACGGTGCTCGCACTTCCTCGGCGGGAACGCGTGCGTGTGCGCTGACGAGGAGGGTCAGACGAGCCCCGCGGCCTGCATGAGCTCGACGCCCACCGGCCCGGGGTTGTATGCGACCTCCCAGCGGAACCCGTCGGGATCGGCGAAGTAGCCGGAGTAGCCGCCCCACTCGCGGCGCTGTGCGGGCCGGGTGATCTCGGCGCCGGCCGCCGCGGCATCGGCGAGCACGGCATCCACCCCTGCCGGGTCGGGCATGTTGTGCGAGAGTGTGAAGGGCGCCAGGCCGCCCGCGGTCGGCAGCGGGCCCACCTCGGCTTCGAACCCGGCGCGGCTCCACAGCGAGAGCATGACGGTCGGCGCCACACGGAGGAAGATCACCTCGCCTTCGGCCTCGAACGCCGGCGTCCAGCCGAGGCCATCGACGTAGAAGCGGCGGGAGGCGGCCAGGTCGGTCACCGCGAGCGTGACGAAGGTGATGCGTGCGTCCATACCGGCACCGTAGCGGCAGGCAAGGACACCCGCGAGCTGTCGGCGGTCGCGCCTAGACTCGAAGGGACATGACCGACGCTCCTTTGCCCATCGTCGTCAGCGGGGCCTCCCACACCGACGACGCACGCCCCGATGACGACCTTCTGCAGGGATTGAACGCGCAGCAGCGCGAGGCCGTCGTGTATCGCGGACCGGCGCTGCTCATCGTGGCCGGGGCCGGCTCGGGCAAGACCCGCGTGCTCACGCACCGGATCGCTTCGCTGCTGCGCAACAAAGAGGCGTGGCCGAGCCAGATCCTCGCGATCACGTTCACGAACAAGGCCGCCGGTGAGATGCGCGAGCGCGTGCAGCAGCTGGTCGGACAGCACGCGCAGGGGATGTGGATCTCGACGTTCCACTCCGCATGCGTGCGGATCCTGCGCCGGGAGGCCCAGCAGTTCGGCTTCACGACCTCGTTCACGATCTACGACTCGGGTGACTCGCGCGCGCTCATCAAACGGCTCGTGAAGGAGCACGAGGCCGACGCCTTCGGGCTCACGCCCGCAGCTGTGCAGAGTCGCATCTCGAAACTGAAGAACGAGCTCGCCGACGCCGAGTCGTACGCGCGCTCCGCGAACATGTCCGATCCGGCCGAGCGCGCCTTCGTCGAGGTGTTCGGCGACTACCAGCGCGCGCTGCAGAAGGCGAACGCGTTCGACTTCGACGATCTCATCGCGCAGACGGTGTATCTGTTCCGCGCGTTCCCGCATGTGGCCGACGTGTATCGGCGCCGGTTCCGACACATCCTCGTCGACGAGTACCAGGACACCAACCACGCCCAGTACGCGCTCATCCATGAGCTGACCCGGCCGGCGGGAGCCGCCCCCGAGCCATATGCCGCAGGCGGCATGATGATCTTCGAGCCCGAGCAGGCATCCGGACTCGAGCCCGGTTCATTGACCGTGGTAGGCGATTCCGATCAGTCCATCTACGCGTTCCGCGGCGCCGACATCCGCAACATCACCGAGTTCGAACGCGACTATCCCGGCGCCAAGGTCGTGCTGCTCGAGCAGAACTACCGCTCCACGCAGAACATC
>CALKHM010000065.1 GCA_937988695.1 uncultured Microbacterium sp. | reverse complement strand
AGCTGGCCCGGTGGATGACCGAGGACGCGTTCCGCTCGCTGGCGACGCGGGCAGCGCTGGCCGCTCGCGCGCGCAGCGCCCGGGGCGTCACCGCCGCTCGGCCCGTGCACGCCATCCGGTCGGTGCATCACACCATCCCCGCCGACGACGTCGTCGAGGCGGTCGTGGTCATCGGCGGACCCGCGCGCACGCGCGCCGTGGCGATCCGCCTGGAGGGGATGGACCATCGGTGGCGCGCGTCGTCGCTGGCGTTGCTGTGACGCGGCGCCGTCCGGCCCAGCGCGCCTACTGCCGGTACGACGCCAGGAAGTTCCCGATGCGTTCGATCGCGTCGGCGAGCACTCTCGCCTCGGGCAGCGTCACGATCCGGAAATGGTCGGGCGTCGGCCAGTTGAAACCGGTGCCCTGCACCACCAGCACGTGCTCGGCCACCAGCAGGTCGTAGATAAGCTTCGCGTCGTCATGGATCTCGTGCACCTCGGGGTCGAGCCTCGGAAAGACGTAGAGCGCACCCTGCGGCTTGTAGCAGCTCACCCCGGGGATCGCCTGCAGCCCCTCCCACGCGATGTCGCGCTGCTCGTGCAGCCGCCCGGTGGGCCCGATCAACGCGTCGATGGACTGCACGCCCGAGAGGGCCGCCTGCACGGCGTACTGGGCGGGAACGTTTGGACACAGCCGAGTGGATGCCAGGAGGTTGATACCCTCCAGGAACCCGCGGGCATGCTTCTTGGGCCCCGTGACGACGAGCCATCCGCTGCGGTAGCCGGCGACGCGATAGGTCTTGGACAGCCCGTTGAACGTGAGACACAGCAGATCGGGGGCCAGCGTCGCCAGGCTGATGTGCTGCGTGCCGTCGTACAGGATGCGGTCGTAGATCTCATCGGACAGCAGCAGCAACGAGTGCTCACGGGCGATGTCGACGATCCCCTGCAGCGTCTGCGGGGTGTACACCGAACCCGTCGGGTTGTTCGGGTTGATCACGACGATCGCCTTCGTGCGCTCGGTGATCTTGCTGCGGATGTCGTCGAGGTCGGGCTGCCAGTCGCCCTCCGGATCGCAGCGGTAGTGCACGGGCAGACCGCCGCCGAGGCTCGTCATCGCCGTCCACAGCGGATAATCGGGCGACGGGATGAGCACCTCGTCGCCGGTGTCCAGCAAGGCCTGCATCGTCATCGTGATGAGCTCGGACACTCCGTTGCCGAGGAAGACGTCGTCGGGATCGAACTCCGGGAAGCCCGGGATCTGCTCATATCGCGACACGACCGCGCGACGCGCGGACATGATCCCCCGGCTGTCGCTGTAGCCGTGCGCATAGGGCACGGCCTCGATCATGTCTCGCACGATCTGGTACGGCGCCTCGAACCCGAAGACCGCGGGGTTGCCGGTGTTCAGCTTCAGGATGGTGTGGCCGTCGGCCTCGAGTCGGCCGGCCTCGGCCAGGGCAGCACCGCGGATCTCGTAGAGGACGTCTTTGAGCTTGTTCGACTGATCGAGAGGACGTAGCGGTGTCATCCGTTCAGAATACTGCCCGGATGCCGCGCCTTCGCCGGCGGTCCGGGCCGCCGGACCGCGTCACTTGCGCTTCTGAGCCGCCCGGCGCTCGGCACGGTTCTGCGGCGACATGTCGCCGGACGGGGCCGGGGCCGACGTCGGTTGGCCGAACGCACCACGCGCTGCGGGCTGCTCGACGACCGGTGCCTGCGCGGCCTGCGCGGCGGCAGCCGCCTGACGCACCCGGTTCGTGGCGGCCTGCTGCACCTGTCCGCGGTCGTTGCGCACCTCGACCTCGCCGGCGTCGTTGGATGCCGAGTACTCGAGACGCTGCCCGTCCTGGTCCGGAGCGACCAGGCCCTTGGCCTCGACGTCCAGCTCGCCCTCGTTCTCGCGGCGCACCTCGACCTCGAGGTTGTAGAGGTAGCCCACGGACTCCTCTTTGATCTGACCCATCATGGCCTCGAACATCTGGAAGCCCTCGCGCTGGTACTCCACGAGCGGGTCGCGCTGCGCCATGGCACGCAGGCCGATGCCGTCCTTGAGGTAGTCCATCTCGTAGAGGTGGTCGCGCCAGCGGCGGTCGAGCACCTGCAGCACCACGCGTCGCTCGAGCTCGCGCATGGCC
>CALKHM010000064.1 GCA_937988695.1 uncultured Microbacterium sp. | reverse complement strand
GATATTGGCGTGACTGGAGTTCAGACGTGTGCTCTTCCGATCTTGCGGCATCCGCCCCCGCGTCGGCCGGCGGATGCATCCGCGTACATCGCAAGGATGATCCCGGCCGCGACGCATCCCCGGCCGACCCACCCGCGCGCCCGATCCCGCACGGCCCGGCCCGCGCTGTGCGCCACCTGCGCTCGCCCACCCATGAGACGCCGTCCCGCGAGGTCGCTTCCCCACCTCGAGCGGCATCGCGGGACGGCATGCGCGCGATGGATGCCGCAGCCACGGCCCCGGCCACGGCACGCATCGCGCGACCGGCCCGCCTCAGCCCTCGGGCTGCTGGTGGGTCGTGATCGCGATCCTGTTCCAGACGTTGATCGCGGAGATCGCCGTGAGCAGGGCGCCGATCTCGTGCTCGGAGAACTCCGCCTCCACCTGGGTCCACACGTCGTCGGTGACCCCGCCCTGCGAGACGTGCGTCACCTGTTCGGTGAGCGCGAGCGCGGCCCGTTCACGGGCGGTGAACCTGCTGTCGATCTCGCGCCACGCGCCCACCACGTCGAGCCGGGCGTTCGACTCCCCGGCTTCGCGGGCCTCGCGCAGGTGCATGTCCAGGCAGTACGCGCAGCCGTTCAGCTGGGAGGCGCGCAGCTTCACCAGCGTCACCAGCCCGGATTCGAGCCCGCTGGCGCCGACCGCCTTCTCCAGGCCCAGCACCGCTCCCAGACCCTCCGGGAACGCCCCTGCGAACGACATCCGCGAAACGGTCATGCGTGTCACCTCTCGATTCGATTCGGCGACGCGGCTCGCCGCCATCTCCGGTCTACACCCGCGCACACCGACCAGGCGCCGATCCGCCCGCGCCAGGGCCCGTCCATCGGGCGCCCGGCGACTGGTAATCTGCGATACAGGGACACGAAGGTGGAACGATGACAACTCACGCGCGCGCGGCAGCGGGTATCACAGCCGGTCAGGTGATGACCGCGCCGGTGATCACGGTCACCGCCGACACCCCGGTGGGACACGTCGCCGAGACGCTCACGTCGTCACGGATCAGCGGCATCCCCGTCGTGGACGAGACCGGCGTGGTGCTGGGACTGGTCAGCGAGCTCGACCTGCTCACCCGCGGCGGCCGCACGGCGAAGGACGTCATGACCACCGCGGTCATCAGCGTGACCACCGACACCGACATCGAGCAGGTCCGCCGGATCCTCGTCACGTCGGGGATCCGCCGCGTCCCGGTGCTCTCCTCCGGCCGCCTGGTCGGGATACTCAGCCGGCACGACCTGGTCGGCCGGACTCTGGAATGGGCGTGCGGCGTCTGCGGAGAAACCATCCGCGGCGCGCACCCGCCGCTGGTGTGCCCGAAATGCGGCGGAAGCGAGGATCGGTTCGTGCTGCAGGAGCAGCCGCCCGGTCCCTGACGAGGCACGCGGTCACAAACCGCGTTGTTCGGTGAAAGGGATTCAACAATGGCCGGACGAACGCAGGATCCGCAGCGCGAGAAGAAAGCCGCCTCCAGCGGCTCGGCGCGTGCGGACGGCGCGAAGACGACGACAGGAAGGACGAAGGCACCCGCACGATCGACGGGCACCCGCGCGCGCAGCGCGGCATCCGCGACGCCGGCGACCGCCGCGAAGAAGGCACCGGCGAAGCGTGCATCCGCCACGACGCGTTCGGGGCCGGATGCCGCGACCCGCGTCGACTACTACCGGCAGATGGCGCTCATCCGTGAGTTCGAGCAGCGCGCCGGCGAGATGTACCAGCGGGCGAAGATCGGCGGCTACTGCCACCTGAACCTCGGCGAGGAGCCGTCGGTCGTCGGTCTCATGACGGCGCTGCGTCCCACCGACTACCTGTTCACGAACTACCGTGACCACGGCTATGCGATCGCGCGCGGCATGGGCGCGGGCCGTGTCATGGCCGAGTTGTTCGGCCGCAGCGACGGCGTCTCCAAGGGCCTGGGCGGCTCGATGCACATGTTCGACGTCGACAAGCGGATGCTGGGCGGCTACGGCATCGTCGGCGGGCAGATCCCGCCGGCCACGGGCGCCGCCCTCGCCCTGACCTATCGCGGCAAGCCCGGTCCGGATGCCGAGGCGGTGATGTGCCAGATGGGCGACGGCACGACGAACATCGGCGCGTTCCACGAGGCGTTGAACCTCGCGGCGATCTGGAAGCTTCCGATCGTCTACGTGATCATCAACAACGGTCTGGGCATGGCCACGACCGTCGAGAACGCCTCCGGCGAGCCCGAGCTGTACAAGCGCGGGGCCTCGTATCGGATCGAGGGCCGCCGTGTGGATGGCAGCGATCCCGAGGTCGTCCGCCAGGCCGCCGTCGAGATGCTCACCGCTGCGCGGGAGAAGCGCCAGCCCGGCATCCTCGAGGTGATGTCGTACCGGCTGCGGGGACACTCCGTCGTGGACCCCGCCCGCTACCGCAGCAAGGAGGAGACCGCGCATCTGAAGGACCTCGACCCGTTGCCGGCCTACCGCGCACAGCTGATCGCCGACGGCGTGCTCGACGAGAAGGCCGCAGAGAAGATCGACGGCGACGCCGTGAAGGAGGTCGCCGACGCGATCGCGTTCGCCGACGCGAGCCCCGAGCCCAGTGCGGATCAGCTCTTCCAGTTCACGTACGCGACCGATGTTCCCAATGCGCCGCGGCTGATGCCGGGCGACCCCGTACTGGCGCCCGGGTGGGACACGGACCGCGCGCAGAAGCAGGAGGCATGACGGCGATGGCCGAGAACGAAGACAAGACCGCCGCATCCGCCCCTGAGATCACCTACCGCCAGGCGCTGCACGACGCGTTGCGCGAGGAGATGGTGCGCGACGAGAACGTGATCCTCCTCGGCGAGGAGATCGGCATCTTCGAGGGGTCGTACAAGATCACCGCGGGCCTGCTCGACGAGTTCGGGCCCGAGCGTGTGCGCGACACCCCGATCGCCGAAGAGGGCTTCACCGGCGCCGCCATCGGTGCGGCCATGCTGGGCATGCGCCCGGTGGTCGAGATCATGACGATCAACTTCTCGCTCATCGCGATCGACCAGATCGTGAACCATGCGGCGAAGATCTACGGCATGTTCGGCGGTCAGACCTCGGTGCCGATGGTGATCCGCACGCCGGGCGGTGGCGGCCAGCAGCTGGCCGCCACGCACTCGCAGAACCTGGAGGTCTGGTACGCGCACATCCCCGGTCTGAAGGTGCTCGCACCCTCGACGCCGGCCGACGCGAAGGCCATGCTCACCGCTGCGATCCGCGACGACGACCCCGTGCTGCTGCTGGAGAACCTGTCGCTGTACAACACCAAGGGACCCGTGCCCGCCGGCGAGCAGGTCGCCGAGTTCGGCCGCGCCAAGGTGACGGTGCCCGGATCCGACATCACGGTGGTCGGCTACTCGCGTTCGGCGGTCATCGCCGCCGATGTCGCCAGGCGCCTGGCGCCGCAGGGCATCTCGGTCGAGGTCGTCGATCTGTGCAGCCTGCGTCCGCTCGACCGCGTGACGGTGTGCCGCTCGGTGCGCAAGACCGGGAAGGCCGTCATCCTCGAGGACGACTGGCTCACCTACGGCATCGGCGCGGAGATCGCGGCGACGATCGGTGAGGGCGCCTTCGACTACCTGGACGCCCCGGTGCGACGCGTGGCGGCGGCGGAGATCCCGCTGCCGTACGCGAAGTCGCTGGAGAAGATCGCGCTGCCTGATGCGGACGCGCTGATCCGGGTCATCAACGAACAGCTCGATGCGACGCGGTTCGCGCGTTAGAAGGGGGACCGTGAGCCATGCCTGATGTGTTCATGCCGCGTCTGTCGGACACCATGACCGAGGGCGCGATCGCCCAGTGGCTGAAGTCCGAGGGCGACACCGTGCAGCGCGGCGACGTGCTCGCCGAGATCGAGACCGACAAGGCCGTGATGGACCTGGAGGCCTACGAGGGCGGCATCCTGGAGAAGATCCTCGTGCAGCCGGGCGAGAACGTCGCGATCGGCGCCGCCATTGCCGTGATCGGCGACGGGTCGGGGTCTTCGGGAGGCTCGACGGATGCTGCGCCCGCTGGGCCGGCACCGGCCGAGGCCGCGCCGGCGGAGTCGGATGAGACCGCCGGTCAGGCTGCGCCGGCCGCACCCGCCGCTGAGGAGGAGGACGCCGCGGTGGCTGCGCCCGCCGAGGCTGCCCCGCCGGCCGAGGCTGCCGCGGGCGACGGGGATGAGGCCGCGAAGGCCGCCGCGCCCGCGCGTGAGCCGGGCGAGAAGATCAAGGCGACTCCGCTCGTGCGTTCGCTGGCGCGCACCCACGACATCGACCTGGCCACGGTGACCGGCACCGGCCCCGGCGGCCGGATCGTCCGTGCCGACATCGAACAGCTGATCGGGTCGGGGTCGCCGAAGGCGGCCGCACCCGCCGCCCCCGCTCCGGCGGCGCCGGCGGCGTCGGCGTCGGCGTCGGCGTCGGCAGCATCCGGGGCTCCCGTCGGCACCGTGCAGCCCGACGACGAGGTCGTCCCGATGTCGCAGATCCGCAAGGTCACCGCACGACGTCTGACCGAGGCCGCGCTCGTTCCGGTGTTCCAGTTGACCACCGTGCTGGATGCGTCGCGGCTGACCGAGCTTCGCCGCGACGTCAACACGCGCCTGGCCGAGTCGGGCGTCAAGATCAGCGTCAACGATCTCATCGTGCGTGCGGTGGCCGTGGCCCTGGCCGCGCACCCCGAGGTGAACGCCTCGTTCGGCGGTGACGCGATCCTGCGGCACAAGCACGTGAACGTCGGCGTGGCCGTCGCTCTCGAAGACGGCCTGGTCGTACCGGTGGTCAAGGACGCCGACCGCAAGTCGGTGTCGGCGATCGGCGCCGAGGTCAAGGACCTCGCCGCGCGCGCTCGCGCCGGACGTCTGAAGATCGACGAGATGTCCGGCGGCACCTTCTCGGTGTCGAACCTCGGCATGTACGGCATCGACACGTTCACAGCGGTGATCAACCCGCCGGAGGCGGCGATCCTCGCGGTGGGGGCGACCGCCGACGAGGCCGTGGTCGTCGACGGCGAGGTGCAGATCCGGCCGCGCACCCGCCTGACGCTGACCGTCGACCACCGCGTGCTCGACGGTGCGACCGCGGCGGCGTTCTTGCGCGACCTCACCGATCTGCTGGCCGAGCCGCTGCGGATCCTGGTGTGACGCGAGTGTCCGACACGACCTCGGGAGCGCCCGGCGCACTGCGCCGGGCGCTCCCGTTCTTCATCTGCGCGCTCGTATGCGTGATCGTCGGTGGCCTGCTGTCGGCGGCCGCCGCATACATCATCACGCAGAAGATCGCCTGGGCAGTCGCCTACATCGTGCTGGTCGCCGGAGTCGCCCAGGCCGGCCTCGGCGCGGCGCTGGGCTGGCTCGCGCAGCGCGCGCGCCCCGCGGTGGTCTGGGCCGCGTTCGTGCTGTGGAACCTCGGCAACATCGGCGTGGTGGCCGGGCAGCTGTCCGGCGCGCTGGCGGCGACGATGGCCGGCGGAGCGCTGCTGGTGGTGGCGCTGGTGCTGACGATCATCGCGAGCCGGCGCGGTGCGCCCACGCACCTGCTGCTGCTGTGGGGCTTCCGTGTGCTCGTGGTCGTGCTGGCCGTCAGCATCCCGACCGGCCTCGTGTTGGCCGCGCTCGGTCGCTGAGTCGCCGCACGCTGACCCCCACCCCCTCACCTGCCTTCCGCGAGGGTGCTCCTGACGGCCGAGGGAGCGGGGAATACCCGCGCCTTCGTCGGCCAGATGCGCCCTCGCGGGTTGGCGACGTGAGGCGTGGCGGGCGGGGTCAGCGCACGACCAGCGTGGCCGCGACCGGGAGCGCGTCGGCCGACGGCCCGGCGGCCAGCCGGTACGACCCCGCACGCACGCGTAGCGCACCGGCGTGCAGCCAGTCGGCCGGGGCACCGGCCACGCGCACGTCGTCGTCCCACACGGCCAGGCGCTCGAGTGCGAAGCGCAGTGCCACCTCACGCACCTGCCCGGGCTCCAGTCGCACCCGCTCGTACGCCACGAGCAGCCGACGCGGCGCCGCACCCTGGGCGTCGCGCAGCGCGTACAGCTGCACGAGCTCCTCGGCGGGGCGGCTGCCGATGTTGCGGACGCGCACGGTCGCGCCGACGACGTGTTCACCGGCACCGGGCGCGAGCGCGGGGTGCCGCAGCGTGGCCGCCGGTGCGTCCACGACGGTGTCGCCGAGCTCCACGTTCTCGTACCGGACGGTCGTGTAGGTCAGGCCGTGCCCGAACGCGAACGCGTACGGCGCCGGCTGGTGCCGGTACGTCGCCTGCTGGCGCAGCGTGTCGTAGTCGAACAGGTCACCGGCCTGGGCCGGGTCGGCCGGCCAGGACTGGGCCAGGCGCCCCTCCGGCTCGCGATCGCCGCTGAGCACGTCGGCCATGCCATGGCCGAGCTCCTGGCCGCCGTGGCTCGACCACACCACGGTCTCGGCATCGGCGATGCCCGGGCCGAGCACATACGGATAGCTCGAGACGATCGTGAGCACGCTGCGCGGGTTCGCCTCACGTGCCGCGCGCCACACCTGCACGGCCGCGTCCGGCAGGAACAGGTGCGGGCGGTCCTCGGTCTCGCGCCCCGACAGGTGCGGATCGTTGCCGACGGCCACCACCACGACGTCGGCCGCCGCCGCGGCATCCGCCACCGCCTGTGCACCCGCGTGCACCGTGCGCGCGGCGAAACGGGCGGCCTGCGCGAGCGTCGCGGCCTCGGCCAGCAGCAGCCCGGAGTCGCGGGCGACGCGCACCCACCGGCCCGAGCCGAGATGCAGCAGCGACCAGGCGCCGTCGGCGTGCACGTGACGGCGGAAGCTCTCCTGCACGACCCAGCCGCCCACCCGCTCGGCATCGGCACGCATCGGCCACGCCCCGCCGGTGAGCAGCCGCCCGCTGGCATGCGAGCGCAGCGTGAGGATGCCGTCGCCCCAGTCGGTCACGTCGAACAGCGCATCCTCGGTGGCCGCGCGCCCCGAGGCGTCGACAGTCGCGCCGTCTGCCGAAGCGACGACGTATCTGCCGCCGGCCGCCAACGCGACGGTGTCGGCACCGGTGACGGCCTCCACCCGCGCGTCGGGGTAGCGTTCGGCGAGCCCCGCGGCGATGCCGACCGCATAGGGCGGAGTGCCGGAATACCAGTCGGTGAGCACGAGGTCGGCCATCGGCCCGACGACGGCGATGCGCACAGGCGCCGCCAGCGGCAGGATGCCGGCGTCGTTGCGCAGCACGACGACAGACCGGCCCACGGCCTCCCGCGCCAGCTGCCGGGCACCGGGGGCGTCGATCGCGTCGGCGCCGATGCCGGCGTACGGGTCCGCGTCGCCGTCGAACTCGCCGGTACGCAGACGCAGCTCGAGCAGGCGCAGCACGGCCCGGTCGATGTCGGCGGGTGTCAACAGACCCTGTGCCAGCGCGTCGCGCACGTGCGCGATCGTGGGCGCGGCATCCGCGTCGTTGTCGGTGAACGAGTCCAGTCCGCTGCGCAGGAGCGCCGCGGCGGCGTGCGCGTGGTCGGGCTGCGCACGCTGCGGCATGACGACGAACGTGGGAGCACCGGCATCCGAGACCACTGCGATCGACTCCTCGCTCCAGCTGCGCGCCTCGGCGACCAGCTCGGGCTGGGTGTGCGCGGGAACGCCGTTGACGCGGTTGTACGCGAGCATCATGGCGCCTGCCGCGCCCGACGCGAGCGGCTCGCGGAACGCGGGCAGCTCCTCCTCGTGCAGCGTGCGCAACGACATCTGCGACGACGTGGTCGACCGGTCGGTCTCGTTGCTGTAGGCGAGGAAGTGCTTGAGCGTCGGGACCGTCCGCCACACTCGCTCGTGATCGCCGCGCAGCCCGCGCGCGTAGGCCGCCGCGAGGTGCGCGGCCAGGTGCGGGTCCTCGCTGTACCCCTCCTCGTTGCGGCCCCAGCCGGGGTGACGCAGCGTGTTGACGACGGGCGCCCACACGTTCAGGCTCACCGCGGGGTCGGCCGCGTGCTTGGCGCGCACCTCGGTGCCGGCGACCTCGCCGATGCGACGCAGCAGATCGGTGCTCCACGTCGCAGCCATCCCCACCGGCTGCGGGAAGACGGTGGCCGTCCCGAGCCATGCGACGCCGTGCAGCGCCTCGCAGCCGGTGTGGAAGCCCGCCACGCCGAGCCGGTCGATGGCCGGTGCCGCCTGGTGCAGCATCGCGATGCGCTCGCCGGGGGTGAGCCGGTCCAGCAGGTCGCGAGCCCGCACGGCCAGCGGCGCGTGGATGTCGCGGAACAGCTCGGTGCTCATCCGACTTCCTCCTCGATCGTGACGGCCACCTCGCCGGCGCCGGCGGCCGACGCAGTACAGGCACCGACCTGCAGCGACCAGCTCGCACGGGCGTCGCCGCTCGTGGCGGTGACGGTGACGCCCACGCGCCGCACGCGGAACGTGGTGGCCGGCCCGGCCGACCCGGGTACGGTGACGATCTGGTCGAAGCCGTCGGGCAGGGCGAAGCAGCGCAACGTCACCCCGTCGGCCCACTCATAGTCGGGGCGGTCGTCGACGGCGCCCCACGGCAGCACGGTGCCTGGCCGCACGCGCAGCGGCAGCGAGTCGAAGCCGTGCGTCTCGCGGATCCACCGCCGCCCCTCGGTCACGCCGCCGTCCAGCAGCGAGGTCCACGCGCCCTCGGGCAGGTAGTACTCGACGTGGCCGTCGGCCGAGAACACCGGCGCCACGAGGACCGCGTCGCCGAGCATGTACTGCGTGTCGGCATCGAAGCCCGACCGGTCGTCGGGGAACTCTAGCGGCATGGGCCGCATCATCGGGATGCCGTCGGCATGCGCCTCCTCGGCGACGCGGGCCAGGTACGGCATGAGCCGCATCTTCAGGTTGGCGAACAGCCGGGTGACCTCGACGGCCTCGTCGTCGAACGCCCAGGGCACGCGCACCGACGACGAGCCGTGCAGGCGCGAGTGCGACGAGAGCAGGCCGAATGCCACCCAGCGCTTGAACAACCCGGCATCCGGGGTCCCCTCGAAACCGCCGATGTCGTGGCTCCAGTAGCCGAACCCGCTCATCGCCAGCGACAGGCCGCCACGCAGCGACTCGGCCATCGACAGGAACGTCGAGTCGCTGTCGCCGCCCCAGTGCACCGGGAACTGCTGCGACCCGGCCGTCGCCGACCGCGCGAACACGACCGCGTTGCCGGTGCCCTTGTGCTGCTCGAGCGCACCGAACACGACCTCGTTGTAGAGCTTCGCGTAGTAGTTGTGCATGCGCTCGGGATCCGACCCGTCATGCCAGACCACGCCGTCGACGGGGATCCGCTCACCGAAGTCGGTCTTGAACGTGTCCACACCCTGGTCGAGCAGCCCCTGCAGCTTGCCGACGTACCAGTCGGCGGCATCCGGGTTCGTGAAGTCGACGAGCCCCATGCCGGCCTGCCACATGTCCCACTGCCACACGCTGCCGTCGGCGCGCCGGAGCAGATAGCCCCTCTCGGCGGCCTCGCGGAACAGCGCCGAGCGCTGGGCGATGTACGGGTTGATCCAGACCGACACGTGCACGCCGCGCTCGTGCATGCGGGCGATCTGGCCCACGGGATCGTGGAACGCGCGGGCATCCCACTCGAAGTCCGTCCACTGGTACTCGCGCATCCAGAAGCAGTCGTAGTGGAACACCGACAGCGGGATGTCGCGCTCGGCCATGCCGTCGACGAACGCGGCGACGGTGCCCTCGTCGTAGCTCGCGGTGAACGAGGTCGTCAGCCACAGTCCGAACGACCAGGCCGGCACGCGCGCTGGCCGGCCGGTCAGCGCCGTGTAGCGACGCAGCACGTCCTTCGGCTCGGGTCCGGCGATGACGTAGTAGTCCAAGGACTCGCCGGCCACGGAGAACTGCACGCGGGAGTTGACCTCGCTGCCGACCTCGAACGACACATTGCCCGGGTGGTCGACGAAGACGCCGTACCCACGGCTGGTGAGGTAGAACGGCACGTTCTTGTAGGACTGCTCGCTGGATGTTCCGCCGTCGGCGTTCCAGCTGTCCACGGTCTGCCCGTTCTTCACGAACGCGCCGAAGCGCTCCCCCAGGCCGTACACGCGTTCGCCCGGCTCGATGCTCAGCTGCTGATGCACCCAGGTCTGCGGGACTCCGGTGCGCGTGCTCCCGGTGCCGGTCATGTGCCCGACCGACCGCGGCAGCGAGCTGGTGAGCAGCTGGCCGTCGCTTTCGAAGTCCACGCGCCAGGGCCCTGTGCGCGCGACGCGCGCGCACAGCGGGCCTGCCCGGAGCACGCCCGCCTCGTCATCGACGCGCACGTCGGGGCGGAAGCCCTCGTCGCCGCGCACCTCGAAGTCGGGGCCGCGGTGCACGATGCCGCCATGGTGCTCCACGTGCACCTTGATGACGCCGGGCGCCGGCGCCGAGAACACCACGGTCAGCATCGGCCGGTTCAGGGTGTCGCCCCGGTCACGGATCACCGCCGTGGGCGCGTACACCGTCATCGTTCCCGCCACCTCGTCGACGCGGATGTCGTCGACCTCCACCGCGTACAGCGGCGTGAGTGTGGGTCTGGTGAGCCAGTAGCCGTCGGTGAACTTCACCGGTCCTGCCTTTCGATCAGTACGCGCACGTCGCCGGGGCCGAGGGCCACGACGGTTCCGGTCTCTTCGCCCGCAGCCTGTTCGTCGGCGAGCAGGTCGACCAGGCCATGCGGCACGGGCACCTTCACCGGGTCGTCGGAGTGGTTCAGGAGGAACAGTGCGTCGCCGCGCCGCACGGCCTCCAGCCCGTCGGGCAGCACGCGCAGTCCGGGCAGGGCGCCGTCGATGCCGGTCGCCGCCTCGCCGATCACCGCGTCCAGCAGCCCGTCGTCCACGACCGCGCCCAGATACCAGGCCGCGCCCGCGCCGCGCCGCTGCCGGGTGAGGACGGGCAGGCCCTGCAGCGGCCCCGTCGCGTGGCACGCCAGCACCTCGGCGCCATCGGAACGCAGCCGCTCACCGAGGATCGACGCGGCGTACGCCGCGCCGGGACGCCAGGCGGGCGTCGTCGAGATCCGCACGTCAGGCAGCGCGCACCACTCCTCGCCGCTCACACCGAGAAGCTCACGCAGCGGGGCGGGTGACCGGCCCGCGAGGATGTGCCCGTTGCCGTCGGCCACGCCGCTGAACGGCCCGACCACCAGCTGTGCGCCGGCGTCGACGGCAGCCGCCAGGGCGGCGGCGGCATCCGGTTCGAGGATGTAGCTGTGCGGCACGAGCACGAGACCCCGGCCGATCAGGTCGCCAGCGGGCGCGACGATGTCGGCGGCGATGCCACGGCGCCACAGCGCGCGGTACCACCGGGTGATCTCGGTGACGGTGTCCAGGCGATCGGTGGGCAGCGCGGGCTCGTCGGACGCCCACCACGAAGGCCAGTCGAACAGGATCGCAGCCGGCGCCTGGACGCGGGATCCCACGACCGGGCGCAGTCGGGCCAGATCCGCCCCCTGACGCACGATCCCGCGGAACACGTCGGTGTCGGCGCCGGCGTGCGGCACCATGGCGGAGTGGAAGCGCTCGGCGCCCGCGCGCGACTGCCGCCACTGGAAGAAGCAGACGCCGTCGGCGCCGCGGGCCACCGCCTGCAGCGAGTCCCGACGTGCACGCGCAGGCGACTTGGGCAGGTTGTGACCGCGCCACGAGGTGGCGCTGACGGACTGTTCCATGAGCAGCCAGGGGCGGCCCCCGCCCAGCGACCGCATCAGGTCCTGCACGAGGGCGATGTCGGCAGGAGCAGTGGCAGATGCCGGATCGGGGTATTGATCATCGGCGATCACGTCGACTTCGCCCGCCCACGAGCGGTAGTCGACGTGGGCGAAGAAGCCCATGAAGTTCGTCGTGATCGGCTGTGCGGCCCCGGCATCGCGGATGGCGTCGCGCAGCTCGCGATAGCACGCGCGCAGCTGATCCGAGCTGTACCGCCGGAAGTCCACAGCCTGAGCCGGGTTCGCGATGTACGGCATGCGGCGCGGGGGCACGATCTCGTCGAAGCCGGCGTAGTGCTGCGACCAGAACGCCGTCGCCCAGGCGTCGTTGACCGCCTCGATGCTGCCGTAGCGTTCGCGCAGCCACCGCCGGAACTCGCGGGCGGCCTCGTCGCCGTAGTCGAGCTGGCCGTACTCGTTTCCGACGTGCCACATCCGGACGGCGGGATGCTGCGCGTACCTCGCCGCCAGGTCACGGGTGATCGCCAGGGCGTGCGCACGGTACACGCGCGACGCCGGGGTGAACTGGTTGCGCGATCCGGCCACCAGCCGCACGCCGTCGAGATCGACGGGAAGGGTCTCGGGATGCCGGATGCCCAGCCAGGCCGGCGGAGACGCCGTCGGTGTGGCAAGGTCCACGGCGATGCCGGCGCCGTGCAGCAGCTCGAGAACCTCGTCGAGCCAGGCGAACTCGCGTGCCCCGGGCGCGGGCTCGATCCTCGCCCAGCTGAAGACACCCACCGTGACGAGGTTCACCCCCGCCTCGCGCATGAGCTCGACATCCTGCGCCCACACCTCGCGCGGCCACTGCTCGGGGTTGTAGTCGCCGCCGAAGCAGATGCCCAGTTCCGCGGACAGCGCCGTGAAGCGATCAGGGTCGCGCGTCGTCGGTGACATGGGCTCCAGGCTCTCCGTGGCTCGATCTTCGCAGTCGTCGTCCGCCAGTGTCGAAGCGTTTCAACAACCAGACCATATACTAGCTGTCGTGCCGCTGTCCACGCAGAGTCGCGATGCTCTCCACACCCTGCGATACAGTCGCGCCGCCACGCGGTGGACGGACGCCCTGCCGGTCGGCAACGGCACGCGCGCGGCGATGTGCGCGGGGCGCGTGGGCGGCGAGCGGCTCTGGCTCAACGACATCACGGCCTGGTCGGGAGCGGCGGCCGCCGACCCGCTCGCCGCCGTCGCCGAGGGCGGCCCCGAGGCTCTGGCCGCCGTGCGCGCCGCGCTCGACGAGGGCGATCCTGCCGAGGCCGAACGCCTGCTGCAGCGCCAGCAGACCCCGTGGGTGCAGGCGTACCTGCCGCTGGCGCATCTGGACATCGCGGTCGAACCGGTGCTGGCGACGGAATCCGCACTGGCCACGGGATCCGCACCGGAACCGTCGTGCCGGCGGCGCCTGGACCTGCGCACCGGCATCGTGACCCTCGAGTACCGGGTGGGTGCGGCATCGGTCCGCCACGAGACCTGGGCGGACATCCCGACCTGTGCCCTCGTGCACCGGATCACCGCCGACGAGCCGGTGCGGGTGACCGTGGCGATCGGCAGCCTGCTGCGGCCGGCGTGCGCGCTGAGCGCGGCCGGCGATGACGTCGTCGCCGAGTGGCTGCTGCCCGTCGACGTGGCGCCGGGTCACGAGCATCCGCCCGAGCCGGTGCGCTACGACCCGGAGTCCGGCCGCACCGGCGCGGTCGCGATCCGTTCGGCAGGCCGCCTCGAGCGCGGCCGCCTGGCCACCGCCCCGGCCCGCGCGCACCTCCTGCTGGTGGGCACCGCCACCGCCCCACCGCTGCCGGGCGAGCGCGCGGATCGATCCGGCGCCGTCTCACGCGCTCGTGCGGTGCTCGAGGCCGCCGATGCGCTGCGCGACGACCCCGTGACCGCGCACGTCGCGCACGCCGCCGCGCACGCCGAGCTCATGGGGCGCTGCACGCTGGAGCTGCCCGGGCCGGACGACGCCGGCCGGATCGACACCGATGTGCGGGTGCAGCGCGCGCAGGAGCGGCCCGACCCGGCGCTTTCCGCCCTGATGTTCCACTACGGGCGCTACCTGCTGGCGGCCTCCTCCCGAGACTCCGCGCTTCCCCTGACGCTGCAGGGGCTGTGGAACGCCGAGCTGCCCGGGCCCTGGTCATGCGCGTACACGACCAACATCAATCTGCAGATGGCGTACTGGCCGGCCGAGACGACGGGGCTAGCCGACTGCCACGAGCCGCTGCTGCGCTTCGTGGAGCGGATCGCGGCGACCACGGGAGCAGACGCCGCCCGCCGGCTGCACGGCACCGCCGGCTGGGTGCTGCACCACAACACCGACGCCTGGGGCCACGCGACTCCCGTGGGCGATGGCCACGGGGATCCGGCGTGGGCCTTCTGGCCGATGGGGGGCGTGTGGCTCGCACTGCACCTGTGGGATCGCTTCGCCTTCGGCGGCGACCGCACGTTCCTGCGCGAGCGCGCGTGGCCGGTGCTCGAGCAGACCGCGAGATTCGCGCTGTCGTGGATGCAGGTCGACGGGCGGCGCGCCTGGACGAGCCCGTCGACCTCGCCGGAGAACCACTACCTCGACGCGGCGGGCGCGCCGCACAGCGTGGGGACCACCTCGACGATGGATGCCACCCTGCTGCGTGAGCTCGCCCGGGTCTGCGCACAGGCCGCCACCGCCCTCGGCCGCACCGAGGCATGGGTCGATGATCTGTCGCAGCGGACAGCGCTGCTGCCCGATCCCGCCGTCTCGGCGGAAGGACTGCTGGAGGAGTGGAACCCACCGCGCCGGGAGGCGGACCCGCATCACCGGCATCTGTCGCACCTGGTGGGCCTGTTCCCGTTCGCGCAGATCACACCGCACGCGACGCCGGCGCTCGCCCGCGCCGCTGCTGCATCGATCGCCGCGCGCGGCCGCGAGTCCACCGGCTGGGCCCTCGCCTGGCGGGCGGCCATGTACGCCCGGCTCGGCGACGCCCGGCATGTCGCCGATCAGCTGAGCCTTTCGCTGCGGCCGGCGGCCGACGAGGCCGGCGCGCACCGCGGCGGGGTGTACGCGAACCTGTTCAGCGCGCATCCGCCGTTTCAGATCGACGGCAACCTCGGGTTCACGGCGGCGGTGGCCGAAGCCCTCGTGCAGTCGCACGACGGCGTGCTCCGCGTACTGCCCGCACTTCCGGCCGCGTGGCCGGACGGACGCGTGCAGGGCGTGCGCGCCCGCGGCGGGATCCGCGTGGACGTGGCCTGGAGCGCCGGCCGGGTACGCAGCATCCGCCTCCACTGCGACCGAACCCGCACAATAGAGGTGCACGCACCGGGCCTGCCCGGGCGTCGTGTGGCGCTGAGGCCCGGCCGGGTGGAGGACATCGATCTGAGGGAGACCGCATGGTGACCATCGCGGATGTCGCGCGCGCCGCGGGCGTGTCCATCTCGACCGTGTCGTACGTGATGAGCGGCAAGCGCACGATCTCGCGAGAGACCCGGGATCGGGTGGCGCAGGCCATCGACGACCTCGAGTACAGCCCGCACGCCAGCGCTCGCTCGCTCGCATCCCGATCGACGAACGTCATCGGGCTGCAGGCGCCGCTGCGCTCGGGTGTCGACGTGCACGTGGTGATGCAGATCGTCGCGGGCGTGGTCACCGAGGCGCGGGCATCGCACTACGACATCCTGCTGCTGACCAGCGACGACGCCGCGGGCCTCGGTCACGCGGCACGTGCGTCGATGGTGGACGCGCTGCTGGTCATG
>CALKHM010000063.1 GCA_937988695.1 uncultured Microbacterium sp. | reverse complement strand
GGCCCCGGCGGAGGGGAGGATGGAGTCGAGTCTGTCGAGCACACCGCCGTGCCCGGGCAGCCACGAGCTCATGTCCTTGATGCCGAGGTCGCGTTTGATCATCGATTCCCCGAGATCGCCGATCGTCGCCGTCAGCAGGATCACGAGGCCGAGGAGGATGCCGGTCGACCAGGGCAGCTCGAGCATGAACTGTGCCAGCAGGATACCCGCTGCGACCGCCCCCACGACGGCACCGGCGAAACCTTCCCAGGTCTTCTTCGGACTGATCCGGGGAGCCATCGGGTGCTTGCCGAGGGTGAGACCGGTCGCGTAGGCCGCCGTGTCGGCGACGATGGCCACGATGATGAACGCCAGAACCCACCACTCGCCGCGGTCCTGGCGCAGCAGGATGACGGCCAGGCTCGCCGTGAACGACACATACAGCTGCACCAGTGCCCCGGCCAGCACGTCGTCCCAGACATCGAGGCGGCGGCGGCCGTCGCGTGCGACCAGCTGTGCGAGCAGGCGCCAGACCACGACCAGCGCGACACCCGCGCACACCACGACCCAGTGCTGCCAGAGCGGCAGGAACCACCCCGAGAGCATCATGCCGGCAAGACCCAGCAGCTGCGGCAGCAGATCGATACGACGCTTGCCCCCCTGCAGTGCCCGGGAGAGCTCGAACACCCCGGTGCCGGCGGCGGCCAGCACGACGAGCAGGAACAGCGGCTTCCAGATGATCAGCGACAACAGCACGGCCACGCCGATCCCCACCCCGATGAGGATAGCGCCGATGAGGTCTCTGCCGGTGCGCTGCTTGATGCGCTCGTTGGCCTGGTCGAACTCCGCCCGTGCACGCGCCCGGCGTGCCCTGCGGCGACCTGAGCCGTCGGGGGCGGCGGGCGGCGGTACAGACGCGTCGGTCATGCGGAGCCCTCAGACTTCGAGCAGTTCAGCCTCTTTGCGCTTGAGGGCCTCGTCGATGGCGTCCACATGCGCACGGGTGACCGCGTCGAGCTCCTTCTCCGCACGGGCAAGCTCGTCCTCGCCCACGTCGCTCCCCAGCGCAGCCAGGTCGTCCTTGCACTTGCGGCGGATGCCACGGACGTGCACCTTCGCGTCCTCGGCCTTGGCACGGACCAGCTTCACGTACTCCTTGCGGCGCTCCTGGGTCAGCTCAGGCATCGTCACGCGCACGATGTTGCCGTCGTTGGTCGGGTTCACTCCGAGGTTCGGCACGTCACGGATCGCCTGCTCGATCGCCCTGAGCGCCGACTTGTCGTACGGGGTGACGATCAGGGACCGTGCCTCCGGGACGTTCAGCGATGCCAGCTGGGCGAGCGGCGTGGGCGTCCCGTAGTAGTCGACGAGCACCTTCTGGAAGAGCTGTGGGTTGGCCCGGCCGGTACGCACGCTCGCGAAGTCGTCCTTGGCGGCCTCCACCGCCTTGTCCATGCGGTCTGCGGCATCCGTCAACACGTCCGTGATCACGGTCTCTCCATTCGGTCAGGCGTTCCCGCCAAGTCTAGTCGTGGGATGCTGTCGGTCCGCCGACGGTCAGGCGGTGACGAGGGTGCCGATCTGCTCCCCCAGCAGTGCGTTGGTCACGTTGCCGGCCGGCTCCATCCCGAACACCCGCATGTCCATGCGGTTGTCCATGCACAGGCTGAACGCCGTGGAGTCGACGACCTTCAGCCCCTTCTGCAGCGCCTCCAGGTAGGTGATGCGGTCGAGCCTGGTCGCCGAGGCATCCCGCCGGGGGTCGGCGGTGTACACGCCGTCGACGCCGTTCTTGGCGACCAGCACCTCGTCGGCGCGGATCTCCAGCGCACGCTGGGCCGCCACCGTGTCGGTGGAGAAGTACGGCAGCCCGGCGCCGGCACCGAAGATGACGACGCGCCCCTTCTCCATATGCCGTTCGGCCCGCAGCGGGATGTAGGGCTCGGCCACCTGGGTCATCTGGATCGCCGACTGCACACGGGTGACCGCGCCGGCCTGTTCGAGGAAGTCCTGGAGGGCGAGGGCGTTCATCACGGTGCCCAGCATGCCCATGTAGTCCGCACGTGCCCGGTCCATCCCGCGCTGGCTCAGCTCGGCGCCGCGGAAGAAGTTGCCGCCGCCGACCACGACGGCGATCTCGACACGGTCCACCGCTGCGGCGATCTCGCGGGCGATCTGGCCCACGACGTCGGGGTTCACTCCCAGGGATCCGGCGCCGAACGCCTCGCCGGAGAGTTTGAGCAGGACGCGCCGGCGCGCCGGGGCCTCATTGATCACGTGTCTTCCTCTCGTCGCGATCACACTGTAGCGAACGGGCATGGCAAGGGCCCGCATCGTGGTGCGATGCGGGCCCGTACGGCGTGCTACGCGCCGACCTTGAACCGAGCGAAGTCGGTGACGGTGACGCCGGCGTCCTTCGCGACCTGCGCGACCGACAGCTTGTTGTCCTTCGCGTAGTCCTGCTCGAGCAGGGCGACCTGCTTGAAGAACGCGTTCACGCGGCCTTCGACGATCTTCGGCAGGGCGGCCTCGGGCTTGCCCTCGTTGCGGGAGATCTCGGTGACGATCTCGCGCTCCTTC
>CALKHM010000062.1 GCA_937988695.1 uncultured Microbacterium sp. | reverse complement strand
AGATAGGTTGCAGGAGGACCGTAGGCGACGTCGATCTTCCCCGCCTCGAGCAATGCGACGCCTTCGCCGAATCCTCCGGTGGCCACGAAGTCGATGCGGGAAGTGTTCAGCTTCGCATGGTCAGCCACGACATATGCGAGCGACTGCGTGGTTGATCCGGGGCTCGTGTATCCCCATCTCTTGATGTCGTTGATCGTCTGGATCTTGCTGCTCGCCAACGCGTAATAGTTCACGTCTGTCACCGCTTGCGTCGCGCCCGCGACAACCACGATCTTCTCCCCGGCGGCTGCGCCCTTCACGGCTGCAGGAACTGCGATGGTGCCGATATCCATTCCACCAGCGGTAAGCGCGTGAACATCGTCGGTGCCGCCACTTGCACCATTGATGAGCTTGCCCACCTGGAGCCCGTGATTCTCAAAGAATCCCTGATCTTTGGCCGCATACCACGGGAGACCATACAGGTCCGTTCCATGAGTGGCGACGATATTGATCGTCTGCAGACCCGTCGCGTCTCCTCCAGGCGTCCCTCCCCCGCCGCTACATGCTGAAAGCGCGATTGCCGCCGCGGCAGCCACGCCGACACCGATCGACTTGGTGAGAAGTTTCACAATGGTCCTCCTGCTCCTACTGTTGGGCGTCATTAGTGCGCAGTCTCCTTCGTCCGGGAGTTCTGTCATTCCGGTGGACCGATATTCGCGTTGCTCGACGACATCCGCGGCGTCGATTCCCATCCTCGGGTCGGATACCAATTCCGCCATCGTGCTCGAGGCACCAACGCCCTCGTGTGCACGGGAGCGGGCGTTTCCGAACTGCATGCGAAGCGTCATAGCCGATCCTCTCGGTCGCAAGAGACCCTGCGGGTCAGGGCCCTGTCACCAGCGACCGGGTCCGTGTTCGCGATCAGTATGCGTCGTGCCGTGAACCGACCTCAAGCGAAGTTCTGCTCTACAGAACATAGGGGGCGCGAGGCCGTCCTACTCGATGCGACTCAGCCCATGTCGTCGCGGAGAAGAAGTTCTCCTTCAATCTCCTGCGCTGTCGATCGAAGGAGCTTGACCACCGACTCGGAGGTGAGCCTGTGGAACCTCGCTTCCGGTGCCGAGACGGAGAACGCCCCACTGGGCACGTTTCCTCGCGTATGCAACGCGAGTCCGATGGCGCAGACACCGGCTTCTGTCTCCGAGATGTTCACGGCGTAGCCGCGCTGCTTCACGGCCTGCAGCTCAACGACCATGCGACGAAAATCGGCCGGGCTCAAACCGTTGCTCGAGCCGAGATCTGGCTTCTGGTAGATCTTCGCGAGATAGGGGAGCTCCAGTTCGGCCAGGATCGCCTTGCCACCGCTCACCAGCCGCGCCGGGAGGATGGCGCCCTGTCGGTCGCCCACGCGCAATGCCTGGGACGATTCGGCGGTGAACAGGAAACGCACGGCCGTGCCCAGTCGCATCATGAGGTTGACGGACTCGTCGAGCGTGTCCCGAAGCCGGACGAGATACGGTTCGGACACTGCTCGCAGCCGACGCCCGAAGTCCGTCGGCGCCGCCTGGACCGAGAGAGACGGGCCGGGGAAGTACAAGCGAGAATCATCCTGAACGGCGAACCCGCGATGCATGAGCATGGCAAGCAGACGGTGGGCGGTCGACGGCGACACCCCGAGGATCTCGGCGGCTTCGCTCAGCCGCAGCCGGCCTTCGTCCCGAAGCACCTGAGCGAGATGCAGGGCGTTGTCCACGGACTGCAAGAAGTAGGTGGGCGTGGGAAAGATCTCCTTCTCCACCATCAACGCCTCCAATCGAGCGTGCACCTTCGCGTGCGCCCACCGATGTGTTCGAGCTCAGCGTACAGCGAGCCGTCGCGCGAGATCGATCGCAAAGCCCACAGCAGAACTTCTTCAGGATGGAATTCATCGTCACGCGTGCTCAGATCGGAACTATTCTGCTCCGAGACCGAAGGAGTTCGCGTGCAGTACTACCTCAACGGCTTCCACCCCGGTGACCCGGTGATGAGTCCGTCACGGGCCGGCCACGCCGGCATCCTCCGCCCGGATCTCCCCGACGAGGTCGACGTGCTCATCGTCGGATGCGGGCCGGCCGGGCTCGTCCTGGCAGCCCAGCTCGCGGGGTTCCCATCGATAACGACCCGCATCATCGAGCGCAAGCCTGGCCCTCTGCAACTCGGTCAAGCGGACGGCATCGCCTGCCGGACGGTCGAGATGTTCGAGGCTTTCGGGCTCGCCGATCAATTGCTGAACGAGGCGTACTGGGTCAACGAGACGGCATTCTGGCATCCAGATCCTGCCGCAGGAGGGATCACTCGTACCGGCCGTGTCCAAGACACCGCCGACGATCTCTCGGAATTCCCGCACGTCATCGTGAACCAAGCGCGCATTCATGATTACCTGCTGCGATCGATGCAGCGCAGTCAGACGCACCTCTCGCCGGAATACAGTCTGGACTTCCGTGCGCTCACGGTGGATCCGACAGCGGACTATCCGGTAACGGTGACACTCCATGACGAATTGGCGGATGCTCCGCTGACGATCCGCGCCCGCTATGTCGTCGGCTGCGACGGCGCCCGAAGCAAGGTTCGCAAGTCGATCGGTCGTGAACTCCACGGGACCACAGCGAATCATGCGTGGGGTGTCATGGATATTCTTCCCCTGACAGACTTTCCCGACATCCGATTCAAATCAGCGATCCAGTCTGCCGATGCGGGAAACATTCTTCTCATCCCTCGAGAGGGCGGATACCTTGTACGTCTCTATGTCGATCTTGGAGAAGTGACCGAGGCGAGCCGAACGGTCGTGCACGCAATGACCGCCGAGGACGTCCTCGCTGTCGCGAACCGCGTGCTCCAGCCATATTCGATAGAGGCGGCAGAGACCGTCTGGTTCTCGATCTATGAGGTCGCGCAGCGCGTGACAGACGCCTTCGATGACACGGCCGGTCGCGGTGGCGACCCTCACGTGTTCATCGCCGGAGATGCCTGTCACACCCACAGCGCGAAGGCGGGCCAGGGCATGAACGTTTCCATGCAGGATGCGTTCAACCTCGGCTGGAAGCTCGCTGCCGTACTCCGTGGCCTGAGTGACCAGACGCTTCTGCACACTTACTCCAGCGAACGACACCCGATCGCGCAGGAGCTGATCGCGTTCGACCGCGAATGGTCGGCCATGATGGCGTCGGCTCCCGATCCAGCCCACGGTGGCGTCGGTTCGGAAGAGCTCGAACAGTATTACGTCGAACACGGACGCTTCACGGCGGGTGTCGCCACCCGCTACCGCCTGTCTCCGCTAACGGACTCCGATGCGGCCCAGAGCCTCGCGACGGGGCTCGAGATTGGCACGCGCTTCCATTCGGCACCCGTGACGAGAGTGGCAGACGGACGGCAGGTCGAGCTTGGACACGCAGCACGCGCTGATGGCCGCTGGAGACTATATCTGTTCGCCGGTCAAGACGAGGAAGAGGTCTTCGAGCTCTGCCGCTGGCTGACCGAGGCGCCCACCTCCCCTATCGTCCGTCACACCCCGCAACGCGCAGACATCGACGACGTGATTGATGTGCGCGCGGTGTTCCAGCGCTCGCACGACGACGTCGAGTTGGGCGCTCTTCCACGCCTGCTGCTGCCGCGCAAGGGGCGTCTGGGTCTGACCGACTACGAGAAGACCTTCAGCGCCGTGACGAAGCTCGCACGCGACATCTACGCTGCCCGGGGCCTGGACCGCACGACGGGTTGCATGGTCGTGGTGCGCCCGGACCAATACATCTCGACCGTTCTCCGATTGCAGGACCGAGACGAACTCGCGGAGTTCTTCGACTCGGTGCTCCTCCCGCAACGATGACCATACCCCTCCAGCGCGAAGGCTTCTCGGCTTCGACCGGGCACCTCGACCATCAACGGCGCTCAGTCTGCGGGGCTGTCGGGGCAGCATCCCGCACTGGGCACAGCCGCGACGCGCACGCCGCAGTCCGACGAGGCCCGCGATCGCCGCGACCGGTTTGAACAGCGTCAGCCCGCCGAGCCGGTACTCCCGGCCACGCACGAGCCGATCGGCGATGTCGGGCCGTAGCATCCGCAGATACAGCCGTCCCTTCTCAGCGTGCAGCGGGTCGGAGACAGACGATGGCGATCGCGTCGACGTCCTCGATGAGGGGGACCACGTCGCGGATGTTCTCCCAGGTCGTCGTGCTCTCGCGCTCCAGCAGCAGCGGACCGGCGTGGCCGCACTCGTCTCGCGCGTAGCGGGCCATGATGTCGGCCTCCGGCTCGGGACCGGCCACCGCCCCGCCGCACAGCACGAGCACGCGGCGGGGGGCCGCCGGGTCGAGAGAACGGATGCCGGCACGCACCCGATATCTGTTCACGAGGTTCGCGCGCCGACCGCGATTGCCGAACCCCAGCACCACGACGGCCTGCGTGCCGGACACGCGCGGAGCGGTCCCGAGCCCGCGCCGGCTGGCCCGCTCGTTCACCAGCTCGCCCCACGCGAGCACACCACCGGCCGTCAGGAGTGCAGCGGCGAGAAGTCGAGCACGCACGCCGCCGGCGTAGCTTCCCCGCTCGATCCGCGGGGAGGACGGTTGCCCGCGGCGCCACCGCCGCGGCTCACAGCTCGGCCATTCCCCCGTCGTCGAACCGTCGGGACCGCAGCGACGCCTGCCGCGCCGGGAACCGCTCCGCAACATCTGCCCGCAGGCGCAGCCCCAGACCGGGAGTGGCGGGAATCGCCAGGAAGCCATCGACGGGCTCGGTGGCCCCCTCGACGATCTCCTTCGCCGGCGGGCTTGCGAAGTAGTCGGCGCCCACCTGATGCTCTGGGTACTCCTGGATCGAGAACGCCGCGCTCGATGCCGCCACGTGCAGCGACGCCGCCGTGATGACGGGCCCCATCGGATTGTGTGGGACGAGCCGGGCGTGATGGGCCTCGGCGAGCGCGGCGACCTTGCGCAGCCCGGTGATCCCGCCGAGCAGACCGGGGTCCGGCCGCAGGTACTCCGCACCGCGACGTCGCAGCAGCATCTGGAAGTCCCAGATGCTCGTGAAGCGTTCACCGGTCGCCATCGGCACCGCCGTGCGCGCCGCGAGATCGGCCATCTCGTCGATGTTGTCGTGGGTGAGCGGATCTTCCACGAACATGGGCCGCAGATCCTGGACGCCGTGGAGGAACTGGAGCGCCTCGGCGAACGTCATCCGCCGGTGCACCTCGATGCAGAGATCGACATCGTCACCGGCGGCACCACGGAACGCACGAGTCGCATCGATCGCCTCCGTCACCCGCCGCGTCGGGCTCGCCGAGACCGGAGTGGCGAGGTCGACGTCGGAGAACGGGCTGAGATGGCCCACAGCCGTGTATCCGCGGGCGACCGCGTTCTCGATGCCTGAGACCAGCTCGTCCTTCGTGGAGCCCCAGACGTGCGCATAGACCCGGGCGCGATCGCGGACTGCGCCGCCGAGGAGGACGTGGATGGGCACCTCGAGGTCCTGACCGAGGATGTCCCACAGGGCGATGTCGATCGCACCGATCGCCGCGCCGAGCACGGCCCCGCGGAAGTGGGCGGCGCGGTGCAGGAACTGCCAGTGCCGCTCGATCTTGCGGGGGTCCTCCCCCTCGAGCACGGCCGCGATCGACCGGATCGCCTGGGCCGTCTCGGGATGATGCGCCCAGGCGCTCGCCTCCCCGAGGCCGACGATGCCGTTGACGGTGCGCACCTCGACGAACAGATAGCGGTCGACGGCGATCGGCTGGATGGACTGGATCCTCATGTCGTCCTCGTCTCCAGAGCGCCCCGCCGGAACCTCGCCAGCCGTTCCTCGTCGAACACGAAGCCCAGCCCCGGACGGTCGGGCGGGCTCACCGTGCCGTCGTCGTTGAGCTCGAGCCGTTCGAGGAACATCTCCTCACGCAGCGCGTTCACTCCCTGGTAGTACTCAACGAACGTCCCGTGCGAGACGGCCGCGGCCAGGTGCACGTGCAGCTCCTGGTCGCCGTGCGGCGCGACCCGGATGCCTTCCTCGGCGGCCATCCGGGATGCGGCCACCCATCCGGTGATCCCGTCCACGCACTGCGCGTCGGCGTTGAGGACGTCCATCGCGTGCGCGCGGATCGCGTACCGCATCTCGTGCAGCGAGTGCTCGCTCTCACCCGAGGCGATGGGGATGCCGGCCGAGGCCCGCAGCGCCGCCTGGCCCTCGACGTCGCGGGAGTCGATCGGCTCCTCGAACCAGGCGATGTCGAGCTCTCGCAGGCCGTCGGCCATGAGCTGGGCGGTGGCACGGTCGTAGCCACCGTTCGCATCGACGAGGAGGGCCACGTCCGGTCCCACGGCCGAGCGCACCGCCGCGACACGCGCGAGGTCCCGTTGGGGGTCGGCGAGACCGATCTTCATCTTGAAGGCGCGTGCTCCGAGGGCCAGCGCGGCGAGCGCCTCGTCGGCGAGAGAGCCGAGATCCTTGCCCTCCGCGTAGTAGCCGCCCGCGACATACGCAGGCACGCGGTCCCGGTGCGCTCCGAGCATGCGATGAAGCGACATCCCACCCGCTTGGCCGGCGATGTCCCAGAGCGCGATGTCGATGGCGCTGCGAGACTTCGCCGACAGGCCGCCGCGCCCGTAGACCTTGTCATCGGCGAGCGGGGCCAGAGCTGCGGCGCGATCGAGGGGGTCGCGGCCGACGATGCGCTCCCCCATGTCCTGGGCGATCGCCATGGCCAGCCCGGTGCCGTTGGTCCATCCCGTTCCGACCAGGCCATCGTCGGTGTGGATGCGCACGACCACCTTGTTGCTGGCGCTGTACGTGAACGTGCTGTTCGCGATGGGACGCGCGAACGGTGCCTGATACCAGCTCGCGTCGATCTTGACGATCTTCATGTCGGGTCCTCCTGAGCCATGGCCGAACGCGCGGCCGAGCGTGTGTCCGGTCGTACCGCAAAAGCGGCGAGCATGACGGCGAGGCCAGCGATGGTCAGAGCCATAAGGGCTCCTGTGTATCCCCAGCCCCCCAGGGCGACACCCACGAGGAGCGGTCCCAAGAACATTCCGACGTCGGTGGCGACCCGCTGGTTGCGTATGCCGATCAACCGCCGCGAGCCTCTTCCCGCCGCGAGGATGAGCGTGCTGGCGGCGACGACGGCGCTGCTCGCGCCGATCGTCGAGAGGGTCATCGAGACGAAACCCGCCCACACGGCGGGAAAGACCAGGATGAGACCGCTTGCGAGAGCCAGCAGCGCCCCGCCGGCAGCGAGGACCGGTGCTGCACCCAGGCGATCGACGAGCCTGCCGACGACGGCGAACGATAAGAACCCCAGGGCTCCGACGCTCAGTGCCACGCCGATCATCGTCTCGGACATGCGCAGCACATCATTCCCCCAGAGCGGGAAGAACGTCGTCCGGAAGCCGCTGCGGTTTCCGTTGGCGACCGCGACGATGACGAGGGCGGCCGCGGTGGCCGGCACCGCCAGGAACAGACGACGGGATGCCGCGGGGCGGGACTCGACGGCGGGATCCGGAGCGACGGTGCCCAGACGAGCACCCAGCCGGTGAGCGACGAGCCCGCAGGGGATGCCGCACAGTGCGAGGGCGGCAGTGACCCAGAACGGCGCATGGAGCCCCGCGAACTGGCCCAGGGCGCCGCCGATGATCGGGCCGATGGCGGTTCCAAGCAGGAACACCGTCTGCTGATTGCCGACCCGGCGTCCGAGGGCGTCGTCGTCGTCGAGGACGAAGGGCCGGATCGATGCCGCAAGCATTGCCATCGCCGAGCCGATCCCCTGCAGCGCACGGGCGGCGATGAGCTGGACGGCATCCGGGGCCAGGGCGCACCAGGCCGCTGCCGCCGCTGTCAGCAGGCATCCTCCGACCAGCCAGCCGAGGTGCAGCATGTGCCGCATCTCGGTCAGCCCGAACAGGGATCCAAGACCGAAGATGAGCCGGCCGACGGCGAACGCGGCTACGGCCGCACCGATGCTGGCCACTGTGAGTCCCAGGTCACCGGCCAGCAGTGGCAGCACCGGGGAAGCGAGGCCGAATCCGAGCAGCACGAAGAAGCCCACGGCGTGGCTGGCGCCGTTGACAAGGCGTTGGGTGGCCGGCATGGCGAACGGCTACGCGTCGACGCGGTAGCGCTTGACGAACGACTCGTCGATGGTCAGGCCGAGGCCCGGTCCGTATGGGGCGACGATCGCGCCGCCGACCACCGGGGGCGCGTCGACCATCTGGTACCACACCGGGTCGCGTTCCGGCTCGTAGATCTCGACGTAGCCACGATGCCGGATGCCGGCCAGCAGGTGCATGCCGAGCTGGGGCTCGGAGTGGTGGGCGACGCGGACCCCGCTGAGCTCGGCGATGCCGGCGACCTTGCGCCACCCTGTGACGCCCCCGCCCCAGGACGCATCGAAGTTCACCACATCGACGGCACCGTCCATGATGAGCTTGGCGGCCCGCTGCGGGGAGGTCTCGCTCTGTCCGGCGCCGATCTCCACCTTGCCGTTGGCTCGCATGAGGCGCATGCCGTCGACATCCGAGTGCCAGTGCACGGGCTCCTCGAGCCACTCGATGCGGTAGTCGACGGCGGCATCGGCGAAGCGGCGCGCGGTGCGCAGGTCCCAGCCGCCGTTCGCATCGCACACGATCTGCAGCTCGTCGCCGCCGAGCTCGCGGGTGAGCCGCAGCTTCTCGATGTCAAGGTCGACGTCGGGGTTTCCGACCTTCAGCTTGACGGCCGCGACACCGGAGGCCTTGACGAACTCGATCGCGTCCTCGACGTCCTCCCGGGGCGTGCCCTCGCCGTAGTAGCCACCGATGTACATCGCCGGGATCGGGTTGGGGTCGCTTCCGAGCAGCCTGCACAGCGGCTGTTCGGTGGTGACGCCGAGAGCGTGCCACAGGGCCGTGTCCACCGTGGCGATCGCGTGGGTGAGGTTGCGCTGCCGCCAGGGCGACTGCACCGGGCCCGCGATGTCGAACAGCTGCGCCCAGTTCTGCTCCACGCTGTGCAGCGACTTGCCGACCATCAGCTGTCCGATCTCGGTCGCGAGCTTCGCGACGAGCGGGGCGTCCTCGTGGCCGTTGCCCGAGTGGCAGACCGCGACCGTGCCGTCGTCGAGGGTGACGCGCGCGATGAGCACTCGACGCGATACGACGGAATAGCTGCTGCCTCGGAACGGCTTCTCGAATGGAACGACGACCGCCTCGACGCTGATGCCGGCTACCTTCATTGCTTACCTCTCACATGGTCTCGGATCTCTGCCAGAACTCGATCGACGACCGCGGCGCCGGCGGCGAGGATCCGATCCCGGGTCTGCTGGTCGGGGAGGACATCCGGGATGACGGCCGGAGCGATGGCCGCATCGGCGGCGAGAATCCGCGGAAGGTCTCGTCCGGGTCGCCATGCGCCCGATGCGTTGCGGATGAGCTCGTGCGCGGTGGCGCGACCGTGCGTCTGCGCGACGTGGTACAGCAGCATCTCAGACCAGACCGTACGCCCGTCACGGTCCAGATCCCGGCTCATCGCCTCAGCGTCCACTCCGAGGTTCTCCACGACATGGATCAGCTGCGGGATCTGGTCGAGCGTCCTGGTGGTGATACTGGGAAGGTACTCGTCCTCGACGCCGAACTGCGACTTGTCGCGCTCGTGCAGACCGCGCCAGGTGCTCAGCGCCGCTCCGAACTCGGCTTCGACCATCGACACGGATGCCATCAGGGTCGCTGTGATCGTCGGATTGCGCTTGTGCGGCATGGCGCTGGAGCCGACCTGCAGGCTGTCGAAGGGTTCCGCCAGCTCGGCGATCTCGCTGCGCTGCAGGTTCATGATCTCGGCAGCGATACGCCCCAGCGCTCCGGCGACCATCGCACAGTGGAACGCCCAGCGCACGAAGCGGTCACGTGAGGTGTGCCAGGTGACCAGCGGCGCCGTCAGCCCCAATCGCGTGCAGACCTCGTCGCGGATCGCCGGACCGAGGGAGCCGAACACCGCATGCTGGCCGGTCGTTCCGCCCAGCTGGCCCGTGAGCACGATGCTGCGCACGCCGTCGAACGCCTGCATCTCGCGGAGCACTTCGTCCGCCCAGCCCGCGACCTTCCCGCCGAACGTGATCGGGGTGGCGAACTGCCCGGCCGTGCGACCGGGCATAAGCGTGGAGCGATGGCGATCCGCGAGCTCGGCGAGCGCTGTCAGAAGACGTGTCAGCGCGGAGTCCATGAGGATGTCGGCCTCGCGGACGGCGAGGACCTTGCCCACGTCCATCACGTCCTGCGAGGTCGACCCCCAGTGCACGTATTCGCCGTGCGACCCGGCCGCTCGGGACAGTGCGCGCACGAACGGCACGACGGCGTGCCGGCTGCGCTGGGCTCCGCGGGCGATCTCCTCGAGATCGAGGTCGTCGACGCCGACTGCCGCGATGGCGTCGGCGGCGGCGGCCGGGATGATTGCGTGGTCGGCCTCGACCCGTGCCAGCGCGATCTCGAACCGCAGCCACCGTTCGATCGTCGCCCGCGCCGAGAACAGCTCCGCGACCTGCGCGTGCCCGGGGGTCATCGCGCTGCCCCCGCAATCGCGAGCGCATCGAGCGCCACGACATCCTCCGTGCCGGGAACGACCCGGAGCGGGTTGATCTCGATGCTGGCCAGCCGCTCCGTGTCGAGCACGGTGTCAAGGGCGTGCAGCGCCTCGGCGAGCACGCCGGCGAGGCCCGCTCGTCCGAGGGAGGTGCAGGTCTCCTCGGGCATCCCGAGGTCGGCAAGCGCGTCGCCGACCTCACCGGAGCCGAAGGGCGGCAGAAGCACGCGGTAGGCGCCGAGCGCCTCGGCATTCGTTCCGCCCAGGCCCACCAGGCCCACCGACCCGAACTCGGGATCCCGCTTCACGGAGATCAGCAGGTCGGCTCCCACCTCCGGCAGCTGCTCGGCGATCAGGAGCCGTGCGGCCTCGTCGGTGATCCCCAACTGCGCCATCCGGGCAAGGATCGCCTCGGCCGCCGACGCGACCTGCGAGGCGTCATCGAGCCCGAGCGCGACGAGCCCCAGGGCGCTCTTGTGGGCGACCCCCTCGGGAACGCCCTTGACGACCACCGGGTAGCCGATCCGCTCGGCGGCGGCGACCGCGTCGGCGCTGTTCGCGGCGCTCGCTGATGCCGGGAAGGAGATTCCCGCATCGGCGGCGATCCGCGCGGACTCGACCTCGCTTCGCACATCGGCATCGACAGCCGTCGATGGCGCGATGGACAGAGCCTCCGGCGAAGAGGGCTGGAGGTGGGAGATGACGGCTGCGGCCTCGTCGACGGAGGAGACCACAGGGATGCCGGCGGCGAGCCAGCCGTCGACGAGGTGCGGATCCGTCCTGTCGATCATGACCGCGATGCCCACCGTGCGCGTGCGTCGCTGCCCGCCGACGAGGTCGACGAACCCCTGCGAGTACAGCTCCGCGAACTCCGGCGTGGGAGGCGGCAGGTATGCGAACACCGTGCACGTGCCCTCGGCGGTGGAGCGAAGAGCGCTGAAGTTCGCCAGTGCGTTCGCGGATCCGCCCGCGCCCACGTCCACCGGGTTGGCGGGCCGGACGAAACGCAGTGTCGGGGCCAGCTCGCGTTTCGTTTCGTCATCGAGGGGGATCAGGGGCACGGCGCGCTGTTCGAGCGCATCGGCGGCGATTGCCGCCCCGGCCCCCGAGGTGCTGATCACGAGCGCGCCCGCACGTATCGGAGCGGCACGCGATTCGAGCAGGGCGGCCGTGACCGCGAGCTCACTGAGCGACGCGCACCGGGTCACGCCGGTGGCCGCGAACAGCGCGTCATACGTCGCGCTGTCTCCGGCCATCCGGGCGGAGTGCGACTGCGATGCCTTCCGGCCGGCCGCCGTGTTCCCGAACTTGAAGGCGAGCACCCGCTTGCCGTTGCGGGCGGCCAGCTCGCAGGCGGCACGAAAGCGTGCGGCGTCACCGATGCGATCCAGGACCAGGGCGATGACGGTGGTCTCGGAGTCGGCGGCGAGGATCTCGAGCAGATCGACGAGTCGGACGTCGAGCTCGTTCCCCGTGGAGAAGAATCCGCGCAGACCGGCACCGCTGCTCGTGCACAGATCGGCGACGGCTCCGATGAGCGCGCCGCTCTGGGAGATGATCGCGATCCCGCCGGGGCGATAGCGCCGACCGTGCGCGCGGTTGAACCCCAGCGCGACCCCGGACTGCACGGAGTACAGGCCGTTGCAGTTCGGACCGACGAGGCGCGTGCCGCTCCCGGAGATCGCGGCGGCGAGGTCCGCCTCCAGCCGGGCGCCCGCCGCATCCAGCTCTGAGAACCCGCTCGCCCCGACCACCACTGCGCCGACGTCCCGTTGCGCGAGATCGCCTACGACGCCGGGGGTGCGCGAGGCCGAGACCGATGCGAACGCAAGATCCACGCCTCCCGGGAGCGCGCGCACGTCCGGGAGCACGTGGACGCCGGGCATGGCGGCGTCGGCCGAGGGATTGACCAGGTAGATGTCACCTGCGAAACCCGCGGCACGCAGATAGGGCAGGGCGAGCCCGGACAGGCGGGTGGCATCGCGGCTCACACCGACCAGCGCGATCGAGGCGGGGTCCAGGACGGCGGCGGCCAGCCGTGACGCGCTCACGACGAGGCCCGTTCGGCGATGGGCCCGATGACGGTGGAGAGGTCTCCGACATGCTCGACGGCGACGGTCACGACGTCTCCGGGCCTCAGATACACGGGCGGGTCCTGGACGAACCCGACACCGCTGGGCGTCCCCGTCGCGATGACGTCCCCCGGCTGCAGGGTCGTGCCCTGAGAGGCGAAGGCGATGAGCGTCGGGATGTCGAAGATCAGGTCCGACGTGGAGCCCTGCTGCACCACGACGCCGTTGAGCGTGGTGCTCACGGCGAGGTCGGCCACCGCGGGGATCTCGTCCAGAGTCACGATGGCGGGGCCCATGGGGCAGAAGCCGTCGAACGACTTCGCCCGTGTCCACTGCCGTTCGGCCAGCTGCGCCTTGCGATCGCTCAGATCGTTCAGCGCCGTGATCCCGAAGACGTGGTCAAGCGCCGACGCCGCGGGGATGTCGCGACCGCCGCGACCGATGACCACGGCCACCTCGCATTCGTAGTCCACCTCGGCCTGTGCGTAGGGGATTGCCACGACGGCGTCCGGCCCGACCACCGAGCCGCTCCACTTCGCGAACAGGATCGGCTGACGTGGGATCTTCGCGCCCTGCTCCTCGGCATGCGAGCGGTAGTTGAGCCCCACGCCGATGACCCGACCGGGCGCGACGACGGGCGAGAGCAGCCGTACCGATCCAAGCGGTGTCCACAGCGAACCGGGAGCCTCATCGAGTGCAGCTTGCAGCGCATCGACGATGCCTTCGATCCCCGCGATGCCGGCGACATCGCGAGCGGATCCGACCACGCCGCGCAGGCGATCGGGCAGGGCATCGGCCAGCGCGCCCAGCGGGATCACCCGGTCGCCTCTTGCCACGCCCGGCGTCACGACGTCTGACTGTTCGAAGGTCACGAATCTCATCGGCCACTCCAGTTCGGCTCTCGTCGTTCGAAGAAGGCGCGAGCACCCTCCTCACGGTCCTCGGACAGATACGGGTTCGGCCCGAGCGTGCCGATCCGCAACGCCACCGGAAGGGGGATTCCCCACGACTTGGTCATCGATTCCTTCATCCGACGCAGTGACAACGGGGCGTTCGCCGCTATCGACTCGGCCATCTCGGCTGCCGCGGCATCGAGCTGGTCTCGTGCCACCACACGGTTGACGAGTCCCCAGCGCAGGGCTTCCTCTGCCGGAATCCTGCGTCCCGTGAAGATCCACTCGGCAGCGAGCGCACGAGGAGCGATCTGGCTCAGCACGATCGTGCCGAAGTTGGCGCCGACGCCTCGCCGCGCCTCGGGCAGCTGGAGATAGGCGTCCTCGACGAGAATCCGGATGTCGCACGCGAGGACGAGCTCGGTCCCGGCGGCCACGGCCGGTCCGTTGACGATGGCCATTGTCGGCTTCGGCGACTCGAGGAGCACTTCGAACAGATTGCGATACATCCCCTTCATCAGCGTCCGGCTGAACTCCGGCGTGCGGGTGCCTGCGCTGCCCTCTTTCATATCGCGGCCCGACGAGAACACCCCACCGGCGCCGGTGAGCTGCACGAGCGCGACGGCAGGATCCTCCGCGGCGAGCTCGATGGCGCGGATGATCTCGAGCATCACGTCATACGAGATCGCGTTGGCGCGCTCGGGACGGTCGATCCGAAGACGGGCGATGCCGTCCTCGACGCGGTACCCGACCACCGGGTGGTCCTCACGATCGGGCATCGCGTTCAGGCCTGCCCCGTCGCCGGGAGGATGAGGATCGCATCGGGATCGAACACGACCGTGATCGGGCTGCCCACGGCGGCCTCGAAGCCTGCCGGCGCCTCGATCCGGAAGCGGATGCCGGGCACGTCGACCGACACGTCGCACCGGCTCCCCAGGAACTCGACCGACAGGACCTTTCCCGGCAGGGCGTTCAGGCTGTTCGTGTCCGTCGTCAACCGGATGTGCTCCGGGCGGGTGACGGCGATGGCGGCGCCGTCCGCCGCATCCCGATCGCTCACGGCCAGCTCGATCCCCTGCTCGCCATCCCGGAAGAAGCGCCGCTCGCCGACGGTCTCCAGCACGCCTTCGAGCACGTTCGTCGTGCCGACGAAGTCGGCGGCGAACCGCGTGCGAGGACGGTTGTACAGCTCCCGCGGTGTGGCCTGCTGGTCGATGGCGCCGTTGTTCATCAGGATGATCTTGTCGGACATGGCCATCGCCTCGCTCTGGTCGTGCGTGACGTAGATGGCCGTGCGTCCGATCTGGCGCTGCAAGGACAGCAGCTCGGCCCGCATCCGCTCCCGCAGGCCCGCGTCCAGATTCGACAGCGGCTCGTCGAACAGGATGATCGCCGGGTCGGTCACCGTCGCGCGCGCGACAGCCACGCGCTGCTGCTGACCACCGCTGAGCTCCGTTCCGTAGCGATCCGCGAACTTCTCCAGGCCCACCAGCTCGAGAGCGGCCAGGGCACGCCGGCGGATCTCGGACCGGTCCAGCTTCTTGCCGTGCAGCCCGTAGGCGACGTTCTGCTCGACGGTCAGATGGGGCCAGACCGCATAGGACTGGAACACCATGTTGATGCCCCGTCGGTCCGGTGACAGTTGACGCGTGACGCTGGCGACTTCCGTGCCGTTGATCCTGATCACGCCACCGGATGGAGCCTCCAGACCGGCGATGCAGCGCAGCGTCGTGGTCTTGCCGCATCCGGACGGGCCGAGGAGGGTCACGAACTCGCCCTGCTCGACGGTGAAGCTGATGCCCTTCACCGCCTCGACGGCGCCATAGCTGATGCGGAGGTCCTTCACCTCCAGCGCGGGGACGGAACGAGCGCCGGCCTGCGGAGAGGCTGCTGTCGAGAATGAAGTGGTCATGGTGTTCCCTGGGTTGTTCTAGAGAGAGGCACTGGTGAGCTTGACGCGGAAGGCGTAGCGGGCGACCAGCACGCCGAGGATGAGGCCGATTGTCTGGAGGATGCCCACGACGGCGGCCTGACGGATCTGACCGTTCTGCATGTAGTCCCACGTCACGACGGACAAGACGTTCGATCGCGCCGAATAGAGCATGATCGCCTCGTTGATCTCACGCACGGAGAAGATGAAGATCAGGATCCAGGCCGACAGCAGCGACGGTCGGATCAGCGGGGTGGTGATCCGCCACAGGGTGCGTGGCAACGACGCGCCGTTGACGATCGACGCCTCCTCGAGCGACTTGTCGATCTGGATGAGACCGTTCGAGGCGAGCCGCGACGCATGGGTCAGATACGCGGCGACGTGCGCGACCAGCAGGATCCACAGCGTGCCATAGATCGGCGTGCGGATGTAGAGCCAGATCATGCCGGTCGCCAGCACCAGACCCGGGATGGCGAGCGGGATCGTCGCGAGATAGTCGATGATCCCCTTGATCGGGCTGCCGGAGCGGACGGTGATGAACGCGATCAGAACGCCGAGCACCACACAGGCCGTGGGCGACCCGATGCCGAGCAGGAGGGTGTTCCAGGATGCCTCCATCACCTTGGGGGCAGTGAGGACCGCGGTGAAGTTGTTCAACGAGAGATTGAGCTTGGTGAAGTCGGTCTGCGCGTAGGGCGTGAGCGACACGATCACCAGAGCGATGTAGGGCAGCACGATCGCCACGACGAAGTTGATCACGAGGACGGTCGTCACCACCCAGCGCCAACTGCCGAGCTTGATGATCCGCGGTCGGAATCCACGACCGCTGACCGTGACGAACCGTGCCGCATTGGCCACTGCCCGACGGTAGAAGAAGACACCGATGATGGTGACGATGAACAGCATCGTGCCGATCGAGGCGGCGACGGCATAGTCGGACGGGAACACCTCGGTCGCGCGGTAGATGCGCACGGCGAGCGGAACGAACCCATCGCGCCCGCCAAGCACGCCCGGAACGGAGAACACGCCGGTGGAGAGCACCGCGATGAAGAAGAACGCCGCAGCCATGGCCGGCCGCACGAGGGGAAGGGTGACTCGGAATGCCGTGCGCAGATGGCCGTTCCCGTTGATGTAGGAGGCGTCCTCCAGGGACGGATCCATGTTGCGCAGCGCCGCACCCACGAGCAGATACCCGTAGGGCACGTAATACATGGTCATCACGAAGATCATCCCGGGGACGTTCATGACGTCGATCAGGGTGAAGTCGGTGCCGAACACATGCCGCAGATTCACGTTGATCATGCCGGACTTCGGAGCGCCGAGGGTCATCCAGGCGATGGCGCCGATGAACGGCGACAGGAACAGCGGGGCGATGACCGTGAGCTCGAAGAACTTGCGGAACCGCACGTCGGTGCGCGACATGATCCACGCGAACAGCGAGCCGATGGCGGTGGACAGCAGCGCGACGGCGAGCGCGAGCCCCACCGTGCCCAGCAGCGTCGAGATGTACGGCCAGCCGAGATAGACCTGGGCCAGGGCACGCAGCGAGAACGACGTGCCCTTCGGGCTGCCGAGGTTCCCGTCCTGGACCGCTCCGTAGAACATCGCCACGACGGGGACGGCGATCAGGACGACCAGCACCGCGAGAACGGGCCATACGAGGTACGGATACGTCCGCGCGCGCCGCGCCCCCGGCGCCCGGGACGCCCGCTGGGGCGTTCCAGGCGCCGGCGCGTGCTCGGCCTCCACCAACGTTGTGATGTCGGTCACTTGAGCAGCCTCCTAGTCTTGGACGAACGAGTGAGCACCGGGACTAACCCGAGTAGCCGAACGCCTTGTCCCAGCGGGCGAGGAAGTCCTTGCCACCATCGAGGAACTCCTTGTCGACGCCCCAGTCGTCCCAGACCTCCCGGGGTGCCTCGTACCAGGGCTCCTTGAGGAAGGTGCGCGCGTCCTCGGCGCCCTGATAGGTCGGCTCTCCCTGGCCGAGCAGCGCGAACTCGCTGTTGGCCTTCGCCGAGGTCGCCCATTCCATGAACAGACGCGCGGCGGCCGGGTGCGGTGCCCCCGCGGAGATGCCCATCATCCAGGTCACGCCGGTCGTGCGGTCGGGGTACTGGAACTCGAGGGGTGCGCCCTGCGCCCACTGGCCGGCTGCGACCGAGGAGGGAATCGCCAGGGCAAGGGCCTCCTCGCCCTGGACCAGGCTCTGCACCTGCGGGTTCGAGCTGTCAACGACACGCGGCTTGTTGGCGGCCACCGCGTCGAGCCAGTCCCATCCGTACTGCTCGGCGAGCACGTCGAAGAAGGCCAGGATCTGCAGCGCGTTGTGGGGGTTGCCGATCGAGATCCGGTTCTTGAACCGAGGATCAGCGAGTCCCTTCACTCCCTCCGACTGGATGAATGCGACCTCGTCCGGAGTCATCTGGTCGGTGTTGTAGGTCAGCGTCTGGTAGAGCGAGTAGAGCGGCATGAAGGCACCCTCGCGCTTGGAGACATCGGGGTACTTGTCGAACTCGGCGGGCGTGTAGTCCATCCACAGGTGGTTGTCGTTGGCCTCCAGCATGTTCGGCAGGTCGCTGAGGATCACGAGGTCTGCGATGTGCTGCCCCGCGTTCTCCTCCTGAGCCCACCGCGAGTAGAGCGGATTGCTGGAATCACGCAGCTGGACGACGTCGATCCCGTACTCATCCATGAACCCCTGCACCCACTCCCGAGTGGGCTCCTCGGTCGTGCCGTGATACAGGGTGAGCGTGCCTTCGGCCTTCGCAGCGGCGATGAGCTCGTCACTGATGCCGTTCCCGGTCGGCAGATCCTTACTGGGGGGAGCCGTCGTTCCTGTGCAGGCCGCGAGAGCCAATGCCGCGACAGTGAGGCCGGCGAAGCCGAGCAGTCGGCGTCGATTCATTACGAGTCCTTTCTCTGCTGATCTGAACGAAGCCCGTGCCCTGCGACCGTCGGTACATCACCGTTTCGACGAATCACAGCTGACACAGAGGCCAGGATCCGAGCGCCGGAGCGCAGCCCGCCGCAGCCGACCGTGTAGGCCTCGCCTGCGGCACGTGGATTCTCAACCTCGTCCTCCAGACACCCTCGTCTTGACATGGGTTCGTATGCACCTGGATCTGGCGGCCTCGTCCTTCTCGGCCGTCAGTGCATGAGGGCCATGCTCTGTCACCCGCACAGACACGTCAACAAAATTCCACATAGTGCTCCAAAACCTCACATTGAAGTTCCATATGGTGGGATGGAGACAACACTGAGGAGGTCAGACGCGGATGGAATCGGTGCGCAAGGCGCTCATGGCATTGACCCTGATGGGCGAACGGGGCGCGATGCGTCTCGCTGACATCGCTGAGGAACTCGATGTGGCGCGGTCCACCGCGCACCGCTTGATGGTCACCATGCGCGAGGCGGGCTTCGTCATCCAGCCGCTCGGGTCACGGCTGTACACACTCGGGCCGGCGTTCGCCGGGCTCACCTCGGCCGTCGTGGCGCACGATGATCTGATCGCGGCCGCGCGGCCGGCGCTTGCCGGCCTGCGGCGCGCGACGGAGGAGACCGTGCATCTGGTGACGAGGCTCGGCGCAGACGTCTACTTCCTCGATGGCATAGAGGGCCCCCGAACCGTCCGGGTCGGGCTGAAGAGCGGATCAAGACTTCCCGTCATCGCGAGCGCGGCCGGGATCGCGATGCTGTCTCTGATGACCCCCGAGCGCATCGAGCGAGTCATCTTCCTGTCGCGGCGTGTCCGCAGTTTCGACGAGGGCTGGCTCTCGGACCAGGTCGCCGCCGCGCAGAGGGCCGGATACGCCGTCGGCCTCGGGCTCGCCTACGAGGACGTGCACGAGGTCGGCGTCGCGTTTCGCTACGACCCCGGAAACCACATGGCCGCACTCACGGTCGCCGCTCCCGCCAGCCGGATCGACGCCCCACGCGCGCGCGAGCTCGGACTCATCCTGCGCCAGTCGGCGAATTCTCTTGCAGCTCAGCTGTCCCGGCTCACGAAGTGAGTGCACGATGATCATCCCGCTTCCGACCCTGCCCCTGCGCAGCGCTTGTAGCGTGGAGGCATGAGCGGCACCGCGGCATCCCCACACGACGTGCCGCTGTCCGATCGGCGCGCGCAGGACGTCCCCGCGCACTGGCTGCTGGCGCGCCTAGGCAAGAAGGTGCTGCGGCCGGGCGGACGCCAGCTGACCACCCGCCTGGTGGGGATGCTGCCGCTGCGGGGCGCCGACGTCGTCGAGCTCGCGCCCGGGCTGGGGCTGACCGCGCGCCTGCTGCTGGATGCGGGCCCGGCTTCGTACACGGGCGTGGAAGGCGACACGGATGCCGCTGCCATCGCCGCGCAGTCGATCGGCGCACGCGGCACGATCGCCGTCGGCGACGCGAAACGCACCGGGCTCGCGGGTGCCTCGTGCGACGTCGTGCTGAACGAGGCCATGCTCACCATGAACACGAACGCGCACAAAGGCGAGATCCTCGACGAGGTGTCCCGTATCCTGCGGCCGGGAGGACGCTACGCCGTGCACGAGCTCGCGCTCGTTCCCGACGACATTCCGCTGGCCAGCGCTGAGGACGTGCGTCTCTCGCTGGTGCGCTCGCAGAAGGTCAACACCCGGCCGCTGACCACGCCCGAGTGGCAGTCGTTGTTCGCCGCGCACGGGTTCGTCGTCGAGCAGATCGTGCACGCGCCGATGCGGCTGCTGCACTTCCGGCGTCTGCTGGCGGATGAGGGCGTGCGCGGCACCCTGCGCATCGCCGGCAACTACCTGCGCGACGCCGACGTGCGCAGGCGCGTGAACACCATGCGCGCGGCGTTCCAGCGCAACGAGAAGCACATCGCGGCGATCGCCATCGTCGCGCGCAAGGCGACGGCATCCACACCCGGGTCCGCCGGCGAAGCCGCCATCCAGGAGACACCATGACCGAGAACATCCCGCCGACGCACGCCGGCGAGCAGATCGTCGACGCGCGTGAGCGCGGCACGATGAGCTGCGCCGACATGGCGATGGGCGCCTTCGACGCGCTCGACGCCCAGACGAGCTTCGTGCTCGTGGCCGACCATGATCCGCGCGGCATCCACTACATGCTCGATGCCGAGCGACCGGGTGCCGCCGGCTGGGAGGAGCTGGAATCCGGTCCGGAGATCTGGCAGGCGCGGGTGACCCGCACCGCCTGAGCGCGCCTGCTCGTTGAGCGACGAGCGCCCCTCCCGCTCGTTGAGCGACGAGCGCTCCTCCCGCTCGTTGAGCGACGAGCGCCCCTCCCGCTCGTTGAGCGACAAGCGCCCCTCCCGCTCGTTGAGCGACGAGCGCAGCGAGGAGTCGAAACGACCGAGCAGTGCCTCGTTTCGACTCGCTCCGCTCGCTCAACGACCGGGAGGGACATCACGCTCGCTCAACGACCGGGAGGGAATCACGCTCGCTCAACGACCGGAGAAGGGTCGTCAGACGGCGGCGGGCTCCGCCGCGAGGGCGGATGCGGCATCCATCGCCCGCTCGACCGCCTCGACGTCGCGCACCGCGCCCTTGTCGGCCGACTGGGCCATGACGGCGTACGCGCGCAGGGCGGCCGAGACGTGGCGCACGCGGGTGCGCGGGCGGTACCCACCGGTGGCCAACAGTGCCTCGCGGCGGGCGTCGAGCACGTCCTCGGGCACGTCCAGGGTCAGCGAGCGGGTCGGGATGTCGACCGAGACGATGTCACCGTCCTCGACGAGCGCGATGACACCGCCGGAGGCGGCCTCGGGCGAGATGTGCCCGATCGACAGGCCCGACGTGCCGCCGGAGAAGCGGCCGTCGGTGATCAGCGCGCACTTCTTGCCCAGGCCTCGGCCCTTCAAGAACGACGTCGGGTACAGCATCTCCTGCATGCCCGGTCCGCCCTTCGGGCCCTCGTAGCGGATCACGACGACGTCGCCCTCGCCGATCTGCTTGTTCAGGATCTTCTCGACAGCTTCCTCCTGCGATTCGCACACGACGGCCGGGCCCGAGAACGTCCAGATCGAGGGGTCGACGCCCGCGGTCTTCACGACCGCGCCGTCCACCGCGATGTTGCCGCGCAGCACGGCGAGCCCGCCGTCGGCCGAGTAGGCGTGCTCGACATCGCGGATGCAGCCCGATGCGGCATCCTCGTCCAGCGCCAGCCAGCGCTCGGACTGGCTGAACGCCGACGACGATCGCACTCCGCCGGGCGCCGCGAACCAGACGTCGCGCGCCTGGTCGGAGACCTTTCCGCCGCGGATGTCCCAGTCATCGAGCCACTCGCCCAGCGTCGTCGCATGCACGGAGTGCACGTCTTCGTGCAGCAGTCCGCCGCGGCGCAGCTCGCCGAGGATCGCGGGGATGCCGCCGGCCCGATGTACGTCCTCCATGTAGTAGGTGCGGTCATGGGCGATGTTCGGCGCGATCTTCGCAAGGCACGGCACCCGGCGCGACACCGCGTCGATGTCGGTCAAGCCGTAGTCGACCCCCGCCTCGTGCGCGGCCGCCAGCAGGTGCAGGATCGTGTTGGTCGAGCCGCCCATCGCGATGTCCAGCGCCATCGCGTTGTCGAATGCGTCGCGCGTGGCGATGTTGCGCGGCAGCACCGAGGCGTCATCGTCGTCGTAGTACTTGTGCGCGATGTCGACGATGAGCGCCCCTGCGCGCTCATACAGCGCACGGCGGGCGGTGTGCGTGGCCAGGACCGACCCGTTGCCGGGAAGCGCCAGGCCAATGGCCTCGGTGAGGCAGTTCATCGAGTTGGCGGTGAACATGCCCGAGCACGACCCGCACGTGGGGCACGCCGACTCCTCGATGCGCAGCATGTCGGCATCCGAGATGCTCTCGTTCACCGCGTCGCTGATCGCGTCGACGAGGTCGAGGGTGCGCACCGTGCCGTCCTGCAGCACAGCGCGACCGGACTCCATCGGGCCGCCCGAGACGAACACGGTCGGGATGTTCAGCCGGAGAGCCGCCAGCAGCATCCCCGGTGTGATCTTGTCGCAGTTCGAGATGCACACCAGCGCGTCGGCCTGATGCGCGTTGGTCATGTACTCGACCGAGTCGGCGATGAGGTCGCGGCTGGGCAGCGAGTAGAGCATGCCGGAGTGGCCCATCGCGATGCCGTCGTCGACGGCGATCGTGTTGAACTCGCGGGCGATGCCACCTGCCTGCTTGATCGCCTCGCAGACGATGCGGCCGACCGGCTGCAGATGGGTGTGGCCGGGCACGAACTCCGTGAAGCTGTTGGCGACGGCGATGATCGGCTTGCCGAAGTCGCCGGCGTCGACGCCGGACGCACGCATGAGGGCGCGCGCGCCGGCCATGTTGCGGCCGTGGGTGACGGTACGAGAACGCAGATCGGGCATGGTCCCAGTGTGGGTGTTAGTGGGATGCCGAAACAGACGCCGCTTGCACTAGCACTACGAGCACTACCCTGAGGTCATGTTCGATCCGCGACGCCAGGAGCTGGGCGCGTTCCTGCGCTCGCGCCGGGAGCGGCTCGACCGCGCGGCCTCGGGCCTTCCGCCGACCAGTCGCGGACGCACCACGGGACTGCGCCGGGAGGAGGTCTCGGTCACGTCGGGGGTGAGCATCACGTGGTACACGTGGCTCGAGCAGGGACGCGACATCCACCCCTCGCGACAGGTGCTCACCGCCATCGCCGACGCGCTGCGGCTGACCGACGCCGAGCGTGCGTACGTTCTCGGGCTCGCCGGCTATGCGCGGCCGCGACCCGCGCGCGTCGAGCCCGCGCCCGTGCACGTGCAGCGGCTGCTGGACGCCCTGCCGCATCCCGCCTACGCCCTGACCCCCGACTGGGGGATGGCGGGATGGAACGCCGCCTACGAGCGGCTGTATCCTCCGATCGCCGACGTCGCCCCCGGCGAGCGCAACCTGCTGTGGCTCGTGTTCACCGATCCGTACGTACGCACTCTGCTGGACGACTGGGATGTCACGAGCCGGCGCTTTCTCGCGGAGTTCCGCGCCGAGGCCGGTCGGCTGGCCGATCCGTCCACCGCACAGCTCGTGCAGGCGCTCGGCGAGGCCAGCCCCGAGTTCCGCGCGGGATGGGAGTCGTACGACGTCGGCGGCTTCCAGTCGCGGGAGCGCGTCTTCCACGTCGGCGAGGGCCGGACCGTGACGTTCGAGCACCACCAGCTACGGCCCTCCGATCGCCCCGATCTGCAGGTCGTGCTCTACACCCCGGTGTGACGGCGTCACGATCCCGAGCGCAGCCGCATCCGATGCGGCAGGTTTTCGTCCCGGCTGCACCTTTCCGCTGATGCTCCAGACAAAGACAGCCGCATCAGCGGAAAAGTGCAGCGCCTCGGCGGGTGCGGTCAGCGCGCGGGGCGACGCCGGGCAGCGGCGCCCATGTCTGTCCGAGCGAGGAACTGCCGCGCGCGCTCGTGTGCCGGACGGGTGAAGAACTCGTCGGGCGTCGCCGTCTCGACGACCTCGCCGTGGTGCATGAACGCCACCCGGTCGGCGACGTCTCGCGCGAAGCTCATCTCGTGCGTGACCACGATCATCGTCATCCCCCCGCGCGCAAGCTCCGTCATCACGTTGAGCACCTCCCCGACCAGCTCGGGGTCCAGCGCGCTGGTCGGCTCGTCGAAGAGCATCAGGCTCGGCTTCATGGCAAGCGCTCGCGCGATGGCGACCCGCTGCTGCTGACCTCCGGAGAGTTCGCCCGGGTGTTGATGCGCCTTCTCCGCGAGCCCGACATCGGCCAGCAACCGCATCGCTTCCCGCCTCGCGGACTCTGCGGGTCTGTGCAACACGACTCGTGGAGCTTCGGCCACGTTCTCCAGAGCGGTCATGTGCCCGAACAGGTTGAAGCGCTGGAACACCATTCCGATATGCCGTCGCTGGCCGGCCATCTCACGCTCGCTCAGAGCACGAACGCCATCGCGATGCGCACCGTAGCCGATCCTCATGCCATCGACCCAGATCTCTCCGCCGTCGACGGTCTCCAATCTGTTGATCGCGCGAAGCAAGGTGCTCTTGCCCGCGCCCGAGGCACCGAGCAAACAGAAGACCTCTCCACGGTGCACGTCGAGGTTGATGTCTCGGAGCACTTCGGTTCCGGAGAACGACTTGCGAACGTGCCGGATCTTGACGAGCGGTTCCTCGCGGAGGATCGGGGCTTCAGACATCGGCCTGGATCCTTTCCATCTTCACGCGCGCCATCGGGGGCCTGACCACGGAGCGCCACACCGACGCGAACAAGCCCGGGCCCCTCGATTGGGTGAACATCCGCTCCAGGTAGTACTGCCCGATGCTCGCCAACGACACCAGGATCATGTACCAGATCGCTGCGGCGAACAGCGTCTCCATCACCTCGAGGTTCCTGCTCGCGACCATGTTGGCCGCCCTGACGAGCTCGACGTAGGTGATCACCGAGGCCATGGATGTCGTCTTGATCATGTTGATGAAGTCGTTGCCCGTCGGCGGGATGATGATCCGCATCGCCTGCGGCAGGACGATCCGCGTGATGGTGCTCATCGGACTCATTCCCAGCGAATGGGCGGCTTCTGTCTGCCCCTTGTCGATCCCGTTGATCCCCGCGCGGATGATCTCGGCCATGTAGGCGCTCTCGTTGAGGGAGAGGCCGAGCAGCCCCGCCACGAAGGGGGTCATCACGGCATTGGTCGGCGCGGAGAAGAACACGACGTCGGTGAAGGGCACCCCGAGTTTGATCGATGTGAACACGAGCGCGAGGTTGTACCAGAGCAGAAGCTGCACGAGAACCGGCAGACCTCGGAACAGCCAGATATAGACGATCGAGACGGTTCTGGCGACCGGGTTGTGCGAGATGCGCAGAATCGCCATGACGACACCGATGGCTATCGCCAGCGCCTGCGATGCGACGGCGAGGACGAGGGTGTTGATCGCCGCCTGCACGAACACGTCCATGCCGACATACGGCAGCACGTGTGCCCACACGATGTCAGCGCCGGCGAGGGTCCAGATGACCCACCCGACAAGCGCGAGGATGACGATGGCAGCGACCCAGCGCCACGGATATCGTCGCGGATACTCCTTGACACGCATCTCGGAGAGGGGAGAGAGCTGTGCATGTGCCGTCGCCATGATGTGACTCCTTGAAGGGGCCGGGGGCGGAAGCCGTCGCTTCCACCCCCGGCATGGTGAGCGGATAGGGGTATCAGGGGCCAGTCGGCAACGACGCCGCGTGCAGGCGCACGATCAGTCCGTGCCCGCGTTGACGGTGGCCTTGCCGATGTACGCAGACGTGAGCCCCCAGGCATCGAGGATCTTCTGATAGGTGCCGTCGTCCATGAGCGACTGCAGCGCCGCCTGGATCGCGTCGCGCAGTGCGGTGTTGCCCTTGGTCACGCCGATGCCGTACAGGGCCCCTTCGAGGGGCTCCGAGTTCGCGACCTCGAAATAGGCGCCGTTGCCTGCGGTCCGAGCGATGTAGAGGAGGTTCGCGAGGTCGTTCAACTCTGCCGTGTCGCGACCGGTGCGAACGGAGTTCAGTCGCTGCTGATCGTCGTTCGACTCGACGACGTCGATGGCCTTGTGGCCGTCCGCGACGCACTTCTGACTCAGCTGCTTCGCCCATGTCGCCTGGCTGCTCGCCACGCCGGCCGTGACCGAGTGGCCACACAGGTCTTGCGGAGTCTTGATGTTGTCAGGATTGCCCTTCTTGACCAGCATCCCGATCCCCGTCTTGAAATAGTCGACGAAATCGATCTTCTTCTGACGCTCGGGCGTGTCATTCATGCTCGCCATCGTGAAATCGACGCGGCCCGACTGGAGACTCGTGATCAGATTCTCGAACGGCGAGTTCTGGAACTCCACCTTCACACCGAGCCGTGCAGCGATCGCCTTCGCCGTGTCGATCTCGTTGCCGATGGGCGTCTTCCCATCCGATGCGAAGAAGTTCGCGGGCGGGAACTGGATGTTGGTCCCCTCCTGCAGGACTCCGGATTTCGCGTACTCGGCGGGCAGGAGCTTCTGAACCGCCGGGTCGACCTTGACCGCGGCCACGATCGATGCGCCGAGGTCTTCGCTGGACCCGCCGCCGCCTCCTGCAGCCTGATGGGACGCGCTCGGCCCGGGGTCCGTGACGCCGGCCGAGCTACAGCCTGCGAACAACAATCCGCAGACGCTCAGTCCGGCAATGATCGACATCTTTCGCTTCATGGGACTACTCCTCATCGTTCTGTTCGGTGTGCATTGATCGGCATGACATGTCGCGTTCTCACGACCTTGCGACTGAAGACGGAGAGAGATCGGCCACCGCTTCCAGAAGCCGCGCCACGTCCTCCGCGTTGGTGTACGGCGCTATTCCGGCGCGAACGCCTCCTTCGCCGAGCCCCGCGAACTCGGCCGCCTCGATCGCGTAGAACGAGCCGCCCATGACCGCCACGTCGCGCGCGCCCAGCTCACGGCACGTCTGTTCCGGGGTCCTGCCGTCCACGGCGAACAGCACCGTCGGAACACAGCTGCCCGGGCTCCCGATCCGCCGCACTCCCGCCGTCTGCTCGATCCCCTTCACGAGCTCGTCGAAAAGCGCCGACTCGTGGGCCGCCAATGCTCGATATGAGCGCTCCAGCCGCTCTCGCCGGCTCCCGGGGCCGACCGTGAGGTCAGCGAGGAACTCGACGGTCTCCGCGACCCCGGCCAGCGCCTCATACGGCAGAGTGCCCAACTCGAATCGGTTCGGCACCCGCATCGTCGACGGGCGAAGTTTGTCGGGGACGAGCCCGCTCAGCCTCTCGACCGTCGATCCCAGCACCCCGAGATGAGGACCGCAGAACTTGTAGGGAGAACAGACGACGTAGTCGACACCCAACTGAGCGAAGTCGACCAGCTCATGCGCTGCATACGCCACCGCGTCCAGGTACAGCTCTGCACCGACCCGATGCGCCTCCGCCGCGATCGCCGGGATGTCGGGCTTGGTCCCTAAGAAGTTGGAGGCGCCAGTGACGGCGACGAGGCGAGACCGCTCCGAGAGAGCCTCGCGAACGTGCTCCAGCCGGAGCTCACCGGATCGCTTGTCGAAGTCGATCCAGCGGACGGTCAGATCGTTCGCCTCCGCAGCGATCACCCAGGGCCGGATGTTGGCATCGTGGTCCAACCTGCTCACCACGATCTCATCGCCGGGGACGAGCGCGCGGCCGATGGCCCGCGCCATATCGAAGTTGATCTGCGTGGCGCTGCGACCGAACACCACGGCGTCGGCCTCGACGTTGAGAAAATCGGCCATCGCCCGCCTGGCCGCCATGACGATGCGATCGGCGGCCTGCTCACTGTAATTGTTGCGACCGCGCTGCGACACCGAAGTGACCATCGCGTCTCGGATCGCGTTCGCGACACGAACGGGTGTCTGTGTACCCCCGGGAGCGTCGAAAAGCGCACCGGCGGATCGCAAAGCGGGGAACTGAGAGCGGATTGCAGAAACAGAATACAGGGATTCATCGATATGCATGAAAGACAGAACCTCACGGAAGTGATGTGCGCGCCACACGAATAGGCGCAAGAAAATGGGTTCATTCGGCGTGAATACCGAGGAGAAGCCGCGGCACAGCGAAATGCGTTCGAACCGACCTCGACCAAGGACGTCTCTTCGAGAACGCGAAGAATCAGACCGCCGCTGCGCTATCGAGACACGAAGAGCAGGGAAGGAGGTCAGCGCACCGAGCGATGGCCGCCGATGCGGCCATTCTTGCGCTGGACCAGTTCTCCGTAGATTCCAGGCACGTGATCCTCGCTGATCGATCAGGTTCATAGCATCATGGTTATGAACGCGAGGGAAGAGTATCGCAGCCGGCCCGCGACCACAACCCCTGATGACACGTACGTCGCAGCCGCGCAGCACCCGCCTCCGGTGCTCAGCTGAAGGGTGAGACGACCTGATTTCGCCGGTACTCGAAGATCACGCTGGTCTTGGTGGACGCAACCCGGCGCTGCCCGGAGAGATTGTCGAGCACGAACTGGCGCAGTTCTGCCACGCCCGGGACGGCGACATGGATCAAGAAGTCCTCCGAACCGCTCACGAAGAACATCTGAACGACCTGCGGCAACAGACAGACCGCATCCACGAAGTCGTGGATGTTCTCCTGACGAGCACCGGCCTGAAGCGAGACCCCGATCATGGCCTGGAGCCCGTTACCGATCGAGCTCTGATTGGTCGCCGCATGAAAGCCGGTGATCACGCCCCGTCGCAGCAAGGAATGCAATCGCGTATGGGCGGTCGACGGCGCGACGGAAACCGACGTCGCCAGGCTCGCATTCGTGGCCCGAGCATCCGCGGACAACAGTTGCACGAGTCGGAGATCCACCGCATCCAGCGCCATTGAATTCCGAAGATCGTTCACGGAATGACACTCTACGCGGGCCGAAGAATGAAGGATCTTCATCATTGAGTGATTATCGGAATGAACCTTCAGTACTTGATCACGCATATCGAATCTGTGCAATCCTTTCCTGCGCAGTCATCGAGGAGGAACACATGCACATCGGCGTGCCCACAGAGATCAAGAACAGCGAGAATCGGGTGGCGATGACGCCGGCGGGAGTCGACGCGCTCATCTCCCACGGCCACCAGGTCATCGTCCAGAGCGGTGCTGGTCTCGGTGCGCACATCCCCGACTCCGTCTACCGCGCGGCCGGAGCCGTGGTCGCCGGATCGTCGGACGAGGTGTGGGCTCGCGCAGACATCATCACGAAGGTCAAGGAGCCGCTTCCGAGCGAGTACGGCTACCTGCGTGAAGACCAGATCCTGTTCACCTACCTGCATCTCGCGGCGAACCGACCGCTCGCCGACGCGCTCTTGACCGCACGAACCCCCGCGTTCGCATACGAGACGGTTCAGCTGCCGGATCGATCGCTGCCACTGCTGTCTCCGATGAGCGAGGTGGCCGGCCGGCTCTCGGTGGTCGTCGGCTCATACTTCCTGATGAGCACGCAGGGAGGCTGTGGCACGCTCATCGGCGGTGTCGCAGGAACGCCGAAGGCCAAGGTCGTCGTGATCGGCGGGGGAACGGCGGGAGAGCAGGCTGCGGTGAACGCGCTCGGGCTCGGCGGCGATGTCACCGTGATCGATCTGGACCTGCACAGACTGCGCGAGCTGGAGAACCGCTATCACGGGCGTCTGCACACTCGGATGTCGAGCCGATGGGAGATCGCCACGCAGGTGGCCACGGCAGACCTCGTGATCGGCTCCGTGCTCATACCCGGTGCGTCGGCACCGAAACTCGTCACCGACGAGATGGTGGCGAGCATGAAGCCAGGCTCCGTGCTGGTGGACATCGCGATCGACCAGGGAGGCTGCTTCGAGGGCTCGCGCCCCACCACGCACGACAACCCGACCTATGTCGTGCACGATGCGGTCTACTACTGCGTGGCGAACATGCCGGGAGCTGTACCAGTCGTCTCCACACAAGCGCTGACGAACGCGACCCTCCCGTACCTGCTGACGCTGGCGGACAACGGGTGGGAGCAGGCCGCCCAGGGCGATGCCGCCCTCGGCGGCGGGCTGAACACCGCCGGCGGGCGGGTCGTCAACCGAGCCGTCGGGTCGGCGCTGGGGCTGCCCGTCGCGCAGGCATAAGGCGCGGACCAGGACACATGTCCAGCTCCTCCCCTGGGCTCGGCAACGATCATCGCACTTCTTCGAGCGGCGTGTCATATGACGTCGTTTTCGGTCATATGACGTCGTTTTCGGTCACACGGCGCGCACGGCGCTGACAGCGGTGCCACTGTGGTGGAGCCCCGGGCTGCAGGCCGGATCGGCCCTGCGATCCCCTCTGCCTTCCTCGCCCCCAGAAGGAGCCTCATCATGTCCCGCATCATTCGACGCGCATTGTTCGCCAGCACGGTCGCAACCGCAGCCGCCCTGGCACTGGCCGGCTGCAGCCTCGCCGGCGCCACGGCATCCACGGGCGGCTCGGGTTCCGCGACCAGCACCGTCTACTTCGGCGTGTCGGCCGCCCAGACCGGCCAGTACGCCCAGTACGGCGAACAGTTCAAGCAGGCGTTCGACCTCGCCGTCGAACAGGTGAATGCGAACGGCGGCATCAACGGCCACCCGGTGGCGCTGAAGTATGAAGACTCGCAGTCCGACCCGAAGCAGTCCGTGACCGTCGCGCAGAAGTTCGTGGGGGACTCCGATGTGATCCTGGTGTTCGGCGACTACTCGTCGGCTGCATCCATCCCCGCCTCGCCCATCTACACCTCCGGCAAGCTGCTGCAGTACGGGTTCAACAACTCGAACCCCGACTTCACCGACAAGGGCAGCCAATACCAGTGGTCCAGCTCCACCACCACCAGCGACAGCTACGAGTGGACCGCCGATTACATCAAGAAGCAGGGCATCGACTCGGTCGGTGTGACCTACCTGAACACCTCGGACTGGGGCATCCCCGCCTACCAGGCATTCACGGCCGAGGCTGAGAAGGTCGGGTTGAAGATCACGGCCGCCGAGGCCGTCGATCCCACCAGCGACGACTACCGACCGTTACTGACCAAGGCCGTCGCCGCGCACCCGCAGGCGTTCGTACACATCGGCTACGGCCCCGATGCTGCCAAGCTCGTCACCCAGCTGCGCGCGATCGGCTACCAGGGCACGTTCTACGGAGGGCAGGACGAGCAGTCGTTCGACGGGACTCCGGATGCCGCCGGTTCCATCATCGGCGCGCAGTTCATCGAGACCAACCCCGACAAGAACGTTCAGGCGTTCGTGACGGCCTTCAAGAAGAAGTACCCCGACGACGCCGACGTGACCAGCTTCGAGGCGGGCGCCTATGACGCGCTGAACATCGCCGTCGCGGCCGCCAAAGCCGGTGGCACGACCCGCGCAGGGATCCTCAAGGGCTTCGGCGAGATCACGCACGTGCCCAGCGTCGTCTACGGCACCGTCACCTTCGATCCCGCGACCCGCCGCATCCTGCACCCGCAGTTCACGCCGACCATCCTCAAGGACGGGAAGTGGGTCGCGTACAACGGCTGAGCCGTCTGCGCTGACCCGCCCGCCATGTTCGACACTCTGATCGCCGGCCTGCTCCGAGGGAACGTGTACGCCCTCGGAGCGGTCGGCGTCTCACTCGTGTTCGGCGTCATGAACGTCGTCAACTTCGCCCAGTTCTCGTTCTTCGGCCTCGGCGCCATGCTCGCATGGTTCTTCGTCGTGAAGCTGCAGCTGTCGTTCTGGGTCACGCTGCCACTGGTGCTGGTGATCTGCGCGGCGCTGGGCTTGATCATCAACATCTCGGTGGTGCGCCCCCTGGCGAAGTACCTGCCTCTGGCGGCGATGCTGTCCACGTACGCGGTCTCGCAGATCCTCGACAACGGGTCACAGCTGGCGTTCACCGCACAGTTCCGGGTGTTTCCCGAGGTGCTGCCCACCTCGAACCTGCACATCGGCAACATGCGGGTGGGCACCTCGGACATCGTGATGCTGGCGATCACCGCCGTCGTGATGGTCGCGATGTCGGTGTTCCTCAAGTACGGCCGCACCGGTCGCGCCATCCGGGCGACCGCGCAAGACCAGGAGGCGGCCCTGCAGATGGGCATCCCGGTCGGCGCGGTACAGAATCTGTCGTTCGTCATCGCCTCCGCACTGGGCGGCCTCGCAGGCATCTTCTTCTCGCTGTACATCGGGGTGGTCAACCCCACCTCCGGCTTGAACATCGGACTGACCGCGTTCGTGGCCGCCACCCTGGGCGGTCTCGGCTCGCTCGTGGGCGCCGTCATCGGCGGGTTCGTACTCGGCATCCTCGAGGCATTCGGGATCTACGCCTTCGGCGACGCATCTCGACTGATCATCGTCTTCGTCATCCTGATCCTGGTGCTCATCGTGCGGCCCGGAGGGCTGCTCGGCAGGGTGCCATTGATCTCCACCGAGCCGCTGACCGGCACGTTCCTGGGCAAGGGGCGACCGCTGCGCATTCCCCGATGGGTATGGGTGGCAGCGTTCGCCGTCGGCGGGATCGTCATCCCCCTGGTGGCCGACAACTACATCCTCACCACCGGCACACAAGTGCTCATCTATGCGATCATCGCCGCCGGCTTCACCGTGACCGCCGGGCAGGCGGGCGTGCTCGCGCTCGGCCAGGCCGGTCCCATTGCGATCGGCGCCTACACGTCGGCACTGCTGAGCGTGTATGCGCATATCCCGTTCTGGGCGGCGCTGCCGATCGCGGGCCTAGCCGCCGCGATCGTCGCATCCGTGCTGGCATCGCCGATCTGGGGCGTGAAGGGACACTACATCTCGATCGCGACTCTAGGCCTGGGCATCGCCATCGTCGCGGTCATCCAGCTGATCGTGCCCAACGCTGTCTATGACATCCCGGTGCCGCAGATCGCGGGCATCCCGCTGAACACCCCGCTGGCGTACTATCTGATCGACTTCGCCGTGCTGATGCTGACGCTGCTGGTGATGTGGCGGCTGCGCCGCTCACACTTGGGCAGGGTGATCTCCTCTGTCGGCTCGGACGAGACCGCCGCACTCTCGGTGGGCGTGCGCGTGCGCGACTACAAGGCACTCGCCTTCGCTGTCTCGGCGTTCTTCGCAGGCATCGGCGGGTCGCTGCTGGCGCACCAGTACACCTACATCGACACCACGATCTTCACGATGCTGATGTCGCTGCTGGTGGTCACGATCGTGATCCTGGGCGGGATCAGCCTGCCCTACGGTGCCGTGATCGGCTCGATCATCTTGATCGGCGCGATGGAGCTGCTGCGGTTCGCCCCGGAGTGGCGGATCATCGTCTACGGCCTCGTTCTCATCCTCGTGGTGCGCTTCCGTCCCGGTGGCATCCTGGTGAGCAACTCATGAGCGACGCGTTGCTCCAGGTCTCCCGCCTCGAGCGCCATTTCGAGGGGGTGAAGGCGGTCGATGGTGTCACGTTCCACGTCGCTGCCGGCGAGGTGGTCTCGATCATCGGGCCCAACGGGTCAGGGAAGACCACCACGCTGAACCTCGTCACCGGCGCCTTGCGGCCGAACGGCGGGTCGATCACCCTCGACGGGGTACGCATCGACCGCGCCCACAGTGTCGACATCGCCGAGCACGGCATCTCCCGTACGTTCCAGAACGGCCGCGTCTTCGCGACGCTGTCGGTCGCCGACAACATCGAGGTCGGCGTCCATTCGACGCTGCGCGCTCACCGCCCGTTGCGCCGACTCTCGCATCTTTTCCTCCTGCGGTGGATCCCGCTGCTGGCCGAGCTGTTCGTCGCGATCATCGGCACGCCGGCCGCGCGCCGTGAGCGCCGCGCCATCGACGCAGTGATCCAGGGCGAGATCGACCGGTTCGAGGCGCGGCTGGGGCCTCGCCGTGACGACCCGGCATACTCACTGAGCTATGCGAACCGGCGCCGCACCGAGATCGCGCGGGCGCTCGCGCCGGCACCGAAGCTGCTCGTGCTCGACGAGCCCACCGCAGGGATGAACCAGTCCGAGACGGCGGAGGTGCTCGCGCAGCTGTTGGAACTGAAGGCGCAGGGGCAGACGATGCTGTTGGTCGAGCACAAGCTCGACCTGGTCATGACCGTGTCGGACCGCGTCATCGTCATGGACGGCGGTCGCATCATCGCGGAGGGCGATCCGCAGTCGGTGCGTCGTGATCCGGCCGTGATCGAGGCCTACCTCGGCCGGCGTCGCCACCTCGGCGGGGAGGATCTGCGATGACCCCGCTGCTGAGGCTGGACGCCGTCGACGTGTACTACGGTCCATTCCATGCCCTACGAGGCGTGTCGATCGATGTCGGCGACGGTGAGATCGTCTCACTCCTGGGCGGCAACGCGTCGGGCAAGTCGACGACGATGAAGACCATCCTCGGGCTGAACAAGGTCAAGGCGGGCACGATCACATTCGCCGGCGCCGACCTCACCCACCGGCCGACAGCCGTGCGCGTTCGAGCGGGAATCGCGAGCGTTCCCGAGGCGCGCCGCGTCTTCCCGCAGATGACCGTCGACGAGAACCTGTACGCGGGCGCACACACCCGGAGCGACCGCGCCGGCATCACCGAAGACATCGAGCGGATGCGCGCGCACTTCCCCCGCCTGGCCGAGCGGCGCCGACAGGAGGCCGGCACGCTCTCGGGCGGCGAGCAGCAGATGCTCGCCTTCGCTCGGGCGCTGATGAGCCGCCCGCGCCTGATCTGCATGGACGAGCCCACGATGGGTCTGTCGCCGAAGCTCGTTGACCAGGTGCTCGACGAGATCGCACGACTGAACGCCGAGCTGGGCGTTGCCGTGCTTCTGGTCGAGCAGCAAGCCGAGCTGGCCTTGTCGATCGCGAGCCGAGGGTACGTCCTCGCGACCGGCGAGATCGTCGTCGAGGGGTCGGCGGCCGAGCTTCTCGATAATCCGAGAATCCAAGAGGCGTACCTAGGAAAGAGCGGTTCCTGAATGACGACACGACAGCGGCTGGGATTCTTCACCCGGGTTCTCGACGACGCCCCCGCGCGGGAGCGCTACCGACTCGCTCTCACGCAGATCGCGGCGGCGGAGCGACTCGGCTTCGACAGTGCCTGGGTTGCCCAGCATCATTTCCACGCCGACGAGGGCGGGCTGCCGTCGCCGTTCGTGCTGCTCTCCCACGCCGCCGCACGCACCTCACGGATCCTGCTGGGCACCAGCATCGTGACACTGCCTCTGGAGGCTCCGTTACGGGTGGCGGAGGATGCCGCGGTGCTGGCCGAGCTCTCCGACGGACGGTTCGAGCTGGGCGTGGGCAGCGGGGGCACGCCCAGCTCGTTCCCGCCGTTCGGACATGATCCGAAGGATCGCCCGGCGATCTTCGCGCGCCATCTCGCCCAGCTCACCGGGGCCCTGCGCGGCGAGTCCCTGACCGATGACGGAGGTGCGCTGTACCCGGCCGCCCCGCAACTGCTGGACACCCTTTGGCAGGCGACGTTCTCTGCTGACGGCGCCGCCCGCATCGGCGCGGCGGGGTTCGGGCTGATGCTCTCCAAGTCGCAGCCGCACACAGCTGGCAACGGGCTCTCTGCCCTCGCCGACACACAGCGCATGGTCGTGGACGCATATCGTGCGAACCTGCCCGCGGGTGTTCCGGCGCGTGTGTTCGCCTCACGCAATCTTGTCGTCGTCGACGACGAGGCCACCGTCGGCCGGCTGATCGAACGCGGCATCGAGCGCTCCCGCGCGTCGGCGCGAATCTTCGGCATCGACATCCCCGCCGGGGAGATCGGAAGAGCACACGTCTGAACTCCAGTCACGCCAATATCTCGTA
>CALKHM010000061.1 GCA_937988695.1 uncultured Microbacterium sp. | reverse complement strand
AGCGATAGGCCAGACAGATCGGCACCGCGGCCACGGCGGTCAGCACCGCCTCGAACAGCGACAGCGCCAGCCAGGGCACAGGTCCCAGATAGCGGCTCGTGAACGACACGTTGATCAGGAAGAACGCGGCGCCGAACGCGAAGCCGACCAGCACGGCGCCGCCCGGCCGCCGGCCGATCAGGGTCAGCAGTGTCAGGGGGACGGCCACGAACGCCATCGGCCACCAGCTCAGGGCCGGGAAGGCTGTCGTCAACAGGGCGCCGGCGACTGCGGCGACGAAGGTCGCGATGCCCAGCGGCAGAAGAGGGCGCGGCAGGGCACGGCGTTCGGGCACCCTCCCAGCGTAGGTCACCGCTCAGACCGACGAGTACGCGACGATCCCCCGGCGCACGGCATCCCGTGCCTTCTGTGCCACCGCCGCCAGCGGGCGGTCGGCGACGAGAGTGAGCTGGTCCAGCAGATCGATGGTCTGCTTCGCCCACCGTACGAAGTCGCCGGCGGCCATGTCAGCGTCGGCGAGCACGCGATCCAGCGTCGCGCCGCGCGCCCACGCGTGCATGGCCTGCGCCAGGCCCGTCGCCACCTCGCCGGTGCCCGGCAGCTGGTGGTCATGCTCGACGTCGTCCAGCACGGCCCACAGCCGTTGCGTGTCGGCAAGTGCCAGCCGGAACGCTCCCCGGGGCAGCCCGCGCTCTCCCGCGGGTGCCTCATCGCGCCGTGGCTCGTAGACCAGGCAGCACACGAGCGCCGCCAGAGACGCCGCGTCCAGCTGGCGCCAGATCTGCGTGCGCAGAGCCTCCGCCACGAGCAGGTCGCGTTCTCCGTAGATGCGCCGCATCGTCTCGCCTGCCGGCGTCAGGGTGGTTCGGCCGTCCGCCCCCACACGCACGTAGTCGAGCGCGGCCAGCACATCGACGACGCGGTCGAACTGACGAGCCACCGTTCCCGTGCGCGTCTCGATCTGGTGTCTGAGGCGCTCCGTGGTGCGGGTGAGCTTCCAATACCGCTCCGCCCATCGCGCGTGGGTCTCACGGTCGGGACAGGAATGGCAGGCGTGGCGCTGCATGCGGCGGCGCAGCACCTGGATCTGCCGTTGGCGCTTCTGGCGGGTCGCGTGCGAGGCGGCGCCGTCCTTCCGGTTCAGCTTCTCCAGATCGCTGAGCTCGCGACGGATGCCGGAGTACTCGACGAAATCGCCACGGTCACAGGTCATGGCCGTTGCGTAGCCGCCGAGAGACTCCTCCTGCTCGCGCACCTGTCGCGCCAGGCCCACGACCGACCGATCCGCCTGGAACTGAGCGAACGAGCTCTCCAGGATCTCCCGCGCCCGTGCGCGCCCGAACTGGTCGATGAGGTTCGCGGCCATGTTGTACGTGGGACGAAAGCTGGAGTTCAGCGGATAGGTGCGCCGGGAGGCGAGGGCCGCGACGGACTGCGGATCCATGCCCTCGGTCCACTGCACCACCGCGTGTCCTTCGACGTCGATGCCACGACGGCCGGCACGGCCGGTGAGCTGCGTGTACTCCCCCGACGTGATCGCCACGCGCGCTTCGCCGTTGAACTTCTCCAGCTTCTCGAGCACCACTGTGCGAGCGGGCATGTTGATGCCCAGCGCGAGCGTCTCCGTCGCAAAGACGACCTTGACGAGCTTGCGCTGGAACAGCTCCTCGACGACCTCCTTGAACACCGGCAGGAGGCCGGCGTGGTGGGCGGCGACGCCGCGTTCGAGGTTGTCCTTCCACTCCCAGAATCCCAGCACGCCGAGATCCTCGTCGTGCAGCGTGCGGGTGTGCTCGTCGACGATCGCGCGGATCTGGTCGCGCTCCTCGCGCGAGGTCAGGCGCACTCCCGCGCGACGCAGCTTCTGCACGGCGGCCTCGCAGCCCACGCGGCTGAAGATGAAGAAGATCGCCGGCAGCAGTCGGTCGCGCTCCAGGAGCAGCACGACATCGGGACGGTCCATCCGCTCGATGTGCCGCACCCGGGCCGGTCGCACCGGCCTGCGGCTGCGGTAGGGGCGGCGGTTGCGCTCATAGGCGGCACCCGTCGACGAGCGGATTCGCATGAGCTCCTGGTTGACCCGTGCCGTCGCCGCGCCCGCCCTGTCGTCGAACAGGGGAAGCAGGTCGTCGCGCACCAGCACGTGCTGCTCTAGCGGCACTGGTCGGGTCTCGGACACGATGACCTCGGTATCGCCTCGGACCGTGCCCAGCCAGTCGCCGAACTCCTCGGCGTTGGAGACCGTCGCCGACAGGCAGACGAGCTTGACCGCGTGCGGCAGGTGGATGATCACCTCTTCCCACACCGCGCCGCGGAACCGATCGGCCAGGTAGTGCACCTCGTCCATCACGACGAAGCGCAGACCGCGCAGTGCACCCGAGTCGGCGTACAGCATGTTGCGCAGCACTTCGGTGGTCATCACCACGATGCGGGCGCCGCCGTTGATGCTGATGTCCCCGGTGAGCAGCCCGACCTCGTCGGGACCGTACACATCGACGAGCTCGCGGAACTTCTGGTTCGACAGCGCCTTGATCGGCGTGGTGTAGAACGCCTTGTCGGTGCTCTCGCGCATCGCCAGGTGAACGGCGAACTCCCCGACGATGGTCTTGCCCGCGCCCGTGGGCGCGGCCACGAGCACGCCGTCACCGTCCTCGAGCGCATGACAGGCCGCCACCTGGAAATCGTCGAGGTCGAACCGCTGCGCTGCCGCGAAATCCGCGGTGAGGGGATGCCGGCGATCGGCGCGGGCGTTCGCGTAGCGTTGCGCGGGGCCGGGTCCGCTCACGCGCCCGCCTCCGCGGCGGCCCGCTTGGACCTGCGCCTGTCGAACAGCATCGACAGCAGCGCCGCGGCGAAGTAGAGGATGCACAGGATCCCCGCCAGCAGCAGCATGGAGGTCACGTCGGCGGCAGGCGTCGCTGCGGCGGCGAACACGACGATGACGATGATCGCGACTCTCCAGCCCTTCAGGATCGTGCGGCCGGACATGATGCCGGCGAGGTTCAGCGCCACCAGGAACACGGGGGTGATGAACGAGACGCCGACCACGAGCAGGAGCTTGAACACGAAATCGTAATATGTCGAGTAGTCGTAGAACTGTGCGACGCCCTTGCCGTTGGGCACGAACAGGGCCATGATCTCCACCATGTGCGGCATGATCAGCCAGCCCACGTAGAGCCCCCCGGCGAACAGCGGGATGGCAGCTGACAGGAAGCCGATGGTGTAGCGGATCTCCTTGCGGGTCAGACCCGGCATGATGAAGGCCCACAGCTGCCACAGCCAGACCGGAGCCGACAGGATGAGCCCGATCGAGAACGCGATGCGCATGCGCATGTCGAAGCCGCTGGTCACGGTGTTGAAGTCCAGCGCGATGTAGCGATCGCCGTGTGCGGCGGCGATCTGCGCGATGGGCGCGGAGAGCAGCTCGATCACCGGCTCGCTGATGATGAACGCGATGATCATGCCGACGACGAGCCCCGCCGCGGCGACGAACAGGCGCTTGCGCAACTCGCGCAGGTGCTGCGCAAGCGACATCCGCTTATCCCGAGGCGGCGGTGCGGGTTCCTCCAGCTGCGACGGGCCGGTCTGGGTCACGTCCGGCTATGGCTTGGTGTCGCCGGTGGAGCGCGATGCGGGCGCCTCGCCCGGCGCGTCGGTTCCCGCGGCGGGGGCTGCGGAGGACTTCGTGTCGTCGTCCTTCATCGCCTTCATCTCGCCCTTGAACACACGAGCCGATTGCCCGAGGCTCTTCGCCAGCGCCGGCAGCTTCGCAGCGCCGAACAACAGCAGGATCACCGCGAGGATGATCAGCAGGTGCGGCCACCCGAATGCGCCCATGGTCTCTCCTTGTCGTGCGCGGTGGATTCAGTCTAACCCGCAGGGCGGTGCCCGTGGCGTGCGGCGCGCTCAGTCCGTGGACTGCCCGGGGTACTGCTCCAGGGCCGACCGTGCCCACTCGGCCGCGGCATCTCGTGCCTGGAGGGGCTCGATGATCTCGACGTCGCCGCCCCGCCCGGTCGCCAGGCGCTTCAGGCTCTGCGGGTCGGCCACCCGCAGTGTCGCGTCACGCACGGGTCCATCGCCGACGATCTGCTGCGCACGCCCGAGGTAGCCGCGCAACAGGCCGGCCACCGCCTCGCGGAACCGGATGCGCGCGACGATGTCACCCTCGTCGATGTCGAACAGCGCGGGCACCGGCTCCTCACCGTGCGTGATCGCGATGTCGGTGAGAGCGAGGTCGCTGACCCGGTCGAGGTGGAAGGTGCGCATCGCCTGGCGCAGATGGCACCACCCCTGCAGATACCATTGCCCGTCGGCGATGTGCACCTTCACCGGGTCGACGGTGCGGGTGGTCACCGGCGCGTCGGGAGCCTTGTAGGTGAACGAGACCGCCACGCGCTTGCGCAGCGCGTCGTCGACGGTCATCCGCACGTCGTCGACGGGCTCGGGCGCCACGATCACGTCGGCCGGTGCGCTGGAGGCCCCGCGCGCGAGCTTGGCGAGCAGCCCGGCGATCACGCCGCTGTCCCTCACACCCGGCAATGATTGGGCGAGCTGGAGTCCGGCCAGCAGCGCCGCGGCCTCGCGCGCGGTCAGCCGCGGCGCGTGTTCGAGACCGACGGCATTGGTCAGTGAGATGCGGTCCTGCTGCTCGAGCAGATCCCAGTCGATGTCGAACAGGTCATTCGCCATCTGCCAGTAACCGCTGTCGCCAGGACGCCCGATCACGGTGAGCTTCTCGACCATCCCCCGCATCTGCTGCGGCGACACGTCGAAGTCCGCCGCGGCCTCCTCGACCGCGACATCGCCCTTGTTGATCAGATATGGCACGAGCTGCAGCATCAGCGCGGCGCGCTCGGTGGCCAGCACCGGCCGGGAGGCCGGACTCATCGCGCACCCCCGTTCGCCGCCAGCGCTGCGCGCAGTCGACGGATCACCTGGTCACGCAGCTGAGGAGGATCGACGACGCGCACCTCCGGGCCGTACGACGCCAGCTCGTCGGCGAAGATGTGCACGTCGACGAACGGGACCCTGATCCCCTGCACCTCCGCCGTCCCCCGGCGTTGCAGGCGCAGGGACGCCTCGGTGCCCGGGTGCACCTCCAGCAGAGCACTCTGCCGCCGGGCGAGGTCTTCGAGGCCGGCAAGGGCGCGTTCACCCGCACCCGCACGCAACGCCTGGTCGAACGAGGTCCGGGTGATCTTCACGTCTCCGACGATCCGCGACAGCAGGAACGTGCGCTCCGCAGCAGCATCCACGTCGATGCCGTACACATGCCAGCGCGCCTCGTACTCCACCAGCGCCAGCGGACGGATGGTGCGCGTGCGAGGGTTCTCCTCGCCCGGCTTCAGGTACGGGAAGGTCGCGACCCGCGCCTGCTCGATGGCTCGCTGCAGCGGCGCGAACGCCGTGCCGTGCAAGCTGATGCGGGGCGCGTAGCCGATGATCGGTTCGTCGACGGCGATGCCCAGGGAGCGGATCTTGCGCAGCCCGCTGCGGGCGGGCGCGGACAGCGACTCCTCCCCCCACACGCTGCCGGCCAGGTTCAGCACGGCGACCTCAGCGGGGGTGAAGGTGATCTCGTCGGGCAGCGCATACTCCGCCGTGGGGACGCGATAGCGGGCCTGTCGCAGATCGTCCGGCTCGAGCCGGTCGCCGATCGTCTCGATCGGCACGCCCAGCCCGCGCAGGTTCTCCTTGTCGCGCTCGAACATCTTCTCCAGCGCGTCCTTCGACGCGCCGGCCTCCATCTGCTCCCGGTAGCCGGAGACCGAGCCGAGGATCGTGTCCTTGGTCAGTCCCTGGTCGGTGGCCATCAGGGCGACGACGAGGTTCAGCAGACGCTCTTCGGGCGCAGTGCGCTCGGCGGAAGACACGGAGACGTCGTCGGCGGGCACCCACCCATCCTAGGGGCCGGTGCCGTCGCACGGACGCAGGCGCGGCTACTGCGCGCCAGCAGCCTTGTCGGGGCCGATGCCGAGGATGTCGATGACCGCGATCTGCGTGTCCTTGGCCCCTGAGTCACCGTCGGCCGGCGGGATGACCGCAAGGATCTGCGAACCTACGGTCTGCCCCTCGACGGCGCGCTGGAAGCCCTTCGACTTCGTGGACAGCGTCACGAACTGCGCCTGGGTGTCCCACGTGGTGTCGGCGACCGACTTGTCCGTCCAGTTCACGATGGTGTACTGCAGCAGCACCGGATGCTGCGCGCTGACCTTCGCGCCGTCGCCGCGCTTGAGCACCTCGGTCTGGAATGTCTTGGGGGCCGGGCTGTCGGGCACGATGACGCCGGGGCGACCGCCTGGCGCACGCACCACCGCCGGCATCCCGAACCCGTCGTTGTAGACGGGGCTGCCGTTCGCCGCAGCGAGATAGACCTTCCGCACGTCCAGAACCGCCACCAGCGAGTCGCCCTTGGTCATGCCCAGGCTCGCCAGCGATGCCTCCGGCACGCCGCCCGGGGCGATGGCGACGGCCGCCCGCGTCCCCGCTGTCGCGCAGTGGAGGGCGTCCTTGAACCCCGGGAACGACTGCACCCACTGCGAGACCGGATACACGCGGCTCTCGTCGCCGTCGTAGGGCGTCGTCACCAGCGTCTTTCCCGTCGTCGCGCTGACCAGCGCGACATCCAGCACGACCATCTGCGAGTCGCTCGTGATCGGGACGTCCCCGGTGCCCTTGGCCACATCCTTGAACTGCGTGGTCGTCGTGTGCAGCGGAGTGCGCACCTCGACGTTCGGCTGGGCGGATGATCCGCCCGTGACCGAGATGAGGTTCATGGTAGACGAGCCGGCGTCGGTCGTCCGCGGGCAGGACGCCGCCGGGTCGCTGCTGGACGCGCAGCCGACGAGGGCGACGGCCGTCAGAGACAGGACGGCGAGGGCAACGGGGATCTTGCGCACCGGAACAGTCTAGGCGCTCCCGTTCTGTGCCTCGTGCGCGGCCCGACGCCCCTGCGCCGCCTGCTGCGCACCGTCGGCCGCCCGCTGCGCGTCGCGGGCGCGCCTGCGCAGGTTCTTGTCGGTGATCTCACGGTCGCCCACGGCGCCGGGCGTCCACGCCTCCACGTCCTCGTCGCCGTAGGCGGTCTTGCGCACCCCTCGGCGGCGCACGTCCGGCGGTACCGCCCCGGGTGCCAGGCGGCGCGCGGTCAGCAGGAACCCGGTGTGCGCGACCATGCGATGGTCGGGTCGCACGGCCAGACCCTCGACATGCCAGCCGCGGACCATCGTCTCGCTGGACTCCGGCTCGGTGAACAGTCCGGTGCCCCGGATGAACTCTGCGACGCGGCTGAGCTGGGTCGCCGTGGCGACGTAACACAGCACCACGCCGCCGGGCACGAGGGCATCGGCGACGGCGTCGATGCACTCCCACGGGGCGAGCATGTCGAGCACCACGCGATCCACCGCACCTGACGGGAAGGACGGCGGGAGGGCATCGGCCAGGTCGCCGATCACGATCTGCCAGTTCTGCGGGCTCTCCCCCAGGAACGCGGTGGCGTTCGCCCGCGCGACGTCGGCGAACTCCTCCCGGCGTTCGAACGAGACCAGCCGTCCCTCCGGGCCGATGGCCCGCAGGAGCCATAGTGACAGCGCGCCGCTGCCGACGCCCGCCTCGACGACGATCGCACCTGGGAAGATGTCGGCCTGGGTGAGGATCTGCGCGGCATCCTTCGGATAGACGATGGCGGCGCCGCGCGGCATCGACATCACGAAGTCACGCAGCAGCGGGCGCAGCGCGAGGTACTCGGTCTCGGAGCTGTTGCGCACGACCGAACCATCGGGCAGACCGACGAGCATGTCGTGACGCAGCACCCCGCGATGCGTGTGCAGCTGCCCGCCTTCGCGCAGCGTGATGGTGTGCAGCTTTCCCTTGGGGCCGGTCAGCTGCACGCGGTCCCCGTACCGGAACGGCCCACTCGGCTGCGGTGCGTGGCTCATGCCACCTCCTCGTGACGGTGCGTCGCGAACAGCTCGGCGACATCGTCGGCCGTGCGTCCCTCCAGCGACGGCCACAGCGCGTGGGCGCCGGCGCCGGTCAACGACACCATCAACGGCACGCCGAGGGTCACGGCGCCGGACGCGACCGCCGCGCGCAGGCCGTTGGGCGAGTCCTCGATGGCGACCGCATCGCGCGGATCGATGCCGAGCGCGGCACTGGCCTGCAGGTACGGGTCGGGGAACGGCTTCGGACGCGTCACATCGTCACCGGCGACCACCACGTCGAACGCATCGAAGTCGATGAGGTCGACCACGGTCTGCGCCATCCTGCGCATCGACATCGTCACCAGCGCGGTCTTCACGCCGGCGTTCTTCAGGCTCTGCAGCAGCGCCCGTGCTCCCGGGCGGAACGGCACGCCGTCCCGTGCGAGCGAGGCGAGGACCTCGTCGGTGAGGTGCCTGACGATGCCCGCGACATCCATCCGCACACCCTGTGCCTGCAGGATACGGGCGGCGTCATCCAGCCCCAGCCCGACCATCTGCAGGGCCTGCTCGTGCGACCAGCTGCCGCCGAAGCTCTCCACCAGAGGGGTCTCCGCGGCCATCCAGTAGGGCTCGGTGTCGACAAGGGTCCCATCCATGTCCCAGAGGACGGCAGCGGGCAGGCGGGACGTCATCCCTCCATGCTATCCAGCCGGATGCGGCGGGCCGGGTCACACGTCGCGGGGCTGCGCCTATCCTGGGTAGGACGCGAGCGGGAGGGGCTCTTGTGGACGGACTGGGTCGGCGTGTACTGGTCGTCGCGTTCGACGGCTGGAACGACGCCGGCGAGGCGGCCACGGCCGCGACCGCGCTCCTGAAGGAGACCGGTGCCTATGAGCGCGTCTTCGCCGTCGACCCCGAGCTGTACTTCGACTACCAGTACACCCGTCCGGAGATGCGCACGGACTCCGACGGTCGACGCACGCTGTCCTGGCCGGATGCCACGGTGTATCGTCCCTCGGGGCGCCCTCGCGGCACGCAGCTCTGGCTGCTGACCGGTGTGGAGCCGGCGCGGGCCTGGCAGGCCTTCTCCGGAGAGCTCGTCGACGTGATGCTGCGTGAAGACGTCACCGGCCTCGTCGCACTCGGCTCGATGATGTCCGACGTTCCGCACACCCGTCCGATCTCCGTGTTCGCCGGCAGCGACAACGAGCAGCTGCGCACGGCGCTCGATCTGGAGAAGCCCGTCTATGAGGGTCCGGTGGGGATCTTGAGCGCCTTGGCCGCAGCGGCCGAGGATGCGGGCATCCCGACGATCGGGCTGTGGGCGAGCGTGCCGCACTATGTGGCCGGGCACACGCCGTCCCCGAAGGCGACCCTGGCTCTCCTGGAGAAGCTCGAGGAGGTCACCGGAACGTCGGTGCCCCGCGGCGATCTGGCCACGCAGGCCGTGACCTGGGAGGCGACGATCGATGCCGCTGCCGCTCAGGACGAGGAGATGAGCGAGTACATCCGCCAGTTGGAGGCCGCTCGGGACACCTGGGACTCGCCGGACGCGTCCGGCGACGCGATCGCCCGCGAGTTCGAGCGGTATCTGCGTCGCGGCGGCGACGGCAAGCCGGGTCGGGACGACCCGCGCCGGTGAGGGCCGGGAGACGCTCGGGCCGGACGGTCAGGGCTGGATCACGTTCGTGCTCAGCAGCACGATGAGAGCCGCGCCGACGGCGACGCGGTAGACCACGAACGGCAGGAAGCTGTGCCGGGTGATCCACTTCATGAAGAACGCGATCACCGTGAGGCCGACGATGAACGCCACGATGGTGGCAGCGGCCGTCTCACCCATCGTGAACACCTCGTGCGTCGGTGATTTCACCGTCTTGTACAGCTCGTACAGCCCGCTGCCGAACACGGCGGGGATCGCCAGCAGGAACGCGTACCGTGCGGCGGCCTCCCGCGTATAGCCCAGGAGCAGGCCAGCTGTGATCGTGCCGCCCGAACGTGACACGCCCGGGATGAGGGCCAGCGACTGCGCAAGGCCGTACACGATGCCGTGGCCGACCGTCAGGTCGTCGAGCTTGCGCCGCTGCGTGGCGACCATGTCGGCGATGCCGAGGATCACGCCGAACACGATCAGGCTCGCGGCGACGATCCACAGTGAGCGCAGTGTGGTCTCGATCGCGGTCTGGAACAGCAGTCCGAGCACGACGATGGGGATCGTGCCCACGATGATGAGCCAGCCCATCTTCGCGTCCGGGTCGTTGCGCGGGATCCTGCCGGACAGCGCACGGAACCAGTGCGCGATGATGCGGACGACGTCACGCCAGAAGAAGACCACGCCCGCCGCCTCCGTGCCGATCTGGGTGATCGCCGTGAAGGCGGCCCCGGGGTCGCCGGCGTCGGGGAGGAGCGCGCCG
>CALKHM010000060.1 GCA_937988695.1 uncultured Microbacterium sp. | reverse complement strand
GGCGATCAAGATGCTGAGCGCGCTGAAGATCGACAAAGTGTCGGTGAAGGGCGGCGGCGTCGACCTCGAGCCGGTGGAGGCCGCTCAGAGCTCGCTGCCCGAGATCAAGACGGCATTCGCCGATGCGAAGACGACCCTCGACGGCGTCGACCGGACGAAGATCCTCCCGGTGGTCGACAACGCCATCGGCTCGCTGTTCGACATCATGGACGAAGCCGGCCCCGTGCTCACGCAGGTCGAGCACTATCTGCCGACTTTCCTGAAGGTCGCCGGCGCCGACGAGAAGCGCACCTACATGCTGGTGTTCCAGAACAACGCCGAGGCTCGCGCTGCCGGCGGACTGCCTGCGGCCACGGCCATCGTCGACGTCGACAACGGACACCTCAAGCTCGAAGAGCAGACGAGCACGTTCAGCTTCCGTCGCGACCTCCAGGTGATCTTCCCGCCGGCCCAGACGCAGGCCCTCTACGAGCCCGACACCTTCCAGAGGTTCGGGAACTTCACCCGCACGCCGAACTTCCCCACCACGGCCGAGGCCTTCGACTCCCTGTGGACCATCACCACCGGAAAACACCTCGACGGCGTCATCACGCTCGATCCCGTCGTGCTCTCGCACATGTTGAAGGTCACGGGACCGATCAAGACAGCCGACGGGCGCACCCTCACATCGGGCAACGTCGTCGAGGCGCTCCTGTATGACGCGTACACGCGATACAAGGGGAACTCCAAGCAGGATGCCTTCTTCGCGGATGTCGCTTCGCGCGTGTTCGCCAAGCTGTCGTCGGGCGACTGGGATGTCATGAAGATGCTCGACCAGCTGCAGGTCTCCATCAAGGAGCAGCGACTGCATGCGTGGTTCCCACGTGAGGACGAGCAGGCGATGTCGGCGGAGATGGGGCTGGACGGCGCCATGACCACCGACAACAAGAAGACCACCGAGGTCGGCATCTTCGCCAACGATGCGGCGTACAGCAAGCTCGAGTACTTCATGAAGACGAGGGTGAACGTCACCTGCAACCTCGACGCCGGCACGATCACCACCTCGCTGACGATCGCCAACAGCGTGCCCAGCACCGGGATGACGAGCTATCAGCTCGGACTTCGGAACAAGCGCTATGGCATCCCGCGTCAGGACTTCGTGCTCGACGTGATGTACCTGGCGCCCCCCGGATCGCGCATCACCGGCGTGAACCCGGAGTACGGAGACGCCTGGGACGGCGCACGCAGCGGTGCGGAAGAAGGGCACGAGGGCAAGGTGATCCGCGTGTTCGTCGGTCAGAACGAGACTCGCACGGTCTCCTACACCAGCACGATCCCGAAGGGCGCCCTCGGTCCGATCTCGGTCCGGTACTCGCCGACGGTCACCACCACGCCGGTGTCGATCTCGAAGACGTGCTCCGGCCTCGTGGTACAGAAGTAGGATCGGCACGGCGGCATCGGTGTGGCCCGCCGCGGGTCCGCGGAGGATGCCCGAGAAATTGCAACAGGACCGTTCGACTCCTGAGCGTGGAAGCGGCTACTCCGTGGGCAGCTCCGGCTCCTCCTGGGCGACCGACTCGATCCGCTCGCGCCAGGAGCGTGACTGGCCGGCACGGATGAGACAGACGACCAGGAGCATGAGGCCCGCCCCGAACAGGGTGAAGCTCTCGAACAACGAGTTGACGACGAGCGTGACCAGGATCAGCGGCGTCCACGCGTAGACGATCGCGCGGCGCTCGCCGGCTACCAGCCAGGAACGGATCACGGCGATGCCGACCATCGCGACGAACAGGAACGCACCGACCCAGCCGACCTGCAGCACCAGATCGGCGTAGGCGTTCAGTCCGGTCGAGTAGTCCTTGGCGAGCGCGTAGTTGATCGAGATGAACGGATACTCGTCTTGCGGCCACGGCCCGAACCAGCCGAATCCCTGGATCGGGTAGAAGCGCACGAAGATCGACATCATCCGCCACAGATTCGCCCGGATGGAGAAATCGTCTCCGGCCGCGGCGATGATCTGGTGCCGGAACAGATAGGCGACGGCGAGCCCCACGATGACGACGGCGCCGAGGCTCCACTGGAACGTGTTCCGGTTGTGCGGGTGCATGCGCCGCACGATCGCGAGCACAGCCGTGGCCATCCCGACCGAGACGGCGAGCACGAGCACCGTGGGGGATCGCGACAGCACCGCCAGCACGCCGCCGACCGCCACGGAGTACACCGCGACACCGGGTCGCACGGACGATGTGCGCCATTCGACGATGAAGGTGATCAGGGCGAGCACGGCGACGAAGCCGAGCATGTTGCGGGAGCCGAAGATGCCCTCGACAGGACCGAGTCGGATGATGTTGCCGTCGATGCCCAGCAGGTGCAGCGGCTGCGGCAGCAGGATGCCGATGACGACCTCGAGGCCGAGGGAGATCGACAGCAGCCAGCGCATGACGTCGCCGAGCGCCCGGGCGGTCTGCAACGTGTCGCGGACGTGCCCGACCACGATGGCGAGGAACGCGATCCCGAGGAACGACACCCAGCCGATCGTGGTCTGCGAAGGGGAGCGGCTCCAGATGACGCTCAGGCCGAGCCACAGCGTGAACACGATCAGCGTGATCGGAACCAGTCGCAAGAACGAGAGCTCGCGTCGGCGGGCCACCAGCATCCCCAGCCCCAGCACGCACAGGCTCGCGATCATGGTGATGTACGTGACGTCGCCGGCCAGCCATTGCACGGCGTGCGACGAGAAGACCGCCCCGAACGCGATCAGGGTGAACGCCCGTGCCATCCCCGCCGAGCGCAGCAGCTCGGCCAGCCAGTGCGGCCGCTGGGCAGCTCTCACCGGGGCTCTCCGGATTCTGGCGGGTCTTCGTCGGTGATGAGCTCTCCGCGCTCGATGGCGACGCGCTGCTCGATCGGACCCATCCCCACGTGCGGGGACTGCTTGATCTTGAAGGCGAGCATGACCACGAACATCCAGCCCCACAGCAGCAGCGGCTCGGATTCGGACAGCCCCTGCACGAGCAACAGCGCTCCCACGAGCGTCGGCAGCAAGGTGACCGGCGAGTACGGGCGGTCAGCCCGCAGATCCCAGCGGGGACGGTCGACGGCGAAGAACCAGGCCCGCCACACGTAGGCGAGAAACAGCAGCGCCATGAGGATGACGCCGATGATGCCCAGCTGCATCGACACGTCGATCCACATGTTGTGCGCCTGCATGACGGTCTGGCCATGGTCGATGATCCAGCCCTGGAAGTGCGGGTCGCTCGGGATCCACGGCGTGGCAAAGCCCCATCCGACGACCGGTCGTTCGGCGGTGCGCTCCAGCACCTTCTGCCAGATGCTCTCCCGGCCGGTCAGATCGGCCGATCGGCCCAGCGCGCCGAAGATGACGTTGCGCAGCAGCCATGCCACCAGCACTCCACCCACGCCCACGATCACGAACAGCAGATACCACTTCGCGCGCGCGCCCGGGCGCGGGGCGCTGCGCATCAGCAGCACCGCGACCAGCACCGCCGCCACGCCGACGACGGCGAGATAGACGGTCGCCGACGAGGCGCGGTACATGAGGTAGCCGGCGACGAGGACCCACACGGCCAACAGCACGCGGCGAGGCGCTCGTGCAGCGATCCGGATCGCGAAGACGATGACGGCCAGGAGGCACACGGCCGCGAGGGGATTGGCACTGCCATAGATGCCCTGGATGCGGCCGTCGTTGAACAGATTGCCGCGGCACCAGTACACGATCGGGTCGGCGGCGCGGCTCTCGGGGATCACGAAGCCGGGCAGCAGCGGGCCCTGAAGGAACGCCGCCACGGCGAACTCGAACACGAGCGACAGCCCCAGGCACCACTTCAACGCGGAGGCGACCGCGCGCACAAGCTCGTGCCAGGTCAGCATGGCGGCCACGAACAGGCCCTGCACCGAGGTGATCAGCAGCAGCAGCCAGGTGAGCGCCGATACGCCCGGCCACTGCGACCAGGCGATCGACAGGCCTGCCCAGACGGCGTAGGCCACCGGGAACCACGGCAGGCGGCGCCACTGCACGGGGGGCCGGATGACCAGCCACAGCGTCACCGAGACGACGCCCGATGCGATCGTGACGGTGCCGGCCACGACCTCGCCGAACGCGGTGACCCAGGCTAGGCCCGACAGCGCGAGGAACAGCACGAAGATGCACCATGCGCGCAGCAGCAGGTGAGCCGACTTCTCGCGGACGGGAGCCGTCGGAACGGCGGCGACGGGATGCTGGGAGCGGACGGCCATGGTGGATTCAGGCTACCCGGCCCGGGTCAGGACGTGCGGAGGTGAGGCGGCCGGGTGCGCATCATCGCGCACGGTGCGGCGGCGGCCGTGGCATCCGTCTGCATCGCTTCGTTATCGGAAGGCGACACGCCGTCGGCGCGTCGCAAAGCTTCAACCTGCGCCTGAGGCTTTACCATCTGCGACTTGACCATCGCGAATGACACCTGTGTAATTATCAGCAAGCGCTTATCGCGTGGGGGGAAAGCAGGTAGGAGAACGAGATGACGGGCGCACAGTACCGCTCAGGCGTTCCCGCAGATTGGTTCGTCGATCCGGTCGATCTCGGTGTACCGGGCGTCCGGAGACCGGTCGAAGAGGACAATCCGCTCGCATGGCAGGCTGACGCCCTGTGCGCGCAGACCGACCCGGAAGCGTTCTTTCCGGAGAAGGGCGGCTCGACGCGCGATGCCAAGCGCATCTGCATGTCGTGCGAGGTCCGCGCCCAGTGTCTCGAGTACGCGCTGCAGAACGATGAGCGCTTCGGCATCTGGGGCGGGCTGAGCGAGCGTGAGCGCCGGCGCCTGAAGCGCCGGGCCAGCTAGCGGCTTCCCGCTCGTCGCCTCGTAGCTCAGCGGGGACCTCGGTATGCGGCGAGTCGGGGCGGGATCTGAGGACCGTCGGCCTAGGCTGTCCAGGTCATGCCCGCCCGAGTTCACGCCCTTCTTGTCGTGCGTCCCGACGCGCGTGTGCCCGCCGCCCACCGGCTGGAGCGCATGCTGGCTGCGCTGTCCGCGCAGACCCAGCAGGTGGCGGCGCTGACCATCGTGCTGTGCGGGGACGACCCCGACGCGGCGGCCTTCGCCGCGTCATCCCCTGCCTCCGCGGTGATCTCCGCCCCGCGGGGGACGAGTTTCGCCGACGCGTTGGCGCTGGGCGGCCGTGACATCCATGGCGATGCCGTCTGGCTGCTCGCCCAGGACACGCCGCCAGAGCCGGATGCGCTGGCCCACCTCGCCGACGCGCTGGAGCTCGCGCCGTCGGTGGGGATGGTCGCCCCCAAGCTCGTGCGGTGGGATGACAGCGCCCGCATCGTGTCGCTGGGTGCGACGATGACGCGGTTCGGCCGCACCATCGGCCTCGCCGACGACGAGTTCGACCAGGGCCAGCACGATGCGACCGAGGACGTGCTGGGCTCCGACATCCGCGCGGTGCTCGTGCGCGCCGACGCGTGGATGCGCGTTCAGGGCATCGACCCCGCGCTGGCCGGAGCCGACGAGGGACTCGACCTCGGGGTGCGCCTGCGCCTGGCCGGAGGGCGTGTGATCGTCGTTCCGGCCGCGCGCGTCGCCGTCTACGGCGACGGCGTCGCGGGGCTGCCCGGCCTGCCCCCCGCGCGCACCGCGCACAACACGTACATGCGTCGCCGCGCACAGCTGCACCGGCGTCTGGCCTATGCCCCGGCGTGGGCGGTCGCGCTGCAGTGGCTCTCGCTCGTGCCGGTCGCGCTGTGGCGCACGATCGTGCAGCTGGTCGGCAAGACGCCGGGCCGGATCCTCCCGGAGTGGGGGGCCACGGCGGTCACGATCGTGCGACTGCGTGCGCTGGCACAGGCACGCGCCCGCATCCGGCGCGCTCGAACGACGCCGTGGAGCCTGCTCGCGCCGCTGCGCATGACCCGTGACAAGCTGCGGCAGTCCCTGCGTCCGGATCAGGACGCACACGACGCCGACGTGCGTCGCGGCGAGCTGCGCTTCTTCACGGGCGGCGGTGCGTGGGCAGTGCTGGGCGCACTGGTGGTGTCGGTGGCCGTGTTCCCCTCGCTGCTGGTGTGGCCGGCGCTCGGCGGCGGTGGCCTGGCTCCGCTGCGGTCGACCGTGAGTCGGCTCTGGTCGGATGCCGGCTACGGGCTGCGCCCGTTCGGGCTCGGCGAGATCGCTCCGGCCGACCCCTTCTCGGCGGTGGTCGCAGTGCTCGGCTCGCTCTGGCCGGGCGACCCGTCCAAGGCCATCGTGCTGCTGTGGATCCTCGCGATGCCGCTTGCCGTGCTCGGCGCCTGGTTCGCCGCGACCCGCGTCACAGACCGCTCGTCGCTGCGCATCACCGGCGCGGTGCTCTGGGCGCTCGCGCCCACGTTCCTGGCCGCGCTCACGCAGGGCAGGCCCGCCGCCGTGCTCGTGCATGTGCTGCTGCCCTGGCTGATCTATACCGGGACGGTCGCCCACCGCTCGTGGAGCGCGTCGGGCGCGGCATCCCTGCTGTTGGCCGCCGTCGTGGCCTGTGCGCCGTCACTGGCGCCGGCGCTGGTGCTGGTGTGGCTCGTGCTGCTCGTCCTGATCTCCACGGTGCGTCGTGGCCATGGCGCAGCGCGCGTCATCTGGGTCGTCATCCCGACGATCGCGATGGCCGCGCCGCTTGTCTTCCGGCGACTCGCCGAGAACAACCTGTCGGCGCTGCTGGCCGATCCCGGGGTGCCCTGGGCGGGACCGCAGGCGACGGCGGATGCCGCGGGCCGTGCGCTGCTGGCGGCAGGCTCGCCGACCATGGACCCGGGCGGCTGGGGCGCACTGCTGCGCGCCGGCGCGTTCGGCCCCTGGGCCCAGACCGTGCCTGCGGTGTGGCTGCTCGTGCTGCTCGCGCCGGTCGGCGTGCTGGCCGTGCTGGCCCTTTTCACCAGACGCTGGATCGCCGGCCTGGTGCTGCTCGTGGTCGCGCTGGCGGGACTGGCCACCGCGTTCCTCGTGGTGGGCATCTCGGTCGTGACCGTCGGCCCGGTCGCCGTCGCGATCTGGCCGGGAAGCGCCCTCAGCCTGGTCTGGGCGTGTGTCGCGGGCGCCGCGCTGGTCACCCTGGACACCGGGTTCGCGCCGAACGCCTCACCGGATGCCGACCGTGCGCTGGCGGCGGGGCGCCCCCGGGTGCTCAGCGCGACGATCGCGATGCTGGCCCTGGCCGTCTTCGCGCTGCCGGCGCTGTCGGCACAGCTGCGCGAGGCCACTGTGCTCACCGACGGTCCTGCCTCGACGCTGCCGGCCTTCGTCGCCGCCGAGGGTCGCAGCAACGCGAACACCGGCACGGTCGTGCTCCAGCCGCTGCCCGGCGGCGCCGTCTCGGCTCGTGTCGCCTGGGGCGAGAGCGAGACCCTCGGCGGGCAGTCGACGGTCCTGGCCACCCGCACCGCGCCCACGGCCGCCGACACGGCCATCGCCGAGCTCGCCGCCGACCTGGTCACTCCGACCTCGACCGACATCGTCGACCGGCTACGGGCGGATGGCATCGGGTTCGTGCTGCTGCGCACGGCCGCCGCCGACTCCGCCCGTGAGCTTCTGCTGAGCGCCACCACCGCCCTCGACCAGCGCGACGGGCTGGACGCCGTCGGCTTCACCGGCAAGGGCACGCTGTGGCGGGTGACCGGAACCGTTGCGCCGCGCGCACCGGCCGGCCCGGCCGTGGAGGGTCTCGGTCGGGGCATCGCCATCGCGCAGCTGATCGCCGTGGCGGCCGCGCTGCTGCTGGCCGTGCCCACCGCCAGCTCACGTCGCCGTGCGCGGCAGTCTCCGCGCGTGGTCGGCCGCCGCGCGACCACGGCGCGCGGGCCGGTGCTGGCGATGGCGATGGATGCCCCCGGCGACGCGCACGCGCTGCTTCGCACCGGCCCCGTCGCCGCCGAGCCGGAGGCGGTGGCTGCGGCCGATGAGGGTGAGGCGCCGACGGGCGCGGCGGGTGGGCAGTCGCCGGAGGGCTTTGACGGTGCACAGGCGCCGACGGGCGCGGCGGGTGGGCAGTCGCCGGAGGGCTTTGACGGTGCACA
>CALKHM010000059.1 GCA_937988695.1 uncultured Microbacterium sp. | reverse complement strand
GAGCATGTCGGGCGCGGTGGCGATCACGGCATCGGCGGTTTCGCGAATGCGCCGCAGGATCATGGGAAGTTGTTTGACCACCGCGGCGAACCCCATGATCGAAAGTTCTTCAATCGGAAACAGCGAGGTCAGGCCTTCGCGCGCCATCGACTGACCGCCGACGCCTTCGAACCGGACGGCGTCATAGAGCCGCTGCCGCAGAGCTTTCATCAGGCTGGAGCCGAGGCGATCGCCGGATTCCTCCGTCGCGATCAGAAATATCCTCAGGGCGTTATTTGCGGCTGTCTCGCCGGGCATTACGCGGACAGCCCGACGACAAACACGCCGGACGCATCCGCCGCTCCGACCAGCGCCTGCGGTTCGGCCACGAGCCTGTCGCCGGCGACGACGGCGAATCGGGTGTGCCCGCGCGAGGTGAGATGGGCCATGAGCCGCCGCATGGAGTCCCGGTTGTCGGCGCCGACCTGATCGAACGGAAGGTCGCGGTAGAGGCGGTCCAGGAGCACCACGGGCGCCTTCTCGCCGCTGAGGCCCTCCATCAATCCAGGGGCGGAGCTGGCGGCCCTGGCGAGGATGAGCCCGTCCACCCGCCTGTCCAGGAGCGTGCGCACGGCGCGCTGCTCGCGATCGGCGTCCTCGGCGGAGTTGGCCAGCAGGAGCGTGAGACCGCGCTCGGCCGCTGCCTGCTCGACACCGTGGGCCATCTCGGCGAAGGCCGGCTCACCCGCATCTGAGACGACGAGTCCGATGCTGTCGGTGCGGGAGCGGCGCATCGCCCGAGCGAGAGTGTCCTGGCGGTACCCGGTCTGCTCGATCGCGCGCTCGACCTTGCGCCGGGTGGCGTGCTCCACGTTGCGCGTGCCGTTCAGCACGTGCGAGACCGTGGAGATCGACACGCCGGCGATCCGCGCGACATCCACCATTGTCGCCATGTGGCCCCCTTGGTTCCTCATCATCGTTGTGCTTTGCGCAAACCTATCTCATTCTTGGAAAATCCGTGTAATCACCGAGTGGCATGGCGAAGATCGCGCGTCGTGTTGCATCTTTCCGACCTTCTGGCCTACGGTTGACCAGACAAACGTTTCGACATGAGCCTCCGGCATCGGAGTGCCCCCAGGAGCGGAAAGAGGACGACGTTGACCGATTCCCCCCGCGCGAGCGGCATGCTCGCCGACCTCACCCGATCGCGGCACGCCCGTACGGCCCGTGCATCGAGCTTCGACCAGACGGGCCGCAACAGTGACAACTGGATCGTCATGCCGGGCGAGGAACGCACGCTCGCCGACCTCGAGGGGCCTGGCTTCATCACCCACATCTGGATGACGCAGTGCTGCCGCATCCAGCCGGGTCCCGGTCAGATCGATCCGAACGTGGTCGGCGTGCCGATGCTCGAGATCCACAATGCGCTCGGGGTGAGCTGGGAGGTCGTCGACCCCGACTACTACCGCAAGGTCGTGCTCAAGATGTATTGGGATGACCAGGAGACGCCGAGCGTGATCGCTCCGCTCGGTGACTTCTTCGGCCTGATGAACTCGCTGTCGGGCAGCTACGAGTCGCTTCCGCTGTCGGTGTCGGCCAAGGAGCCCGAGTTGCACACGTTCGGGGGCAGCGCCGCGTTCAACAGCTACTTTCGGATGCCGTTCGGTCGCCGGGCACGGATCGTCGTCGAGAACCAGAACGACATCCCGTACCTGCAGTACTTCTACATCGACTACGAGCTGGTGACCGAGCCGCTGCCCGAGGACACGGTGTACTTCCACGCGCACTGGCGTCGCGCCCTGCCGAACGCGGGCTGGGGTCCAGACCTCCAGGCGAACAGCATCGAGACGACCGTGCCGAACCTCGATGGCAAGGACAACTATGTAGCTCTCGAGACACAGGGGCGTGGGCACTATGTCGGCTGCACGCTTGCCGTACGACACTTCCAGGGCTCCTGGTGGGGCGAGGGCGACGACATGATCTTCATCGATGACGACACCTGGCCGCCAAGTCTGCACGGCACGGGCATGGAGGACTACTTCGGCCATGCGTGGGGCATGCAGCACAACGCCTATCTGTTCAACGGCACGATCGTTCACGAGGAGGATGTGCCGGGCTTCCACCACAGCTACCGCTTCCACATGGCCGACCCGATCCGCTTCCAGAAGCGCATCAAGGTGACCTTCGAGCACGGGCACGGCAACCACCTCTCGGATGAATGGTCGTCGACGGCGTACTGGTACCAGACGTTGCCATCCCCCGCGCTGGAGATCCCGCCGGTCGATGAGCGCCTGCCGCTGCGCCCCATCGACCGTGTGATCGAGGCGCCGCTGCCCGAACTCACCCCCGATCAGCGCGCCGCACGCGAGGCAGCGGCCGAACGGATGCGGGACTTCGTCGCCAAGCGCGACAGGATGCGGGCGGAGCGCCGTGGGCGGATCGACGCCTGGGAGCGAGGAAACGTCGAGATCGCTCGCGACGTGCGCCGCCGCTTCGAGCACGGGGCCGGCGACTGATGCGGCCCGCGTTCCATTTCACGACCCGCGCTGGTTGGATCAACGATCCGCACGGCATCACGGTGCACGACGGCGCATACCACGCGTTCTTCCAGTGGGTGCCGGGCCGCACGACCTGGGCACCGAACTGCCACTGGGGCCATGCCTCGGGGCCGGACCTCCTGTCGCTCACTGAACTGCCCGTGGCGATCGCGCCCGGCGACGGTGATGATGGGATCTGGACGGGTTCGCTCGTCCGTGACGGCTCCGACACGCGCATCTTCTATACGTCCGTGACGCTCCCAGACATCGGCATCGGGCGCGTTCGTGTCGCGCGTCCCGAGAGCGAGGACTGGATCTCCTGGACCAAGGGCGACGTCGTCGTCGAGGCGCCGACGGGGATGGACATCGTCGCCTACCGTGACCCGTTCCTGCGCCGCGAGGGCGCGAACTGGCGGATGTTCGTCGGAGCCGGTCTCAAGGGCGGGACGGCGACGGCGCTGACCTACACCTCCCCCGACCTCGACACCTGGACGTATGACGGGATCGCGCTGCAGCGATCCTCGACCGAGACCGAGCCGGTATGGATGGGGGCATTGTGGGAGTGTCCGCAGATCTTCACGATCGGCGATCGGGCGGTCATGGTCTCCTCGGTGTGGGACGACGACGTGCTCCATTACGCGGGCTACGCCGTGGGGACATACGCGGACGGACGGTTCGCGGCGTCTGCCTGGGGGAGGCTCACCTTCGGCGAGAGCTACTACGCGCCGTCGTTCTTCGTGGATGCCGACGGCCAGCCATGCCTCTCGTTCTGGATGCGTGGCATCGCGGACGTCGAGACCGGATGGGCGAGTGCGCACAGCGTCCCCTACCGTCTGCGGCTCGACGGCGATGTCCTGATCGCTCAGCCGCACCCCGACGTCGCACGGCATCGGATCAGCAGATCACGCGAAGGACGGGTCGACTGCCTGGCCGCTGACATCGAGTGGGAGAACGCAGACGGCGAACTCGCCGTCGTCTCGGGCGGCGCTGATGTCGTCCGGGTCCGGTGCACAGGAGACGAGTTGGAAGTGAGGGTCGGCGCAGCTGAGCATCGCGTCCCAGGAGGAAGAGACGTTCGTGTGATCGTCGACGGCCCCGTGCTCGAAGTCTCCTCGACGGGCGGACTTTTCGGTGCGACTCTCGCACCGGCCGGCGACGGGTTGGAAGTGACCGCAACGGCGGGGCGCGTCGTCGTCCACGAGGTGCGGTGACGGGCGTCGCGGAGGAGACGATCATGACCAGCGGTGCACCGTTGCCCGTCCTTGTGGTCGGCGAGGCGCTCATCGATGTCGTCGTACGGCCGGACGCCGAACGCGAAGAGCATGTCGGCGGCTCGCCGGCGAACGTGGCGCTCGGCCTTGGTCGCCTGGAGGTGCCGGTGCGCTTGCGGACTGCTCTCGCGCACGATGCGCATGGCGAGCGAATCGTCTCCCACCTCGCGGCGTCCGGGGTGACCGTCGACGCGGAGTCGTTCGTGCTCGCACGGACCGCGACAGCGATCGCTCAGATCGATGTCGACGGGTCGGCACGATACGAGTTCGACGTCGAGTGGAAGATCGACAGCGCTGTCTCACTCGACGGCGTGGGGATCCTGCACGTCGGCTCCGTCGGCTGCTTCCGCCGGCCCGGAGCGGAGGCGGTGGCCGCGCTCGTGCGGGCAGCCGACGTCGAGGTCACCTTCGACCCGAACGTCCGTCCGGCTCTCATCGGTGACCCGAGCGAAGTGGTGCCGATCGTGGAGGCCATCGCGGCACGAGCTCGGATCGTGAAGCTGAGCGACGAGGACGCCGACTGGCTCTACCCCGGGTACGCCGCGGATGACGTACTGGATCGTCTGCTCGAGCGCGGCGCCGGACAGGTGGTCGTGACGCTCGGGGGTGACGGCGCCATACTGGCGTCTCCCTCTGCGCGAGTCGAGGTTTCGGCACCGCGCACACGGATACGCGACACCGTGGGCGCTGGCGACGCGTTCATGGCGGCGCTCGTGCACGCGCTCTCGACGGGGACCTTGGGCGACGGCAACGCCGCAGCGCTCGGCCGGCTCGGCCGCCGTTGTGCTGTTGCCGCTGCGCTGACGGTGAGCCGTGCGGGGGCCGATCTTCCCTCCGCGAGAGGGCTCGGCCGTGCTCTTAGCCGGGACGCGCTCGGCAGGCGCCTGTCACAGGGATCAGGCGGGTACTAGGGGCGATCGCGGGGCGTCAGCGGAATCGACCGACCTGGCCCCGTGCCTGCGCCGGGCGACGCCGGCGGCTCCCGGTCCCTTCCGGCACTGTGGTATTCCGCAACTCCCGTTCGAGGGCCTTGGTGCGTGCGGTCGCCCTATCCACGATGAGAGCGGCGAACGCCGCATCCTCGCCCGTCAGCTTTGCGTCGAACGCCGCTTGCGAATAGGCGTCCGGGATCCCGGCGAGCATTGTGCGGGCCTTGTCATAGGCCCACTGGGGGTCGAAGCCGAAATGGGCCGCGTCGTCAAGCACATGACGCGCTTCGATCTCGGAGTCGCGGTAGTGCTTGCCATAGGCCATCGCGAGCTTCACCTTGCGGGGGTTGTTGATGTCCGGGTAAGGCAGCGCGGTCGCGACGTCATAGAGCGGAGCGAGCAGGGGGCCGGTCTCCGTGTGCAGCAGGGAGTAGTTCTTCGCGTGGGCGTCGGTGCCGAGGATCGCCCAGTTGTAGATCGTCGCCTCGAAGAACAGCTCGACACTGCGCTCGATGCCGCGGGTGCGCGTTCCCCTCATCAGCTCGATGATCTCCTCGATACCCGGGCCGCCCTGGTTCTCGTACTTGCCCGTCGGGTGCACGCCCGCTGCCTGCGCCATGTCCTCTTGATGCAGGCGGACGATCCGCCCATCCCGCGTCAGGCGGTCATACCTCGTCACCACGATCGCTGTCGCGTCCTCGAACGTCATCACGCGGCTGTCGGCGGCTTCGAGGCCGAGCAGGGATGCGGCCGTGAGGGACAGGTGCTCGTTCAGGTCACTGTGTTCGAGCCCGCGGATGCCGGGCTTCACGATGTGCGTCGACGGTGCCCGACCGGCATCGACAGTGACAACTCCATGCGGCGTGCGCGGGATCGCCAGGCGTCGTCGAAGGTGAACACTGTCTTCGTGCCGGATGCGTGAGTGAACCAGCCTACGCGCGCACCGCCGATGTAGGCGGTCAGGCGATCGCTCATGCAGGGGATGCCTCGACGTCGAGGCTCAGCACCTCTGCGAGACGGGTCAGGTGATCGATCGTGGCCACACCGGCATGACCGCTCTCAAAGCGCACGACCCACTGCCGGCTCATGCCCACCTGCCGGGCCAACTCGGCCTGGGACATCCCGAGATCGAGTCGGCGGTCGCGGATGATGTTGCCCCAGTCCGCAGGAGTCACTGCCAGCATCGTCTGTCCCGTCATATCCATCAGCACGCATCCAGGAGAGCTGTCCGTCAGCTCTGACAGCTATAGGAATGTCGGTCAAGTCTGACATCAGTGAGGGATGTCCGTCAATCCTGACAGGTCCGCGCGCGTCTCGTCGCTTCGCAATTGACGGCAGGGGCGCGTCACTCACAGACGTCTCCGCACTTTCGGGGAGACGCGGTCCCTCTTCCGTGCGCGGGCCCTCGACGCGACGGCGGGAGTCGAACCCGCTACACGACCGGTTATGAACCGGCGCCCGGAACCACCCGGATCGTCGCGATGACCCAGGTTAGGCATGAATGCCGGCCGGTGGCCCGGGACGTGACGCCGGATGAACCGGCGTGACCTCCCGTGAACCCGGGTGACATCGAAACACTACGGCGCCGTAGAGCACGGCATCCTGCCCTTGACACCGAGGGATGCGGCCGGTATGCGCGCACGGACATAGCCCGCGCACATATACGCCGTGCGATCCCGGATGTCAATGGCTGCGGGCCTGTCTCGTGGATGACATACCGTCGATGCATGCCCGGCGAGAAGGCCGGTCACCGCAGGGCCGGCTGTGCCGGCAGCGGGAACGATTGGAGGAGGACGATGAACATTCTTCTTGTGATCATTGCGATCATCGCTGTGATCATGCTCATCACGGGAGGGATCGTGCACACGCTCAACTTCCTCCTCTGGGTCGGTCTCGTGCTCGCGGTGATCGCGCTGATCGTCTTCCTCGCCAGGGTCATCACCGGTCGTCGGGCCGGCTGATCCATCGGATGTGGTCGGGGGACCACCGATGGGCAGGCCGATGCCGCGTGTTCGGGAACGCGGCATCGGCCTTCTCTCATTCGGCCTCTTCCGCGTGGGCGGATTAGACTTCGTGCGTGGGGAAGCTGTTCTATGGTGATTCCGGGACGTCGATCGTCGTCGACGACCGCACCCTCGCACATCTGAAGATCGCCGTGTTCACGAAGCTGCGTCGCAATGAGAGCTTCACGCTCTCGTGGCAGCACGGCACCGACGCGCCCTCTGGACGCAGCACGATCTGGGTGCATCCTTCGGTTCCGCTGCACTTCATCTTCGACGAAGACGAGCCGCCGGTGCTGAACAAGCAGTGGATCGAGCAACTCATGCGCTCGGCCAACAGCACCGGGGGCATCCAGCTTCTTCCGGAGGATGCGGCCCTGGGCAGCGTGCCGAGCGTCTGATCACTCCTCCGCGTCGATGCTCATCGTCGTCTGCTCGACGGGCTCGGGCACGATGACCATCCCATTGACGCGGTGGGCCGTGTCGATGAGCGCCTCGACCCACGTGCGGTTCATCGAGGCGGGCCGGTTGCCCGAGAACACGAACTGGAGCGGGATCGCCTCGTTCAGCCAGAGCGTCGTGCGGCCGTTGCCGCGGTCGCGACCGTGCTCGAGCGTGAGCGCGAAGCTCTCGCCACGGCGCAGCTTCAGGAGGATCGCGACCCGCAGATGCAAGAGCGTGCGATCATCGACGTCGAACGACCGGTCCATGGTGCCATACAGAAGCTTGCCCACGCCCCGATCGTAGCCGCACGGCCCACGCCCGGTGCGGGGGAGCGCACCGGGCGCCGGTAACATCGATCCATGACGACGGCGGGCAGACGAGGCATCCTCGCCGTCGTCGTGGCCATCGCCCTTCTCGCCCTCGGCGCGGGCCTCGGCGTGGTCGCCGGTGGCGCCCTGGGCATCCACAGCGAGAACGCCGCGCAGATGACGCCGAGCAGCCCCTCGACGCCGTCGATCGCGCCTGCCGTGCCACCGCCCGCGGAGCTCGTCGTGCAGGCGCCGCGCAGCGCGCGGATGGATGCCGCGACCGACGAGTTGGCGGCGGCGGTGGCATCCGCAGCCGGCACGGGAGCTCCTGCCACGCTCACCGTCACCGCCGGCTGCGACAAGCGTTTCCAGACCTGCGTAACGCGGTTCGCCAACGCCGCTAATTTTCGCGGCTTCCCGCACATCCCCGGCAACGATTTCGTCGTGCGCTATCCGGTGCAGGGCGAGCCCGGCAACGACGGCGGCAGCCTGCGCCGATAGTCCGCGCCCTGCTTCCGCAAAAGAGACAATCATGATTTCACGCCAGCGCA
>CALKHM010000058.1 GCA_937988695.1 uncultured Microbacterium sp. | reverse complement strand
CCGACGTGTGCAGCCGCCGTGGCGTCAGGCGCCGCGCGCGGAGGACGGATCGTCGTGCTGGTCATCGTCCCCCCTCGCGATCAGCTCCTGCACGGCGGCGGCGAAGCGCCTGCCGCGATCGGCGTAGGACGAGAACTGGTCGAAGGATGCCGCTGCGGGGGCGAGGAGCACGACGTCCCCGTCACCGGCGATCCCGGCCGCGATCTCGACGACCCGCGCCATGACATCTTCAGTCTCACCGGCGTTCACCTCGATCACCGGCACCGTGGGCGCGTGTCGCGCGAACGCCGCGACGATCGGGGTCCGATCGACGCCGATGACGATGGCGGCCTTGGCGGCCGGACCGCGCGCGGCGACCAGGTCGGCGATGTCGACGCCCTTCAGCAGCCCGCCGATGATCCAGATCGCGCCGGGATGCGCGGCCAGCGAGGATGCCGCGGCGTGCGGGTTCGTCGCCTTCGAGTCGTCGACCCAGGTGATCCCCGCGGCCACCGCGACGACCTCGATCCGGTGCGCGTCCAGGTGGAACGACAGCAGCGCGTCGCGCACCGCCGCCGGCGCGACGCCGAGGGAGCGGGCCAGGGCCGCCGCGGCCAGGGCGTTGGCCACCACATGCGGGGCGGCAAGGCCGGCCTCGGCAAGGTCGTCGATCGTGCACAGCTCCAGCGCGCGGGTGCGGCGATCCTCCAGGAATGCCCGGTCGACGAGGATGCCGTCGACGACGCCGAGATCGCTGGGTCCAGGCACGTCCAACCCGAAGCCGACGGCGCGGGCGCCCTCGACCACGTCGGCGTCCTCGACCATGCGCCGGGTCGCGGCATCCGCACGGTTGTACACGCAGACCGTCCGGGTGTTCGCGTACACCACGGCCTTGGCATCGCGGTACGCCTCGAACGAGCCGTGCCATTGCAAGTGGTCGGGCGCCAGGTTCAGGCACACGCTCGCGTGCGGCGAGACCGGGTCGGGACCGGTCGTCTGATGCGACAGGTACCAGAGCTGGTGGCTGGAGACCTCGACCACCAGCACGTCGAAGCCGGAGGGATCGCGCACCGCGTCGAGCACGGGGACCCCGATGTTGCCGCAGGGCGCGGCACGACGGCCGCCAGCGGCCAGCATCGCCGCCGTCATCTGCGTGGTCGTCGTCTTGCCGTTGGTCCCGGTGATGAGCACCCAGTCCGCGGGCCGCCCGTCGGGGCGCACGACCTTGTCGCGCACGCGCCAGGCGACCTCCAGGTCGCCCCATAGGGCGATGCCCGAATCCAGCGCCCAGCGCACGACCGGGTGATGCGGGGGGAATCCCGGTGAGGCCACTACGACATCGGGGGCGAAGTCGGCGAGCTCATCGGGGACCTCGTCCAGCACCGCCTCATGCAGTCGCGCTCCGATCACCGGCAGCAGCCGGGCGTACTCCTCGTCGGCGTGCTCGGTGACCACGAGCACCTCGGCACCCAGCTCGGCGAGCGTGTCGGCCACCGAGAAGCCGGTCACCGACAGGCCGAGCACGGCCACGCGAAGGCCCGGCCAGTCAGCGTGCCAGCTGGTCAGCGACGCCAGCCGGCTGCTCATGTCTGCGACAGCCACTCGACGTAGAACAGCCCGATGCCGGTGACGGCGAGGATGCCCCCGATGATCCACATCCGCACGACAATGGTGATCTCCGGCCAACCGCGCATCTCGAGGTGATGGTGGAACGGGCTCATCAGGAACAGCCGCTTGCCATGCGTGGCCTTGAAGTAGAACCGCTGCAGGATCACCGATCCCGGACCGATGATGAACGCGCCCGCGATCAGCGCCGCGAGGATCTCGGTGTGCGAGAGGATCGACATCGCCGCGATGACCCCGCCGATCGCCATCGAGCCCACATCGCCCATGAACACCTTCGCCTTGGGCGCGTTCCACCACAGGAAGCCGACCAGGGCGCTGACGAACGATGCGGCCATGATCGTCAGATCGAGGGGGTCGCGGGTGCTGTAGCACGCCGGCTGGTACGCGGCGACCAGGCCCGCGCCCGCGCATGCCTGGTTGAACTGCCAGAACGTGGCCAGGCTCATCGCCGCGACGGTGAACACCCCGATGCCGGTGGCCAGGCCGTCCAGTCCGTCGGTGACGTTGGTGCTGTTCGACCATGCGACGCCGATGAAGCTGACCCAGACGAGGTAGAGGATCCAGCCGACGACGGCCCCCAGCGCGAACAGGTTCAGCACCGGGATGTCGCGGAACAGCGAGATGAACCCGGATGCCGGCGTCTGACGGTACCCGTCGGGGAAGTTCAGCGCGAGGATGCCGAAGGCCACGGTCACGATGACCTGTCCGAGCACCTTCGGCCAGCCGCTGAGCCCGAGGCTGTTCTGCCGGCGCACCTTCATCATGTCGTCGATGAAGCCGACGACGCCGAAGCCGACCATCATCCAGATCACGAGCCAGCCGGAGACCGTGGGCGGGTTGTTGCCCGTGTAGCAGCCGACCAGATAGCCAAGGACGCTGCCGACGATGAAGATCGTGCCGCCCATCGTCGGCGTGCCGCGCTTGGCGCCGTGGCTGGGGTTGTGCGGATCCTCCGGCGTGCGGATCACCTGCCCCCATCCCCAACGGCGGAACAGCCGCAGGAAGACCGGGGTGAGGAAGAGCGTGAAGGCGAGGGAGACCGCAGCCGCTGTCAGGAGTGATCTCACGAGAACGATTCTCCCAGACGATCGCCCAGGAACCGCAGACCGACGGAGTTCGACGATTTCACGAGCACCCGGTCGCCGTCGCGCAGCTCGGTCATCAGGTAGTCGTACGCCTCGTCGGCTGTCGCGAAGAACACCGCCTCGTCGTCCCAGGAGCCCTCGCCGACGGCCGCCAGATACAGCCGCCGCGCCTCGGCTCCGATGACCACGATGCGCTGGATGCGCAGCCGCACCGCCAGCTCGCCGATGCGGTCGTGCTCCTCGCCGGCGTACTCGCCCAGTTCGCTCATCGCGCCCAGCACCGCCACCGTGCGCTCACCGGGGCCGGTGATCTGGGCGAGGGTGCGCAACGCCGCCGCCATCGAGTCGGGACTCGCGTTGTACGCGTCGTTGATGATGCGCACGCGGTCGCTGCCCATCGGCTGCATCCGCCAGCGCTCGGCGAGCTCGACGGTCTCCAGGCGCGCCACGGCGTCCTCGGGACGGACGCCGAGAACGCCGGCCGCGGCGAGCGCGGCCATCGCGTTCCACACGTGATGGGCGCCCAGCACCCGCAGGTGCAGGCTCAGGGGCGTGCCGTCGACGACGAGCGTGCAGCGCGTGCCGGAGGCATCCGTCTCGATCCCCTCCGCGCGCACCTGGGCCGCGGCCGCCGTGCCGAACCAGCGCACGGCGACGTCTCGCTCGGCGGCTATGCCGGCCATCGCCGCCACCCGCGCGTCGTCGGCGTTGAGCACGACGACTCCGCCGCCGCGCACGGCCCGCACGAGCTCGGCCTTGGCCGCCGCCGTCGCCTCGATGCCGCCGAAACCACCGGCATGCGCCATCCCCACCATGAGGACGACCCCGACGTCGGGCTCGACGAGGCCCGCCAGACGCGCGATGGCCCCCGGGCCGGACGCGCCGAACTCGCACACGAGGTATCGCGTGGCATCGGTGACCCGCAGCATCGTCAGCGGAGCGCCCACCTCGTTGTTGAACGATGCGCGGGCGGCGACGGTCTCGCCCTCGTCCTGCAGGATACGGGCGAGCAGGTTCTTCGTCGTGGTCTTTCCGTTGGATCCGGTGATGCCCACGACCCGCAGTCCGCCCGCCGCGCGCACCCGCGCGACGACCTCGCGAGCGAGGTCGGCCAGAGCCTGCACGGCGTCGTGCACCACGATCTGCGAGACCGGGGCCTGGACGCGGTGCTCGACGATCGCGAGCGCGGCGCCGGCGGCCACCGCCGCGTCGACGAACCGGTGCCCGTCGGTGCTCTCTCCGGGCTTGGCGACGAAGATGCCGCCCGGGGCGATCTCGCGTGAGTCGGTGTCGACGGCGCCTGCGACCACGGTCTGCGCGGTGTCCGCGCCAATGGTGTGCAGGTCGCCGCCGGTGGCGTGGGCGATCTGGGCGAGGGTGAGGGCGATCATGTCTGCTGTGTGCCGCGCGTCAGCCGAACTTCGGCAGGATCTTCGGCTTGGTGGTCGAGGGCATGACCCGATACGTCTTCAAGACCTGGGTCATCGCCTTCACGAAGGTGGGCGCGTTGGCCGTAGACGACCTTACCTTAGTGGGCTCGTCCAGCGTGACCGCGACGAGGTACTGCGGGTCGTTCGCGGGCGCGAAGCCGATCATCGTGGTGTAGTAGACGCCGCTCTTGTAGCCGTGGCCGTTGGAGATCTGACCGGTTCCGGTCTTGACCCCGATCCGGTAGCCGGGAATCTTCACCAGGTCGGCATACGAGTTGGACTGCAGCGCGACGTTCTCGAAGATCTCGCGCATCTGCGCCGAGGTCTTCTCGCTGATCACCCGGACAGGCTCCGGCAGCTTCGGCGTGATGACGGTGCCGTCGGCCTTCGTGCACGATTCGACCAGCTGGATCGGGTACTTCACTCCCCCGTCGATGAGGGCCTCGTAGGCGGTCATCAGCTCCGGGACCGTCGTGGTCAGGCCCTGGCCGTACGCGGTGTCGTAGCGCATCTGGTTGTCCCAGTCCTGGTACGGGTGCACGAGCCCCTGCGTCTCGCCGAGGAAGTGGATCGCGCTGCCCGAGCCGATCCCGAACTTCTTCAGGTAGTCGTACCGCGTCTGCAGGGTCGTGCGCTGGCTGAACACGGAGGCGCCGACATTGGACGAGTCCATGAGCACCCCGGCCAGTGTGTAGTTCGACACGCCGTGACGGAACGCGTCGTTGACGACGGCACCGTTGGCGAAGTGCTTGAGCCAGGGCACCGATGCGGTGGAGGTCGCAGTCGCGGCACCGGTGTCGATGAGCGTGGCGGCGGTGATGCCCTTGAATGTCGAGCCCGGCTCGAACTGCGAGGTGAAGATGCGGCTGGACCGATACGAGCCCTTGGCGGTGAAGTCGTTCGGGTCAACGGTGGGGTATTCGGCGGCGGCCTTGAGCTGATGCGTCTTGACATCGAGCACAGTGACGGTCGCGTACTGCGCGTGCATCTGCTTGGTGGCTTGTTCTGCCAGCTGCGTCATGTACCACTGCAGATCGGTGTCGATCGTGAGCTTGAGGGTGCCGCCGTTCTGCGCGGGCGTGACGGTCTCGGTACCGGGGATGACCACGCCGTCCTTGCCGTTCTGGAACGTGAGCTTGCCGTCGGTGGGCGTCAGGCACGTGTTCTGCTGCTGCTCCAGGCCCGCCAGCGGGTCGCCGTCGCTGCCGATGAACCCGATGAGGTTGCCGGCCACGGCGCCGTTCGGATAGGTGCGCGATGCCACCGGCGAGCACGAGATGTAGTCGACGCCGAGGTCGACCAGCTCGCGATACTGCTCCGTGGACAGCGACTTGCCCAGTGGCGCATACTGCGAGTGCGCGTTGGCCACCAGGGCGTCGGAGACGATCGCGCGCACCTCGTCGACGCTCTGGCCGATGATCTTCGCGATCTTGGTCGAGACCTCGTTCCAGGTGACGTCGATCTTCGTGCCGTCGGCGGCCTTGCGCGTGATGGTGCGCACGTTGTCGGGGCTGAACTGGCACGTGTAGCTGAGCGTGCCCACCGCCAGCGGCGTGCCGTTCGCGTCGACGATCGATCCACGTGCGCCGGCGAGCACCTTCGTCGTGCTCAGCCCGTACTTCATCGCGTTGCCGATGTTCTCCTTCGCATTGACCACCTGGATGTCCACGAGTCGGATGACGAACGCGCCCAGGACCGCCAGGACGACGGCGAGCGCCACCATCGTGCGGCGGCGGGGGCTGCGAGAGCTGCGTGTCGTCATGTTCTCAGTGTGTGCGAACCGTGGGCAGGCCGTCGGTCACCGGCACGGGTGTCACGTGATCCGTCGATGTCGCGGACTTCTTCTGGTCAGTGCCGTCGATGGTCGCGCCGGGGTCGGTGACCAGCGGGGTCCGCGCGATGAGCTTGTTGGCGACCGCACCCGAGCCGAGGGTGATCGCCGAGGTCGACGAGGCGGCCTTCTGCGCGCCGAGGATCTTCCCGTCGCTGAGCCGCAGGTAGCTCGGCGACTCGTCGACGACCATCCCCAGCGCCGCGGCGTTGGCCGCGAGGTACTGCGGTGAGCTCAGGCCGGTGAGCTCCTCGTCGAGCACCTGCCTCTGCAGGGTCAGCTCGTGCTGCTGCGCGTTCAGCCGAGACATCTCGTAGGAGCTCTGCGTCGACATCACCGACAGCACCATCTGCGCGATGACGATGGCCAGGGCGCCGGCGACGGCCACCAGGCCGTACAACATCCGCGGACGGCGACGGGCGGGCCGTTCGAGCGCGCGCAGGCGGCTGCCCGCACGCTCGACGGGTGCGGACAGCGGGCGGGCGGCGGCCGTGGCGGTGCTCATGCCCTCTCCTTCGCTTCATCGGGGCGGATGCGTTCCGCGGCGCGCAGTCGGACAGACGCAGCGCGGCGGTTGCGCGCGCGCTCGTCGTCGGTGGCCTGCTCGGCGCCTTTGACCAGCAGGCGGAAACGGGGGGCGTGCTCGGGGAGCTCGACGGGCAGTCCCGCCGGCGCGGTGGAGGCGGATGCCGCAGCCAGCGCCCGCTTGACGATCCGATCCTCCAGCGACTGGTAGGAGAGCACGACGATGCGCCCGCCCACCCGCAGCGACCGCAGCGCGGCCGGGAGCGCGTTCGCCAAGGCGGACAGCTCGGCGTTGACCTCGATGCGCAGGGCCTGGAAGACCCGCTTGGCGGGGTGTCCGGCGCGCTGAGCGGCGGCGGGGGTGGCATCGGTGAGGATCTGCACGAGCTGCCCGGACCGCTCCAGGGGTTCGCGTCCGCGCGCGTCGATGATCGCCCGCGCGTAGCGGCCGGCGAGCTTCTCCTCGCCGTACCGCTCGAAGATGCGCCGCAGATCGCCCTCCCCGTATGATGCGAGGATCTCGGCGGCGGTGGTCCCGCGGGACTGGTCCATGCGCATGTCCAGCGGTGCGTCCCGTGCGTAGGCGAAGCCGCGGCCGGCCTCGTCGAGCTGCAACGAGGAGACGCCCAGGTCGAACAGGATCGCGTCGGCGCCCTCGTCGGTCCAGACCCCGATCGCGTCGGCGATCCCGTCGTAGACCGTGTGCACGAAGCGCACCCGGTCGCCGAAGCGCGCCAGGCGGTCCGCGGCGATGCGCAGCGCCTCGGTGTCGCGATCCAGCCCGATCACGTGCACGCCGGAAAAGCGGTCCAGGAACGCCTCGGTGTGACCGCCCATGCCGAGAGTCGCATCGACGAGGACAGCATCTCGGCGGGCCAGGGCCGGAGCCAGCAGCTCGACGCAGCGCTCGAGCATGACCGGAGTGTGGATGTCGCGGATGTCCATGGCGGAGGTGGGGCCTGATCCCGGATCCTGATCCCCATCCGCTCTGACCTGGCGCCGGGGAAGTGCGTCAGGGCGTGAGCGGCTGGGCATCACGAACAGGGATCAGAACAGTCCCGGGATCACCTCCTGCTCCATCTCTGCGTAGCTGGACTCGTTGCTGGCCGCATAGGCGTTCCACGCCTCCGCGTCCCAGATCTCCGCGTGGGCGCCGACACCGGTGACCACGAGCTCCTTCTCCAGACCGGCATAGACACGCAGCGGGGGCGGCAGCGTGATGCGGTTCTGGCTGTCGGGCTTCTCGGCACTGGCACCGGACAGGAACATGCGCAGGAAGTCCCGCGCCTGCTTGTTGGTCAGCGGAGCCTCACGGATGCGCTCGTGGATGCGCTCGAACTCCTCTGTCGCGAAGACGTAGAGGCAGCGTTCCTGACCGCGGGTGACCACGACGCCCGCGCCGAGGTCGTCCCGGAACTTGGCCGGCAGGATGACGCGGCCCTTGTCGTCGAGCTTCGGAGTATGCGTCCCGAGCAACATCGCCGGTCACCCCCCTTCGTCCGGCCCCCCATGAGGTTTCACGCCACTTTACTCCACTATCCTCCACTTCACCACCCACAACTGCGTGATTCCCTCCCCCTTCCGCTCCCCGAGGCTGAAAACGCGCACAAAAAAGACACCGACCGGAAGGTCGGTGTCTGGATGGTTTCTGGCCGGCGGAGGCGCTCAGCGATCCTCTTGGCGGCGGTCCCAGCGATCGTTCATGCGATCCATGAACGACGGTGCCGGCTTGTCGGCCGTGGAGGGGTGCGATCGCTCGCGGGGACCGCGGCTCCCCTTCGTCGGCGTGACGGCAAGGACCACCCCGCCGAGCATCAGCACGAAGCCGATCACGCCGATGACGACGAGCGAGACGACGACGCCGGCGATGAGGCCGCCGAGGCCGATCAAGAAGAGCACCGCGCCGTACACCACGTTGCGGTAGCTGAGGGTACGGCCATCGCGCGGCGCGTGGACGACATCGGCGTCGTTTTGCATGAGATGGCGCTCCATCTCATCGAGCAGACGCTGCTCTTGTTCGGAGAGTGGCATGCATCCCCCTCGGGTGAACTGGTTCTTACGAGTCTACTCGTGGCTGTCATCACTAGGCTAGGCCCGTGGCACCCTCCCCCGACCCGGTTGCGGCCGTTTCCCAGCAAGTGGAGGACTTCTTCACGGCGCAGCGCGAGCAGGCCGTCGGCTACGGCGCGGAAGCCGCCCGGATGCTGGATGCCGCGACCGGCGCGGTCGCCGGAGGAAAGCGGCTGCGGGCGCGCTTCTGCCTGACCGGCTTCGAGGCCGTCGCACAGGCATCCGGCGGCGCGGATCCCGCTGTTCCCGACGCCGTGATCGGCACGGCCGCCGCGCTGGAGGTGTTCCACGCGGCCGCCCTCGTGCACGACGACATCATCGACAACTCCGACACCCGCCGCGGACGGCCCTCCGCCCACCGCCGGATCGAGCACGCACACCTGGACGCGGGGTGGAGCGGGGACGCCGCCGCCTTCGGCCGTGCCGGCGGCATCCTGCTGGGTGACCTGCTGGTGGCGCTCAGCGACGACTTGCTCGAGAACGCCCTGACCTCGGTGGCCGCCGACGTCGCCCAGGCGACGCGCACGCAGTATGCCGTCATGCGCAAGGACGTGACGATCGGTCAGTTCCTGGACATCGCCGAGGAGTCGGCGCACGCGAGCGCCCCGGATGCCGAGCATGCCGAGCGCGCCCTGAGGGTGGCCTCGTTGAAGTCGGCGCGCTACAGCGTCGAGCAGCCGTTGCTGATCGGCGCGCACCTCGCGGGCGCCGACGCCGACCAGCTGCGCGCGCTGTCCGAGTTCGGCCATCCGGTGGGGATGGCCTTCCAGCTGCGCGACGATGTGCTGGGGGTGTTCGGCGACGAGCACGAGACCGGCAAGCCGGCGGGCGACGATCTGCGCGAGGGAAAACGCACCGTGCTCATCGCGTACGCGCGCGAGGCGCTGGCCCCGGGCACGCGTCGGCTCGTGGACGAGCTGATCGGCGACCCCGAGCTGGACGATGCCCAGGTGGCGGCCCTTCAGCGCACGATCCAGGACACCGGCGCACTCGATCGCGTCGAACGCCTCATCACCGGATATGTGCGCACCGCCGACCGCGCGCTGGCCGGCGCACGCCTGGGCAACGCCGCCGTCGGCCGCCTGCGCGAGCTGGCCCGCGCGGCCGCCGAGCGGTCGTTCTGATCGCTCAGGCCAGCGCCCGCGCGACGCGACGCACTTCGCTCTTGCGCCCCTGCAGGAGCGCCTCGATCGGCGGCATCCCGATCGAGTCCTCCGGCGCGAACAGCCAGTCGATGGCCTCGTCGTCGGCGAACCCTGCGTCGTGCAGAGCGAACAGCGTGCCCCGCAGCGACGAGAGCGGCTCGCCGTCGACGACGAACGCGGCGGGGACCTTCAACGGCCCCTCACGGCGTGATCCGACGAGCTGGCGGTCGTCGAGCATGCGGCGGACGCGTCCGATGGATTCACCGAGGGCATCGGCGATCTCGGGCAGAGTCAGCCATTCGATCGGAGCGGATGCCGCGTTCTCACCGTTCACCAGGCCACTATCTCACGCTCCGGCACCCTCGCGCCGATCACATGAATCACTCTGGTAACAGAAGCCACACGCATATCACACGTTGACAGGAATCATCATCCGTGACACGGTGTGATGGACACCGAGGGGGAAACTCGTGCCTGATTCGCACTCCGCCATCCGCCGTACGACCGCAGCGGCTCTTCCGGCCGCCATCGCCGGTTCACTGGCTCTTTCTCTGGCGGGCGGCCCTGCCGCGCACGCCGACGACACCGGAGTGCAGCGCACCCGCATCCCGCTGGCTCCGGCCACGCCCGAGGCGACACCGCACACGGTCAGTGGATTGAGCGTGGCATCCATCCTGGGAACGGCCCTGGTCATGGCCAAGGGCGCACCGGCGACCTACCGCATCGTGCGCGGTGACACGATCTCGGCGATCGCGGCACGTCACGGCCTGCGCACCGCAGACCTGCTCGCGTGGAATGGAATGGGGTGGTCCACCGTGATCTATCCGGGGCAGGTGATCCGTCTGACTCCTCCGTCGTCGACGGCGAAGGCGCCGGCGCCCGCGTCGACGCACAGCGCCAAGCCGGCCGCGAGGAGCACGGCGAAGGCCACGACGTCCACCCGCTACACCGTGCGCAACGGCGACACCGTCAGCTCGATCGCACGCCATCACGGCCTGTCCACGCAGGCCGTGCTCAACGCGAACAAGCTGCGCTGGTCGTCGATCATCTACCCTGGGCAGAAGCTCGTGATCCCTGACACGGCGGCGCCGGCCGCGGCGCCGGCGAAGCCCGCCGCCAAGGCCGCACCCAAGACGCCCGCACCGGCCAAGGCCGCAGCCCCGCAGCCGGCCTCGACGCCGTCCGGAGGCACGGTGCTGCCCGGTCAGACGTATGCGGTGCAGACCGGCGAAACGATGTCGAACATCGCCGCCAAGCACGGCGTGAGCGTCGCCGCACTCCTGAAGGCCAACGGGATGGACTGGGACTCGATCATCTACCCCGGGCAGAAGGTCAAGATCCCCACCAGCGGCGTTCCGGGGCTTTCCACCGAGCAGGCGGCCAACGCGCGGCTGATTGTGCGCATCGGCCGGCAGCTGGGCGTCTCCAACCGCGGCATCGCCATCGCCTTGGGCACCGCGATGCAGGAGTCCGGCCTGCGCAACCTCGACTACGGCGACCGCGACTCGCTGGGCCTGTTCCAGCAGCGTCCGAGCACCGGGTGGGGCACCGACGCGCAGGTGGCCGACGCCGACCGTGCGACCCGCGCCTTCTTCGGCGGCCCGTCGAACCCGAACGGCACCCGCACCCGGGGGCTGCTGGACATCCCCGGCTGGGAGAAGATGAGCTTCGCGGATGCCGCACAGGCCGTGCAGATCTCCGCGTACCCGAGTCGCTACGCGCAGTGGGAGAAGCCTGCCTACGCCTGGCTCGCAGCGATCAAGTGAGCCGCTGCGCGGCCTTGCCCCCGCTTCTTCGTAGACTGCCAGGGTGACCACCAGTGCGCAGGCCGACCCTCTGATCGGACGTCTCGTCGACGGCCGATACCGGGTGCGCGCACGCATCGCCCGCGGTGGGATGGCGACGGTGTATGTCGCGACCGATCTGCGGCTGGAGCGCCGCGTGGCGCTGAAGGTCATGCACAGCCACCTCAGCGACGACGCGGTCTTCCAGAGCAGGTTCATCCAGGAGGCCAGGGCCGCGGCCCGGCTGGCCGACCCGCACGTCGTCAACGTCTTCGACCAGGGCCAGGAAGGCGACATGGCGTACCTCGTCATGGAGTACCTGCCCGGCATCACCCTGCGCGAGCTGCTGCGCGAGCAGAAGCGGCTGACGGTCCCGCAGACCGTGACGATCATGGACGCCGTGCTCTCCGGATTGTCCGCCGCGCACCGCGCGAACATCGTGCACCGCGATGTGAAGCCCGAGAATGTGCTCTTGGCCGAGGACGGGCGCATCAAGATCGGCGACTTCGGACTGGCACGTGCGACCACCGCCAACACCGCGAGCGGACAGCTGCTGCTGGGCACGATCGCCTACCTCGCGCCGGAGCTGGTCACCCGCGGCACGGCCGACGCCCGCAGCGACATCTACGCGCTCGGGATCATGCTGTACGAGATGCTCACCGGCGAGCAGCCCTACAAGGGCGAGCAGCCCATGCAGATCGCGTTCCAGCACGCGACCGAGTCGGTCCCCCGCCCGAGCGTGCGCAACCCGGGCGTGCCCGAGCCCCTCGACGAGCTCGTGCTGTGGGCGACGGAGAAGTCGCCGGACGAACGCCCCGTCGACGCCGGCGAGATGCTGCGCCGACTGCGCGAGATCGAGCAGCAGCTGGGGATCGCCCCGCAGGTGCAGCGCACCCTCGCCGTCGCCGGGACAGCGGCATCCGATCGACGGGACTCCGAGGAGCTGACGAAGGTGCTCCCTGCGGCGGTCGAGGCCGACATGCCGGTGGAAGGCGATGACA
>CALKHM010000057.1 GCA_937988695.1 uncultured Microbacterium sp. | reverse complement strand
GTTCGTGCCCACGAACACGATGTCGGGGCGCAGGCTGTCGATCGTGCGCACCGTGCTCGCGCCGACCGCGGCCGCCGTCACGCCGCGCACCCGCCCGCCGACGACGGTCAGGGACAGCTCGTCGGCGCCGGCCAGCACAGGGGCGAGGGTCAGCGAGTGCGTCACGACGTCTGCCGTGCCGCCGATCTCACGCAGACGCAGCGGCAGCAGTTCGGCCACGGCGGCGGTCGTCGTGCCGGCGTCCAGGAACAGCGAGCCATGGAACCCGTCGTCGAGCACCTCCAGCGCGCGGGCGGCGATCGCCGCCTTGGCCTGCGCACGGCGGTGCGAGCGCTCGACCACCGTGGGCTCGGCCGTGCTGCGGCGCTCTGCCGCGACCGCGCCGCCGTGCACGCGCCGCAGCGCACCGGAGCGCTCGAGGGCGTCGAGGTCGCGGCGCACGGTCTCGGTGGTGACCTCGAACCGACGCGACAGGTCGTGCACACCGACCCGCCCTTCGTCGCTGAGCAACTGCTCGATGAGCTCCTGCCGCTCCGTCGCATACATCGTGGTCTCCTGTGGTTTCCCACAGATTACAACACACTCCAACATGAAACAAGAGTTGTTTTATGTTGGATCCACCTCAAGCCGCGCCTTAGGCCCTGTGGCATCCGTCACCGCCCGCGGAGATCTCTCGGGATGAGGATGCGTCGGCCCGAGGTGGTCCTCAGCCCGTGAGATCCCCTCGTCTCGCGCGCTACGCGATCACGATCGCGGGCGCCACACCCGTCAAATGCTCTTCCCAGCGCTGTTTCCTAGGGTTGCGGGATGAGCAAGCGCACCGTTGTGGCCCTGGTGACCGTCGGCGCCGTGGTCGTGGTCGCAGCGACCGTCGCGTTCGCCGGACCGGCCTTCTACCGCGACGTCGTCGTCGGTGCGCCCGATCCGGCGCCCACCGTCGCCGGCGGATCCACCACCGGCGCCACCATCGCGCCGGCCGACGTGCAGGGCGACTGGCAGGCCGGCGCCGGGTCGTACGCGGGATACCGCGTCACCGAGGTGCTCAACGGCACCCGGGTCACCGTCGACGGGCGCACCGAGAAGGTGACCGGCGACGTCACCGTCGACGAGGGGTCGGTGACTGCCGCATCCTTCACCGTCGACGTCGGCTCGATCGCGACCAGCGAGGGCAGCCGCGACTCGTACTTCCGCAACACGGCGATGCAGACCTTCCGCTACCCCACGGCGACCTTCACGCTCACCGACCCGGTGGCTCCGGCATCCCCTCTGCGAGAAGGCGCGAAGCAGACCGTCATCGCGACCGGAGAGCTGACGCTCGCCGGCACCACCCGCACGGTGTCGGTCACCATGGATGCCGTCTTCGACGGCGAGAAGGCGCAGGTCGCCGGACGGATCCCGATCACGTTCTCCGACTACGGCGTGCAGGCACCCGACCTCGGCTTCGTGAAGGTCGACAAGAGCGGCCTCGTCGAGTTCTCCCTCGTCCTGACCAGGCGTTGACAGCGCTCACGCCGACCGCAGGATCTTCACCATCGCCTTGCCGCGCGCGAGCTCATCGACGAGCTTGTCGAGGTAGCGGATCTTCTGCATGAGCGGATCGTCGATGTCCTCCACCCGCACGCCGCAGACCACTCCGGTGATGAGCGCGGCATCGGGGTTCAGCTCGGCTGCGGCGAAGAACTCCGCGAACGTGGCCTGGGCACTCAGCTGCCGCTGCAGCGCCTCGTCGTCGAACCCGGTCAGCCACGCGATGACCTCGTCGAGCTCCTGCTTCGTGCGGCCCTTGCGCTCCACCTTGGCCACATACAGCGGGTAGACCGAGGCGACGCTGGTCTGGAAGATCCGATGCATCCGCACAGCGTAACGCGCGACAGGTCGACGAGCACCCCGTGAGCGGGCGCGCGTGTGCGATCAGCGCGCTCAGTGCGGGATGCGCGGGATGCGCGGGATGCTGCCGAGCAGCCTCTGCGTATAGGGATGCGCAGGCGCGCCCAGCACCGACGCCGTCGGCCCCTGCTCGACGATGCGACCTCTCTCCAGCACGACGACCGTGCGGCACAGCCGCGCGACGATGCTGAGGTCATGCGAGACGACGACCAACGAGACGGCGTCCGTGGTGTCCGCGGGGGCACCGAGCCTTTCCAGCAGATCGATGATCGTCACGCGGGTGAGCATGTCCAAGGCCGACACCGGCTCGTCGGCCAGCAGGACGCGCGGCCGGGTGACCAGCGCCCGGGCGATGGCGATGCGCTGGCGCTGGCCGCCCGAGAACTGGTGGGGATAGCGGGTCGCCGCGTCGGCCTCGAGCCCGACCGCGGCCAGGGCGTCGCGCGCGCGCTGCTCGGCGACCGGGCCCGCCGCGATCCCGAGCGAACGCAGCGGCTCGCTGACCGTGCGCCCGATCCGCTGCCGCGGATTCAGCGACGAATACGGGTCCTGGAACACCGGCTGCGCGAAGCGCCGGTGCGCCCGCATCCTCTCCCGCGCGTCACGACCGCGTGCGCGCAGCGGAGAGCCATCGGCCCGCACGACGCCCTCGGTGGCCGACGAGAGCCCGAGCAGCAGGCGCAGCAGGGTCGACTTGCCCGCGCCCGACTCGCCGACGATGCCGAGGTGTTCCCCGGGCGCCATCCGCAACGAGACGTCGGTCAGGACGGGGCCGCCGCGCCGGTAGCGGAAGCCGACGCGATCCAGCTCGTAAAGCGCGGTCATCGGTCGCCCCCTTCCCCGGCCGCGCCGACGTCCAGGGCACTGTCCAGGGAGCGCGCGGCGGCCACCAGCTGCTGCGTGTACTCGTGCCGCGGCGCAGTCAGCAGACGTGCGACCGGGCCCTGCTCGACCATGCGACCACCGCGCAGCACGACAGCCTCGTCGGCCATCCTCGCCACCACGGCCAGGTCATGGCTGACGAACAACGTCGTCATCGCGGAGCCCCGGGCGATGACATCCAGCAGCTGCAGCACTGCGGCCTGCACCGTGACATCCAGCGCGGTGGTCGGCTCATCGAGGATCAGCAGATCGGGGTGCGCGGCCAGCGCCATCGCGATCGCGACGCGCTGGCGCTGGCCGCCGGATGCCTCGTGCGGGTAGGCATGGGCGATGCGGTCGACCTCGTGCAGACGCACATCTGTCAGCGCGGCCCGCACGGCATCCCGAAGCTCCGCCCGCGACATCCGCCGTGGCCGGGCCGCGCGCACGATCGCCTCGCCCACCTGGTCGCCCAGGCGTGCCAACGGGTCGAGCGCCGTCAGCGGCTCCTGGAACACGATGCCCACGCGCCGGCCGCGCACGCGCCGGGCCGCGGCATCCGCCACGCGCACCATCTCGTGGCCGGCCACGCGGATGCTCCCCTCGGCGGCGAGCCCGTCGGGCAGCAGTCCCATGATGGCCAGGCTCGTCAGCGACTTGCCCGAGCCCGACTCGCCGATGAGGGCGAGCCGAGAACCGGCCGCCGCCGACAGGCTGAGATCATCGACGAGCACCTTTCCGTCGTCGGTGCGCACGGTGAGGCTCTCGACGGACAGCAACGGCTCGGTCATCGCCGCCTCCGGGTCGGGTCGAAGGCGTCCTGCATGCCGTCGGCGAGCAGGTTCATCCCGAGCACCAGCACGATCAGCGCGATGCCCGGCGCGATCGCGCCCAGCGGCGCCACGTACACGGTGCCCTGCGCCTGTTGCAGGAGGCTGCCCCAGGAGGCGTTCGGCGGCGGCGCGCCCAGGCCCAGGTACGACAGGCTCGCCTCGGCGAGCACCGCGAGACCGAACTGCAGCGCGACGATGACGGCCAGAGTCGGCCAGATGTTCGGCAGGACGTGGTGGATGACGATGCCGAGCCACCGCGTGCCGGAGGTGCGCGCGGCCAGCACGTACTGCTCGCCCAGCACGCGTTTGGCGAGGATGCGGGTCAGCCGCGCCACGACGGCCGCCGAGGCGAGGCCGATGGCAAGGATCGCCGATGACAGCGTGGCGCCCCGCGCGGCGACCACGAGCATCGCCAACAGCAGCGACGGGAACGCGATCAGCACGTCGAGCACGGCGGCGATGCCGTCGTCGAGCCAGCGCTGCGCGAACGCCGCGGCAAGTCCCAGCACGATCCCGACGACGGCGGCCAGCAGCGCCGAGCCGGCGCCGGCCAGCAGGGCGATGCGCGCGCCGACCATGAGCTGCGACAGCAGGTCACGGCCCAGGGTGTCGGTTCCGAGCCAGTGCGTGGGCGAGGGGCCGGTCAGTCGCCCGCCGCCGATCTGATCGGCCGGGTACGGCAAGTACACGAACGAGACCAGCGCGACCACGACCACGACGCCCACCAGGACAGCCCCCAGCGTGGCCGTCACCGACCAGCGCCGGTGACGACGGACGGGGCTGCCCGTGGGCACGACGTCGGTCACAGCAGCCCTCCGCGAAGTCGGGGATCGAGCATCCTCTGCACGAGGTCGGCGAGAAACCCCACCACGAGCACCAGCAGGGTCGTCACCAGGATCACGCCTTGGATCGTCGGATAGTCGTGCTGAGCGATGCCGGTCACCAGCATCGACCCCAGGCCCGGCAGTGCGAACACGTTCTCGACCACCACGGCGCCCAGGAACGTGGTGGCCAGCTCGATGCCCAGCACCGACACCAGCGGCACGGCCACCGACCTCACCCCGTGGTGCAGCATCGCACTGCCGAAGCTCGCGCCCAGCGCCCGGAACGTGCGCAGGAAGTCGCTGCCGATCACCTCGATGCACGCGGAGCGCACGTAACGCGCGACAGAGGCCGACATGACCAGCGCGATGGTGAGCACGGGAAGCGCGAGCGAGCGCAGCGCCTGCCCCGGATCGGCCCAGTCCTGCTGCGGGAAGCCGCCGGCCGGCAGCACCCGCAGCCCGAGCGCGAACGCCCACACCAGCAGGATGCCGATCCAAAACACCGGCACGGCGATGCCCAGCTGCGAGACGGCCGAGAACGCGATCCCGATCGCGTTGCGGCTGTACCGGGCGGCGATGAACCCGACGGGTGCGGCGATCACGATCGCCAGGGCGAACGCGATGAGGGTCAGCGGCAGCGTCACCAGCAGCCGCTGCCCGATCTGCGGTCCGACCGGCAGGCTGCTCACGAACGACGAGCCCAGGTCGAGCCGCAGCATCTGCGTGGCCCAGTGGAAGAACTGCTGCACGAGCGGCTGGTCCGAGCCGATCGCGTGGCGCGCGGAGGCGATCTGCTCGGGCGTGGCGCCCACGGCCACCAGGGCATTCGCCGGGTCGCCGGGCAGCAGCCGCAGCAGCGCGAACGTGACGACGGCGGCGGCCGCCAGCGAGACGAGCAGGAAGACCAGTCGGCGCACGACGTATGCGAGCATCGGCCTTCTCCTCCTCACGTGCCGAGAGCGGATGCCGCACCCGCGGCATCCGCTCTCGATTCTTGCCGATCGCGCCCTGGCGCGGGCGTCAGCCTTGCTTCTGGATCCCGTACACCGGGAACTGCGAGTTCAGCCCGTTCAGCGGATACCCGCTCAGCGACGTGCTGGCAACCACGATCTGCGGGTAGAGGTACAGCCAGTCGCTGGCGGCATCCTTCACGATCAGGTCGTTGGCCTTCTTCAGGTCGGCTGTCTGCTCATCGGCGGTCTTGGCCTGCTCGGACTGGTCGATCAGCGCGGTCACGTCGGGGTTGTCGTAGCCCCAGTAGAAGTCAGGGTTGCCGTACCAGACCACGTCGCGGTCGTTGACGTGCTCCTGCATGGTCGCTGCAAAGTCGTGGTTCTGATAGATCTTCGTGTACCACTCGTCGGGCGTGATGATGTTGATCTTCACCTCGACGCCGATCTTCGACAGCTGCTGCTTGATGAACGCGGCGGCCTGGGGATGCGGGTCGTAGTTGGGCGTGTCGAGGGTGAAGCTGAATCCGTTCGGGTAGCCGGCGGCGGCCAGCTCCTGCTTGGCCGTGGCCGGGTCGTACGGGTAGACGCCGCTGAGGTCCTCGTACCACGGGTCGGTCGGGGCCACCATCGACCCGGTGACGGTGCCGTAGTCGCCCCAGATCGACTTCAGCAGGGCGGGGCGGTCGATCGCACGGGTGATCGCCACGCGCACGGCGGTCTTGTCGAACGGCGCCGCCTTGTCGTTGAAGGCCAGCAGGAGCTTCGTCGTGGACGAGCCATTGTTCACCTTGTACTGCGGGTTGTGCTCGAACTGGGTGAGCGCATCGGGGCTCTGCTCGCCGGTGACGATGTCGAGCTGGCCCGACAACAGGGCGTTGTTCTCCGCAGTGGCGTCCTTGTAGTAGTGGTAGACGACCTCCTTGTTGGCTGCCGGCGTGCCCCAGTAGGTGTCGAATCGGGTCAGGGTCAGCGCGCTGCCCTGCTTCCAGTCGCTGACGGTGTACGGACCGGTACCGTCCTCGGTGGTCTTCAGGTCTTTCGCGTCGCGCTGGATGATCCACACGTAGCTGAGGTTGTAGATCAGCGAGATGGACGGCTTGGACAGCGTGACCACGACGGTGCTGTCATCGGGCGCGGCCACCTTGCTGATGACCTGGAGGTTGCTCTTGCGCGCCGACTGCGAGTCGGGCGCGAGCACCTTCTCGATGCTGTACTTCACATCGGCCGCGGTCAGCGCCTGCCCGGAGTGGAACGTGACATTCTTGCGCAGCGTGAACGTGTAGGTCAGGCCGTCGTCGCTGTGCTTCTCCGATGCCGCGAGCAAGGGGGTGACCTTGCCGTCGTCGCCGAGCTTGTACAGACCCTCGTAGACGTTGCCGTTGAGGGCCTCGGTCACGCCCTGGCCACCGCCGGCGGTGTTGTCGAGGTTCTGCGGCTCATAGATGGAGCCGACGTTGATCGTGGCGTCCTTGTCGTACGAGCCGGAGGAGGAGGCCGGGGCCGGCGATCCGCCGGAGCAGCCCGCCAGTGCCGTGACGGCGGCCAGCGCCAGGGTGAGGATCGCGAGAGGGCGTGCCCTGCGCATGGTTCTCCTTGTCGTGTTTCTGCAAAGACGGACGGGGGCCCCGTCCGCGGTGTGTGACGGCCTCAGTGGCCGGCGGATGCCGCATCCGATGCCGCGGCAGTGAACAGCGGCGTCTTCTCGCCGGCGCGCACCGGCACGGACAGGCGGTTCGAGGGCGGGGGGAAGGGACAGTTGTACTGGTCGCTGAAACCGCACGGCGGGACGAACGCGCGGTTGAAGTCGAGCGTCACCCCACCGGCGGCCGCGTAGCTGTCGGCGTCACGCTGGACGAACAGGAATCTGCCGGCGCCGTAGGTCTCGGCGCCGTTGGTAGGGTCGGCGAACACCAGCAGCAGGGTGCCGTCGTCATCGAACGCGTGCAGCGCATACTCTGCGCCGCCGATCTCGACGTCGATGCGCCCGGGGACTGCCAGGTCGCGGGTGCGGCCGTTATCGCGCAGGTGCTCGAAGGCGACGGTGTGGTCGGCGTCCAGCGGCGTGTAGCGACCGGCGACCACCCAGTCGGGATCGTAGGAGTAGGCGTCGATGCCGGCGAACGCGGCGATCGCGGGCGAGTGCGCGTCCCAGCGACGCAGCCCCTCCTGGGGCAGACCGGTGTCGAGGTCGACACGGCGCAGCGTCGTGATGGTGACGTCGTCGTCATCGGTGCGCAGGTCGTCGGTGGGGATTGCGGTGCCGACGGGATACCACCGGGTCTCGACGAGCGCGAGATTGCCGGTCGCCGAGGCCACCGACGCCTCGCGTTCGCTGCGCCAGTCGGCGTACCGCTGGGCGGCATCCCGCGTGTCGGCACGCGATTGCTCCGCGTTCGTTCCCACCTGTCCATCCTCCCGCCGCCGCAGCGGCACCGGCTCCGGTGTTACGGTGTGTGTCCGCTACCCGGCATAAGACAACGCGCGCCGCCGCGCCCTGTATTCCCGGCGTGGGTGGCGTGGACCGCTGCCCGTCCCGAACTCCGGACGGGCGGGACGGCGGGCATTCGTCCCGAACTCCGGACGCGCGGGGCGTATGGAGGCCCGTGCGGTCACGAGAGCGTGCGCCCGCCCCACCGGTCCGCTCCGGGGGACGCCGGAGGCCGGTAGCCGAGCCCGAGGTCGCCGGAGGCCGGGCGCCCGGGCGCCCGGGCGCCACGAGTATGCTCCGGTCATGACGATCGACCTCGAGGCGCTGTACATCGACCTGCATCGGCATCCGGAGCTGTCGTATCAGGAGACGCGCACCGCCGGCATCGCCGCCGCGCATCTGCGCGAGCTGGGGCTCGATGTGGAGGAGGGCGTCGGCGTCACCGGCGTCGTCGGGCTGCTGCGCAACACCCGCGACGACGGCGACGGACCCGTCGTCTGGGTGCGCGCCGACATGGACGCGCTCCCCGTCGAGGAGCAGACCGGGCTCGCCTACGCCAGCACCGCGCATGGCGTGGACCCGGCCGGCACCACCGTCCCGGTGATGCACGCGTGCGGGCACGACATGCACGTGACTGCGATGGTCGGGGCGGTGGAGAGGCTGGTCGCGACCCGCGACGAGTGGGCGGGCACACTCGTCGTGCTGATCCAGCCCGCCGAGGAGTACGGCACGGGGGCCCGGTCGATGCTCGACACCGGCTTGCTGGAGAGGTACCCGGCGCCCGCGATCGTGCTCGGCCAGCACGTGGCGCCGTTGCCGGCGGGCACCGTCGGGGTGCGCGCAGGAACGCAGATGGCGGCCTCCGACGGGCTCACCGTCACGCTGCACGGGCGCGGCGGCCACGGCTCGCGGCCCGAGTCGACGATCGATCCGGTCGTGATGGCGGCGTCGACGGTGATGCGACTGCAGACCGTGGTCTCGCGGGAGGTCGACCCGCAGAAGACCGCGGTGGTCACGGTCGGCTCGATCCACGCGGGACTGAAGAACAACATCATCCCCGACAAGGCGACGCTGGAGATCAGCCTGCGCTACCCCGACGACGAGCTGCGCGAGAAGGTGCTGGCCGGCGTCGAGCGCATCGTGCGCGCCGAGGCGGCGGCATCGGGAGCCGAGCAGAAGCCGGAGATCCATACCGACCACACTCTGCCCGCGACGATCAATGACGCGGATGCTACGGCGCGCGTGACCGCGGCATGGCGACGGGTGCTCGGCGAGGCGTGTGTCATCGACCCGGGCATGACCACCGGCAGCGAGGACGTGTCGTGGTTCGCGCGCGACGCGGGCGTGCCGTTGGTCTTCTGGTTCTGGGGCGGGACGGATGCCGCAGCCTTCGCGGCGGCGATGCGCGCCGGAAGCGTCGAACGCGACATCCCGACCAATCACTCGCCGTTCTTCGCTCCCGAGATCCACCCGACCATCGAGGTGGGGGTGACCGCGCTGGAGACCGCCGCGCGGGAGTTCCTCGACTGAGGGTCCCGGGGCGCCGAGCCGGCCGCCAACGACTGTGCAGATTCTAGATCTGCAGGGCGCCGTCGACGCGACGGGACAGTCTCAGCGGATTCCCCTCCTTCAACGCCGGCGGCAGCCGCTCATCCGGGAAGCCCTGATAGGCCACCGGCCGCAGGAACCGCCCGATCGCCGCCGTCCCCACCGATGTGCTGCCGGCCACGGTGGTCGCAGGATAGGGACCGCCATGCTGCTGAGCGTAGGTCACCGCGACCCCCGTCGGCCACTGGTTCCACAGCAGGCGTCCGGATCGCCGCGCCAGCAGTCTGATCAGCTCGGTGACGTCATCCTCGCTCTCCGCATGGATGGTCGCCGTCAGTTGGCCGTCCAGCGTTCGAGCCAGCGCGAGCAGCTCGTCCTCGTGGTCGTAGAGCACGACCAGCGACGCGGGTCCGAAGCATTCGATCAGGAGGGACTCTGGGTCACGGATCGCGTGCGCGACGTCGCTCATCAGGATGATCGGCTCAGGCGGGTCGCTGAACGCGCGCGCCCGCTCGCCGATGACCTCGATCTCCGGACGCGCGACGAGGTCGCCCAGAGTGCGCAGATACCCCTCACGCAGACGCTCGTTGAGGAGCCTTCCCGTCGCAGGCCGGGTGAGCGAGCGCAGCCGTGCCAACGTCTGCGACCCCCGCGGCAGGGCCAGCAGCCCCGGTTTCGTGCAGAACTGGCCGGAGCCGAGCGTCATCGACGCGAGGAATCCCTCCGCGATCTGCTCGCCACGTCGGCGGTCCGCCGCTCGGGTCACGAAGGTGGGGTTGATGCTGCCCATCTCCGCGAAGAACGGAATCGGATCGGGGCGGGAGTTCGCGAGGTCGAACAGTGCGCGACCGCCCTGGATCGATCCAGTGAACGACCCTGCCCGCACTCGCGGGTCCGTGAGTGCGGTTCGCCCTGTCTCAGTGCCGAAGACGAGCGAGAACAGTCCGGCGGGCGCCTGGACCAGATCCAGCGCTGCGCTGACGACCTCGGCGGTGGCTCGGGACAGCTCGGGATGCCCGGAATGTGCCTTCACGACCACCGAGCATCCCGACGCCAGCGCGGATGCAGTGTCGCCTCCGGCGACGCTGAAGGCGAACGGAAAGTTGCTGGCTGTGAAGACCAGCACGGGGCCGAGCGGTTCGAGAGCACGACGGATGTCAGGGCGTCCTGCTCCCGCCTGCCACGTCGCGTCCGCGTGGTCGATACGCGGATCGAGATAGGCGCCCTCACGGACCACTTCGGCGAAAAGTCGCAGCTGGAACGTCGTCCGGCTCACCTCGGAGCGCAGCCGCGCCTCGTCCAGATTCGTCTCCCGGAGTGCGATGGGCACGAGATCATCCGCAGCCGCATCCAGCCGCGCTGCGATCTCGGTCAGCGCGGCCGCCCGGCGCTGCGCCGTCGAAGCCGACCACACCTCGAACGCTTCCCAGGATGCCGCAAGCACCGCCTCGAGCTCGTCCTCCGATGTGTGCATCGCCGTCATCTGCTTCCTCCGCTCTCCCGGCGCCCGTTCAGCACGGGCGAAGTCCCAGATCGGCTGGCATCTCCAGCCGCACCGTGATGTCCATACCGCCACACGCCTGGCCGATGCGCAGGTCTCCCACCAGGGAGATCAGCGCCAGCGCATCCGCGGGTTCAAGGCCGAGCTGCGATTCAACGGCGTTCATCATCGCCTCCATGGCGGACCTGCGCGCGGCGGCGAAACCCCGACCACTGGTGAGTACCGCGATCCGCTCTTCGAACTCCACCCACGGCCACGCGATCGAGCAGCCTTCGGCCAGATCGACCGTCGCCGTGATCACCGCCGAGATCTCCAGTCCGACCCCAGACAGCTCACCGTCGCCCTGAACAGCGTGGACGTCGCCAAGATAGAGATGGGCACCCGGGTGGCGGACCGGGAGGTACACCCGAGCGCCGGCTCGGATGATGCTGTGGTCCATGTTCCCACCGGTGCGGCCAGGCGCCTCCGAGGGCTGCAGCCCGTCTTCCGAGGCGGTGCCGATGCATCCGATCATCGGCACCAGCGGGATCGAGATCCGGTCGGAGAAGACGACGCGCCCGTCCCGCACAGCGCAGATCCGCGCCCGCGATCGGACGATCGCCCGCGCGTCGAGCCCGACGATCGGCCTGCCGCCGCACCAGCCCTGATCCGCCACCGCGATGTCCTCGACCGTCACCACGAGCGCGTCTCCGGGGCATGCGCCCTGGACCGTGATCGGCCCGCTCAGCGGGTTGGACCGGGCGCCGGGGGGCCGGACGGGGAAATCGAAGGGCACCCCGGGAGGCATCCCGGCCACCGATCCGGCCCGCGCGTCCCAGGTCTCGACCTCCACGCGCTCTCCGGGATGGATGAGGTCCGTCGCGCGGGAAGGAACGGCGTACACATACCCCTCCGCCGTGCCACGCGCGATCCTCCGCGGCTCACGGTCTCCCTCTCTGGGGCCCGCGGGACTGCGGCGCACGGCGGTCATCCTGCGCTCCCTGGGAACCGCGCCTCGGAATCTGGATCGAACAGGCACGCACCGGACAGGTCCAGCGAGATATGTGCGGGGCCCTCGGGCACCACCACCTCCCCCGCAAGACGTGCGACAACCTCTGCTGGCTCACCCCCCGCATCCGTGTCCAGGCCGAGATAGACGAGCGTCTCCGAGCCGAGGTGCTCCGTGCCGGTCACCTCGGCCGAGAGCCCGTCGACCGAAGACCCGTCAACGATCACCCGTTCCGGCCGAACCCCGAGCAGCACCTCCCGCCCTGCCAGACCGTTCCTCGTCACGATATCGGCCAGGTCGGCCGGCAAGGAGAGCACCAGCCCGCCGATCTCGAGGGCGCCGCCGGCAGAGATCCGGCACGGCAGCACGTTCATCGGCGGGCTCCCGATGAAGCGGGCCACGAACACGTTCGCGGGTCGCTGGAAGATGACCTGCGGTTCGTCGTGCTGCAAGACCATCCCGTCGCGAAGCACCACGATGCGCGTGCCCATCGTCATGGCTTCGATCTGGTCGTGCGTGACATAGATAAACGTCTTGTCGACGCTGCGATGCAGCTTGGATATCTCGCTCCTCATATGCACACGCAGCTTGGCATCCAGGTTCGACAACGGCTCGTCCATCAGGAAGGCCACCGGCTCGCGAACCATGGCGCGGCCGACAGCCA
>CALKHM010000056.1 GCA_937988695.1 uncultured Microbacterium sp. | reverse complement strand
GTCATGATCGACGGCAGAGCCGCCGGCAGCAGCACATAGCGGAACAGCCGCCAACCGGTGGCGCGGTATGCGCGCGCGGCCTCGGTGATGCGCGGGTCGATCTGCATGATGCCGGACAGTGTGTTGATCTGTACGACGAAGAAGACCGAGATCACCACGGAGAGCACCTTCGGTGTCTCAGTGAGCCCGAAGATGAGCAGCAGCAGGGGGAGGATCGCGATCTTGGGCAGTGCGTACAACGCGGTGAAGGTCGGCTCGAGGGCCGCCTTGACCGGCCGCCACACCCCCATCAGCAAGCCCACCAGGATGCCGGCCACCGAGCCGATCACGAAGCCGACGATCAGGCGCAGGACCGTCGCCACGGTGTGCACCCAGAGCTCGCCGGAGACGATCATCTTCCAGCCCTGCGCGGCGATCGCGCTGGGTGGAGTGAACAGTCGGGCATCGAGCGCGCCGGTGCGCGCGGCGATCTCCCACGCCAGCAGAAGGACGACCGGGAAGGCGATGGCCAGCGTGAGATCGCGCCGGCGCACGCGAGTGAGGCGCTTGTTCTCGCGGCCGATCGCCACCTCGAGCTCGCGGTCGGGAATGTCGGTGTCCATGGTCGATGCCGTTCGTGCTGTCGCTGTGACTGTGGTCGGTGTGCGGGTCATGAGAACTTCATGGATGCTTGTACTTCGTCGCGCAGGGAATCCCAGATGTCCTGCTTGAGCGTGCCGAACTCGGGGCTCGCCTCGATGGCGAAGTCTCGCGGCCGGCCGAACGGCACGTCGATGATCTCCTTGACGCGGCCTGGCCGAGCCGACATCACCACGATCTGATCGCCGAGCAGAATCGCCTCCTCGATCGAGTGCGTGACCAGGACCACGGTCTTCTGCTCGATCTCCCACAGGCGCAGCAGCTGCTCCTGCATGAGCATGCGGGTCTGCGCGTCCAATGCGCCCAGCGGCTCGTCCATGAGAAGCACCGGAGAGCCCGTCGCGAATGCGCGGGCGATCGCGATGCGCTGGCGCATCCCACCGGAGAGCTGATGCGGGTAGGCCTGCTCGAAGCCGGACAGGCCCACCTCGGCGATCCAGCGGCGCGCATTGTCTTCGCGCTGCCTCCTGCCGACCGATGCCATCTGTTGTCCGAATGCGACGTTCTGCAGCACGGTGAACCACGGGAACACGCCATGCTCCTGGAAGACGAACGCCGAACGCGGCACCTTCCCCTCGGGGACGTTGATCTCCACCCGCCCCTTGGTCGCCGTCTCCAACTCGCCGATGATGCGCAGCAGCGTGGACTTGCCGCAGCCGGACGGTCCCACGATGCAGGTGAACGAGCCCCGGGTGAGGGTGAGGTCGATGTCGCTGAGCGCCTGCACGCGCGTCGCGCCCACGAACACCTTCGAGACGTCGTCGACCACGAAGTCGTACGGCGTCTGGTCGGTGGCCGCGCGGGCATTCCCTGTCGTTTCCATCAGATGAGAGCTCCTTGGTCGTGCAATTCCCGACGTGTGCGGCGGCTGTCATGAGCGCCGCAGACACCGTACATGGCGGCCGCGACTCCGCAGGCGTGACCGGTGGCGAACGAAGTGCCCATGACTCGCAGCGATGCGTAGGCACGGCTGTCCGAGCTGGTGAGCCGTCCACCTGCCCACAGGTTCTCGCGATTCGCCGAGCAGATCGCGCCGTAGGGGATGTCGTACCAGCCCTTGTCCTTGATGCCGCCGTACTCCGTGACTCCGGGGACGACGTGGTTCTCCATCGGCCAGCCGCAGCGGGCGATGGCGTCATCGGGTCGCTTGCGGCCCGCGGAGACGTCGGCGGCCGTGACCGTTTCGCGACCTCGCATCCGCCGTGTCTCGCGGATGCCGATCTGAGGGCCTGTGGAGGCGAGATACGCGCTCGACCAGCCGCTGAGGTGTCCGCGGAAGGCTTCGAGATAGTGCCAGCACAGGCGGCGTGCGTCGACCTCCGAGCGCGTCAGGTCGGCGGCATCCAAGGCGTCGCTGTGCTCGTCGGCCAGCAGCAGCATCACCTCATCGGTGACCGGCAGCCGAGCAGCGATGCCGCTCGTGCGCACCAGCCGGGTGCCCGTACGCGTGCGATAGTGCTCGACGGCGGCGGTCATGCCGGCTGCGCTGACGTCCGCGGTCGACTCCACGCCGCCCACGCACATGACCAGCGTGCTCGCCTGCCGCTGCGCAGGCTCCGAGACGGTGACCTCTGCACCGGCCGCGACAAGCAGTGCGCCGTCTCCGCTGCAGTCCACGAAGGCGCGGGCGCGGATGAGCAGGCGACCGCCGCGATGAGCGGCCTCGGCCGCGACGACCCGGTCGCCGTCGGTGCGCGCGCCGATCACCGTCGTGTGCAGGTACAGCCGCACTCCCGCGTCTGCGATGAGATCGTCGCACGCGCGCTTGGTGATCTCCCGATCCAGCAGGACGACGGTGTTGCCGGTCTCGGCGAACGTGTGCGTGCGATAGACATCGTGCTCGGCGAGCTTGTCGATCAGCAGCTGCCCGACGCCGCGCACCACCTGCCTGCGGGTCTGGTCGAAGAAGCCGCAATAGGTCAGGACCGAGCTGTTGGCGGCGGCGCCGCCGAGGAAGCCGTACTGCTCGACGAGCACGACGTCTGCACCGGCTTTCGCGGCTCCGACGGCCGCCGCGATGCCGGCCGAGCCTCCGCCGACGACGACGACGTCGGCATCCACGGTGGCCACCTCAGCACCTTCGCTCATGAACCGTCGACTCCCTCGTGACTGGGTGCACCATTGCGTGCACGGTCAGTCTTCACGGCGGTAGGGCATGCGTCAAATGCCTGAAAGGCCCCACTGTCATGCCTGAGATGTATAACCTAGAAAGGTGGAACTCCGACATCTCAGCTATTTCGCCACGGCGGCGAACCTCGGGTCGATCAACAAGGCAGCGGCCGTCCTGCACATGACGCAACCGTCGTTGAGCCGTCAGATCAAGGAGCTCGAACGCGAGGTCGGGCATGCGTTGTTCGAGCGGACATCGCACGGCGTGGCGCCCACGGCGGCCGGCAACGGACTGCTTCGCCATCTGCAGGTGGTCTTCGCACAGCTCGAGCGCATGCCCGAGGTACTGCGCCTGGCCGACGAGGGCCGGGAGCCCGTGCGCATCGGGCTGCCGCAGGGGATGCCGCATGACTGGTTCCTCGGCCTCATCGACGCGCTGCACGAGCAGCTGCCCGCGGCATCCCTCTCGCTGCACGAGGCGACGACGGAGGATCAGCGGCCGATGCTGCAGAACGGGCTGCTCGACTTCGGACTGCTGCACTTCGAGGCGCCCGAGCTGGAGACGGCCCTGGTGCTCGAGCAGCGCCTCGGGCTGGCGGTGCCTGCGGGCTCCGTGCTCGCAGAGCGTGAGGCGCTGGTGCTGGACGACTTCGACAAGCTGACCGTCATGGCGCACGCCTTCGGCGAGGTCAACGCGGAGGAGACCCGGATGCGCGCGGCGGTGGCGGCGAGCGGGGCCGATACGACGTGGGTGTTCCGTCGTTTCGGAGAGCACAGCGGCTTGATCGCGCTGACCTCCGGCGTCGATGCGGTGTTCATCACCGAGGCGTCGGCGCGTCGGCAGATGGCCGGCTGGGTCTGGGTCCCCGTCGACGCTCTGGACACCAACCGTGAGCCGCTGGTGATCCGCACGTGGCTGGCGTGGGTTCCTCCCTTGCGCCCATTCCTCGGACGCGTGCGTGAGGTGCTGACCGAGCGGGAACGCTGACGTGACGGTTATGCCGTGGATGCATAACGCCGTTGCCACCTG
>CALKHM010000055.1 GCA_937988695.1 uncultured Microbacterium sp. | reverse complement strand
GGCCGACTCGACCGCGCACCGGCCGAGCCCGCCCTCGAGCTCGGCACGACCGTTGCGGTGCTCTCGGCCGTGACCGGCGGCATCGCGCCCGCCGTGCTCAGCGAGCTCGCCGTCGCCGACGACGTGAAGCTCGGCCGCGTGCGGCGGGTCGAGATCGCCGGGCAGCCGATCACGCGTCCGCTGACCGCGCTCTGGCGCGGTGGTGCCCGCGACCTGCGTGGGGCGTCGCGCGTGCTGGTGGAGATCGCCGCCGCGTGAGCGCGACCCCGCGGTGTGCGAGGTACCTGCCGGCGGCCTCGGGCGCGCAGGGCGTCGGACGCTGTGTGCGGCTCGCCACACGGGGCAGGGATGCCGCGGCGTGTCGTGCCCGTGTGTCCTGCGGTGTGCGCCGGCAGAGCGCGCGCCGGCGCTCGGCCGGCCGGCCCGCCCGCGCCGCGGCTGCCTCAGCGCTGTGGTTCGACGACCGACTTGATCGTGCCGGGCGTCGTGGTCGACTCCAGGGCATCCTGCGTCTGGGCGAGGCCGAAACGGCCGGTGATCATCGCGTCGAGGTCGACCTGGCCGGTCGCGGCCATCGCGACAGCCGTCGGCCAGGTGTTCGCGTACCGGAACACGCCGGTGACCACGAGCTCGTTGTTCTGGATGCGGGTGACCGGCAGCGGCAGCTCGGCAAGCCCCATGCCCACCAGCACCGCGCGGCCGGCCGGGCGCAGCGCCTCCAGCCCCGCACGCACGGCGGCCGCCGCGCCCGACGCGTCGATGAACGCGTCCACGCGAGACCCGGCCACGGCGTCGGCGTCGGCGACCGGGTCGAGGGCGTGGGTGGCCCCGAACCGCAGCGAGGCCTCGCGCCGCTCGGCGCTGATGTCGGTGACCAGCACCTCGACCGCACCGGCCGCGCGGGCGACCTGGGCGACGGCGAGGCCGACCGGCCCCGCACCGGTGACCAGCACCCGGCTGCCCAGGCCCAGGCCCGCCTTGCGGCCGGCGGCGATGGCCACCGACAGCGGCTCCAGGAGCGCCGCCGCGCCGTCACTGACGGTGTCGGGCACGCGGTGGGCGAAGTGGCTCTGGATCGTCACGTACTCCTGGAAGGCCCCGTCGGTGCCCGGTACGGCGTAGAAGCGCATCTGCGGGTCGAGGTTGTAGTCGCCGCGCAGCGTCTCGGACGACGAGGGGGAGGGATGCTGCGGCTCGATCGACACGCGCTCGCCGACGCGCTCGGACGCGATGCCGGCACCGACCGCCACGATCACGCCGCCCGACTCGTGGCCGAGCACGAGCGGCTCGTCTACGACCCAGTCGCCGAGCGCGCCCTCGCGGTAGAAGTGCACGTCCGATCCGCACACGCCGACAGCGGTGACCCGCACCAGCACCTCGTCGGCGGCGGGCACCGGCACCGCACGGTCTTCGAGCCGGATCTCGCCGGCGCGTGCCAGCACCGCCGCACGCATGGTCTGGGGGATGGCGGAAGGCATCGTCGGCTCCTCTCCTGGCGCCGGCACGGTCGCCGACGCGCGTCGCGCGGATCTCGGTTGACATCCGCTGTCACGATTCCTATGGTGTATCTAACGTGATCGTGTTACAAGATCACAGAGAAAATAACATGAGGTGAACGACCACCGCACGGCCAGACGTCCGGCATCGCCGCGGACGACGGCCCCGGAGCCCTGGCCCCGGATGCGATGGAGCGCCGCGAACGGGAGCACAGATGCGCGCAGTAGTTTTCACCGCTCAGGGCGAGCTCGCCCTGCAGGAGCGGCCCACACCCGAGCCCGGGTACAAAGAGATCCTGATCGAGACGGCCGCGGTGGGCATCTGCGGCACCGACACGCACGTGTTCGACGGAGAGTTCGAGGGGACCGTCTTCCCCCTGGTCCCCGGTCACGAGGCGACCGGCACGATCGTCGCGCTCGGCGAGGGCGTGAACGACGGCGTCTTCGACTTCCACGTCGGCGACCACGTCGCGGTCAACCCCAGCACCACGTGCGGTGAGTGCGAGTTCTGCCTGAACGGGCACCAGAACCTCTGTCCGCAGTGGAACGGGCTGGGTGTGGTCGCCTCCGACGGCGCCTCGCAGCAGTTCTTCACCGCGCCCTCGCGCAACGTGTACAAGCTCAAGGCCGACACCGATCTCTACGAGGCGGCGCTCATCGAGCCGTTGGCCTGCGCGATCCGCGGCTGGGATGTTCTGCCGCGGCGCCTGGGCGACCACGTGCTCGTCTACGGCTCGGGCACGATGGGGCTGCTCATGGCTCAGCTGGCCTCGCGCGCCGGCGCCGCCAGCGTCACGATCGTCGACCTGAACGAGGACCGGCTGAACACCGCCGCCGAGTGCGGCATCCCGAACCGCTACACCAGCGCCGATCAGGCTGATCGCACGAAGTGGGATGTCGTGATCGACTGCACGGGAAACATCCGGGCCATCGAAGACGCCCTGACCCGGGTCAAGCCGGCCGGCTTCTTCCAGGACTTCGGGGTCGCGCCCGCCGACCGCACCGCGCAGTACTCGCCGTTCCGGGTGTACCGCGACGAGATCTCGATCGTCGGCACGATGGCCGTGCTCAACTCGTTCGGCCGCGCCGTCGAGCTGTTCGAGGCCGGCGCGATCAACGCGAAGGCGATGATCAGCCACTCGTTCACCCTCGACGACTACGCGCAGGCGCTGGACATGTTCCGCGCGGGAACGGGCCGCAAGCTGCAGATCCGCCCGAACGACACCGAGTCGCGGGTGCTGATCGCATGAGCACCGTCACGACGAGCGTCGCGGTCAAACGCAAGGGCATGAGCCCTTTGGTCAAGCGGCTCATCTGGGCGGGACTGGTGGTGGTGCTGGTGATCGCCATGGCGCTGAGCACCCGGATCGTGCCGAAGGACTCGCAGGCCGCCGCCGGTCCCGGCCAGTTCAACGCGGCCAGCTACGGACAGACCCAGTTCCCGAAGATCCAGAAGTACATCGCCGAGAACGCGGTGGATGCCGTGACGCTTGCCCCCGCCGTGAAGGCCGACGCCACGGCGGCGGCGAGCAAGTACGGCAAGTCGGCCGACGGGGCGACGTACATCATCCCGATCACGTTCACCGGCGTGGTGGGCAAGGTCCCCGCGGACGGCTACACGCCCATCACGGTGGAAGGGCTCGGCGACGTCAAGATCGGCCTGCAGCTGGGGCCTGCCATCAACGGCACCGACCTGCGCGACGTGACTGGGAAGGTCACGCTGAACGATTTCAACAACCAGATCGAGTTCCAGGATGCCGGGGCGGCGATCAACGACGAGCTGAAGAAGGCGCTGACCAAGATCGACGCCACCGGCTTGGAGGGCAAGACCGTGACCGTGCACGGTGCGTTCACGCTGATCAACCCGCAGCAGTGGAACGTGACGCCCTCGCAGATCGCGGTGGGGAAGTGATCGCATGAACGGGCAGACGCGCGAGCCGGCAGGCGAGCGGCCGGTGCTCTCGGCGCGCGACATCGTGAAGAACTACGGCGGAGTGCGTGCCTTGAAGGGCGTGAACTTCGACGTCTATCCGGGAACGGTCACGACGCTGTTCGGCGAGAACGGCGCCGGCAAGTCCACGCTGATGAAGATCCTCTCCGGGGTCGAGAAGCCCACGAGCGGCTCGATCATCCTGGACGGCGAGGAGGTCGAGTTCGCGGACACGAACGACGCCCGCGACCACGGCATCTCGATCATCCACCAGGAGCTGAGCCTGTCGCCGAACATCTCGGTGCGCGACAACCTGTTCATGGGCCGCGAGCTCAGCCGCGCCGGCCGTGTCGACGACAAGGAGCAGGAGCGGCGCAGTCGCGAGGTGCTCGCCGAGCTCGGTGTGCAGATCGCCCCCCGCACGAAGGTGTCGGAGCTGCGCCTGGGCGAACAGCAGCTGGTCGAGATCGCCCGCGCCCTGCTGGCCGACTCGCGCATCCTCATCATGGACGAGCCGACCTCGGCGCTGTCGGCCAACGAGGTCGGCATCCTGTTCCGCGTCATCGACGATCTCACCGCGAAGGGCGTCGCGATCGTCTACATCTCGCACCACCTCGAGGAGGCGCTGCAGGTCACCGATCACGCGGTGGTGCTGCGCGACGGCGCGATGACCGCGAAGGCGGCGGCCGCCGACATCGATCTGGAGTGGATCATCCGGCACATGGTCGGTGAGAACTACGACCTGGGCTCACCGCCGGACGGCTACGAGTTCGGGCCGGTGGCGCTGGACGTGCAGGGCCTCAGCGTCGCCGATCCGAAGGAGCCGGCACGGATGCTGGTGGATCGTCTGTCGCTGCAGGTGCGCGAGGGTGAGATCGTCTGCATCTACGGCCTGATGGGCGCCGGACGCACCGAGATGCTCGAGGCGGTCGCCGGGCGGCGGCCGAGCGTCGGGGGCACGGTGCACGTGCGCGGCGGTGAGATCACCCACCTGAGCCTGCGTGACCGGCTCGCGTCGGGGCTGGGGCTCGTGCCCGAGGACCGGCAGCGCGATGGCCTCGTGCAGACCATGAGCGTGGGCCGCAACATCTCGCTGGCCAACGTCAGCACGTTCGTGAAGGGACTGTTCGTCTCGCGCGGCAAGGAGCGCGCGCACATCGACGACGCCATCCGCGACGTGCATGTGAAGACCGACGGCGGCGGCGCCCCGATCGGGTCGCTCTCCGGCGGCAACCAGCAGAAGGTGGTCATCGGCAAGATCGTCTCCACCGGACCTAAGGTGCTGCTGCTGGACGAGCCGACGCGGGGCATCGACGTGGGCGCGAAGGCCGAGGTCTTCAAGCTCGTCGCGGCGCGTGCCCGTGAGGGGCTCGCCGTCGTGTACTCCACCAGCGAGGTCGGCGAATGCCTGAGCATCGCGCACCGCATCGTCGTCATGGCGCGCGGGCGCATCGTCGCCGAGTTCGGCCCCGACACCCCCAAAGAACAGATCATGGCCGCCTCGGGCGAAGCGGTCGTCGCCGCGTGACGGCGAACGAAGGAAACGACACTCACATGACTGAAGCACTCGGGCGCCGGCGCCCGTTCCAAGGCCTCACCTGGGGCGCTGTCCTGCTCGAAGGCCGTGCGTTCTTCGCGCTGCTGGCGATCTTCATCGTCTTCACGATCCTGGCCCCGCAGTCGTTCCCGACCCTGTCGAACATCATCGTGATGTGCCAGCAGGTGTCGGTGTACGCGATCCTGTCGATCGGCATGCTCGTGGTCATCATGGACGGCGGCATCGACCTGTCGGTGGGCTCCACGCTCGGACTGTCCGGCATGGTGGCGGGCCTTGCCCTGCAGGGGTTCCCCGTCGGCGGCGTCATCCTGTACCCGCCGGTCTGGGTGGTCGTCATCCTGGCGGTGGCCGCCGGAGCCCTCGTCGGGCTGCTCAACGGCGTGCTCGTGGCACGCCTGAACGTGGCGCCGTTCGTGGCGACGCTGGGCACGATGTACGTGATCCGCGGACTCGCGCAGCTGACCACCAACGGCCTGACCGTGAACAACCTCAGCGGCAAGCCGGAGCTCGGCAACACCGGGTTCGAATGGCTCGGCTTCAACTCGCTGCTGGGCATCCCGATCGGCGTGTGGATCATGGTCGTGGTCAGCATCGTCGCGAGCCTCCTGCTCAGCCGCACCGTGTACGGCCGCTGGCTGTACGCGCAGGGCGGCAACCGCCGTGCCGCCGAGCTGTCCGGCGTCCCGGTGCGCAAGGTCAGCGTGCGCGCCTACGTCATCGCCGGCGTGTGCGCGGCCATCGCGGGCGTGATCCTGACCAGCGAGCTGACCAGTGCCGGGCCCACCCAGGGCACCTCGTACGAGCTGACCGCGATCGCGGCGGTCGTCATCGGCGGCGCGTCGCTGTTCGGCGGCACCGGCAACGTGCGCGGCACGCTGCTGGGTGCGTTCGTCATCGGCTTCCTCGCGGCGGGCCTGACCATCGTCGGCGTGTCCGTCTACGTGCAGACCGTGTTCACCGGTGCGGTCATTGTCCTGGCCGTACTGCTGAACAGCATCCAGCTGCGCTCGCGTCGGCCCAAGCCCACCTCGACGCCGATCGCCCCGCCGCCGGCCGGCGGCGGCACCGGCGACGCCGAGGCCGAGCCGGCGACGGCCGGCAGCGCCGGCTGACCGGCACCCGATCCCATCACCACCAGAAGAAAGAGGAGAACATGTCCCGCAAGAAAGCAGTCGTCGCAGCGTTGGCGCTGGGCGCCGTCGCAGCGCTCGGCCTGAGCGCGTGCTCGGGCACGTCGGGCACTTCGCCGAGCCAGTCGGCGAAGTCCGGCAAGGCCGGAGGGTTCATCCAGATCATCGTCAACGACCCGTCCAACCCGTACTGGCTGACCGAGGGCGATGTCGCGCAGAAGGAGGCCGAGAGCCTGGGCTACACGGCTTCGGTGGCCGCCTCCAAGGCCGACGTGAACACCGAGTCGACCATCATCGACACGGCGATCGCCAAGCACGCGGCAGGCATCATCCTCGACCCGGCCAACGCCGAGGGCTCGATCGGCAACATCAAGCGCGCGATGGCCAAGAACATCCCGGTGTTCCTGGTCAACGCCGAGATCGATCAGCAGGGCGTGGCGCTGGGCCAGCTCGTGTCGAACAACGCGCAGGGCGCGGCCCTGGGCGCGCAGCAGTGGATCAAGGCCGCCGGCACGAAGGGCAACTACGCCGAGCTGTTCGGCCTGCCCTCCGACAACAACGCCGCGACCCGTTCCAATGGCTACAAGACCGTGATCTCGCAGTACCCGGACTGGAAGAAGGTCGCGCAGCAGACCGCCAACTGGGACCGCGCGCTCGGCCAGCAGAAGATGCAGTCGATCCTGCAGGCGCACCCCGACATCAACGCCGTGATCGCCGGCAACGACGAGATGGCGCTGGGCGCGATCGCCGCCATCAAGCAGGCCGGGAAGAAGCTGTCGGCCGACGGCATCTCCAACGGCATCGTCGTGGGCGGCTTCGACGGCTCGCCCGACGCGGTGGACGCGATCAAGGCCGGCGACCTGGCCTACACCGTGCTGCAGCCGGTGGCGGTGTTCGCCAAGAAGGCCGTGCAGGAGCTCGACGAGTACATCCGCACCGGCAAGAAGCCGGCGCAGGAGAAGCAGTCGTTCGACTGCATCCTCATCACGAAGGACAACGTCGACAAGATGACCGCGCCGTTCACCTTCAGCGGCTGACCGGTCGACAGACGGCCGTGCGCTCCCGTGCGGCCGGACCCGGGGACGGATGCCGCGGCATCCGTCCCCGGGCCGAACGATCCGAGGGACCATGAGCTACATACTGAACGACCCCGCCGGCTTCGCCGAGGAGTCGGCCGCCGGCTTCGTCGCGGCCAACCGCGCCCTGGTACGACGCGTGCGCGGCGGCGTGGCACGGGCCGCAGCGACCCCCGCCGGACAGGTCGCCGTCGTCATCGGCGGCGGCTCCGGCCACTATCCCGCCTTCGCGGGCCTGGTCGGCGCCGGCATCGCCCACGCCGCGGCGATGGGCAACGTCTTCGCCTCGCCCAGCGCCCAGCAGGTGCACGCGGTGGCCACCTCCGTGGCCACCGAGGCCGGCGTGCTGCTGACCTACGGCAACTACGCCGGCGACGCACTGAACTTCGATCAGGCCCAGGAGCAGCTGCGCGCAGAAGGCATCCCGTGCCAGACGGTGCGCGTCACCGACGACGTCTACAGCGCCTCACCCTCCGAGCGCGACAAGCGTCGCGGCATCGCCGGAGACCTCGCCGTGTTCCGCGTCGCGGGCTGGGCGGCCGAGCAGGGCCGCGGCCTCGACGAGGTGGCCGCGCTGGCCGCCCGCGCGAACGATCGGACCCGATCGATCGGCGTCGCGTTCTCGGGCTGCACGCTGCCCGGCGCCGCCGAGCCGCTGTTCACCGTCCCCGCCGGTCAGATGGCCGTCGGCATGGGCATCCACGGCGAACCCGGCATCGACACCGTGCCGCTTCCGCCAGCCGACGAGCTCGCCCGCATGCTCGTCGCGAAGCTGCTCGAGGAGAGCCCGGACGCCGCCGCCACCCGGGTCGCCGTGATCGTCAACGGCCTCGGCTCGGTCAAGTCGGAAGAGCTGTTCGTGCTCTACGGTGGCATCGCCGCGGCCCTGGAGGCCGCGGGCCTTCAGATCGTCGAGCCCGAGGTCGGCGAGTACGCCACCAGCTTCGAGATGGCCGGCGTCTCCCTGACCGTGATGTGGCTCGACGACGAGCTCGAGCAGGCCTGGCGTTCGCCGGCCTACACCCCCGCGTACCGCAAGGGCGCCGTGTCCCTGGCCGCCGCCGACGCGGTGACCGACGACGACGTCGCCGACGAGGCGATCACCGCCGCCGGGCCGGAATCCGCGACGGCCGGCCGGGTCGTGGCATCCGCCCTGGCCGCCGTGCGCGCGGTGATCGACCGCGACGTCGACGAGCTCGGCCGGCTCGATGCCATCGCCGGCGACGGCGACCACGGCATCGGCATGCAGCGCGGCGCGCGCGCAGCCGATGCGGCGGCCGCCCAGGCTGCGGCGGCAAGCGCCGGTGCCGGAACGGTGCTGACCCGGGCGGGGGATGCCTGGGCCGACAAGGCCGGCGGTACCAGCGGCGCGCTGTGGGGGCGGGGTCTGCGCGCGGCCGGCGAGCTGCTCGGCGATAACGGCGCCCCCGACGCCGCGACGGTCGCCGCCGCCGTGGCCGCCGCCCGCGACGCCGTGCAGGCGTTCGGCAAGGCGGAGGTGGGCGAGAAGACGCTGGTCGACGCGCTGGTGCCGTTCGCCGCACGCCTGGCCGAGCAGGTGGGCTCCGGCGCCGATCTGGCATCGGCGTGGACGGATGCCGCGGCAGCCGCCACGGCGGCCGCCGAGGCCACCGCCGACCTGTTGCCGCGCAAGGGCCGTGCTCGTCCGCACATGGCTAAGAGCCTGGGCACCCCCGACCCGGGGGCGGTCTCGCTTGCGCGGGCGATGACGGCCATCGGCGTCGTGCTCACCGAGCACGACGCCCACGAAGGGAAGGAGAACTGAGATGGCACGTACATGGCGTGTGATCGTCGGATCCGACGATGCCGGGTTCACGTACAAGGAGGCGTTGAAGGCCGATCTCGAGAAGGACCCGCGCGTCACCGAGGTGATCGACGTCGGCGTGGACGCGCAGGCGCACACCCCGTACCCGACCGTCGCCATCGCCGCCGCCGAGAAGGTCGCAGCAGGCGAAGCCGACCGCGCGCTGCTCGTGTGCGGCACGGGTCTGGGCGTCGCGATCTCGGCCAACAAGGTGCCGGGGATCCGGGCGGTCACCGCGCACGACAGCTACAGCGTCGAGCGCGGCGTGCTCAGCAACAACGCGCAGGTGCTCACCTTCGGTCAGCGTGTGGTCGGTCTCGAGCTGGCGCGGCGGCTGGCCAGGGAGTGGCTCGGCTACGAGTTCGACGAGTCGTCGGCGTCGGCCGCCAAGGTCGCCGTCATCAAGGACTACGAGCACGAGCACGGGCACGACGAGGCGTCCGGCCAGGACGCCGTCTGATGGGCCGGCGCGCCGCGATCACCCTGGGCGTGAGCCTGAAGCTGTACCTCGACATCGCACAGACCGCCCGCTGGGCGCAGGCGGTCGCCGAGATCGCGCGGCGCCAGCCCGCCGTGCGTTCCGGAGAGGTGGCCCTGTTCGTCGCGCCGTCGCTTCCCGCGCTGGAGGCCACGCGTGCGGCGTTGGAGGGCAGCGGCGTCGCCGTCGGCGCGCAGGATCTGTTCTGGGAGGATCGCGGCGCGTACACCGGCGCCGTCAGCGGTGCCGATCTGCGGCAGGCCGGCGCCGGCTATGTCGAGATCGGCCACGCCGAGCGCCGCTCGGTGTTCGGTGAGGACGACGACGTGATCCGGCGCAAGTTCGCCGCCGCCGTGCGCAACGGCCTCACGCCGGTGCTGTGCGTGGGCGAGCCCGCTCGGGACGGCGATGCGGCGGCGGTGTGCGTGGCGCAGCTGTCGTCGGCGCTGGAGGGACTGGCCGCGGGAACCGTGGTGGACGAGCTGGTGGTGGCATACGAGCCGGTGTGGGCGATCGGCGCCCAGGAGCCGGCGCCCCCCGACGAGGTGCGCACGGTCGGCCGCGCGCTGCGCGAGGCCGTGGCCGCCGACGACCGCGTCGCTGCGGCATCCGTCATCTACGGCGGCAGCGCACAGCCCGGTCAGCTGCGTCAGCTCGGCGGCGATGTCGACGGGCTGTTCCTCGGCCGCTTCGCGCATGATCCCGCGCAGCTGGAGCGCGTGGTCGAAGAAGCGGCGGCGCTACTGTAAACCCCAAGCGGGGCGTGGCCCCGCGACATCGGACCCTCGGGAAGGAGTGACGTGAGCGCACCGGCCACGCAGGACCGGCCGCTGTCGCGGCAGAACCGGCAGCAGGCGCGCCAGCGCGCCATCACCGAGGCCGTGATGGCCGAGGGCGCGGTGCGCATCGAGCAGCTCGCCGACCGGTTCGGGATCAGCGTGATGACCGTGCACCGCGACCTCGACGAGCTCGAGGGACGCGGACTGCTGCGCAAGGATCGCGGTGTGGCGACGGCCATGTCGACCGCTCTCGTGGAGTCCAGCGATGTCTACCGGTCGTCGCGGCAGCTGGCCGAGAAGGAGGCCCTGGCCCGCGCCGCGCTCGATTTCATCGAGCCCGGGCAGGCCATCATCCTCGACGACTCGACGACGACGCTGCATCTCGTGCCGCAGCTGCACGCGAAGACGCCGCTGACCGTCATCACGAACACCCTGACGATCATGGAGCAGCTCAAGGGCGCACGCGGCATCACGCTGCTGTCGGTGGGCGGGCAGTTCTACAACTGGTGCTCGGCGTTCATGGGCCGGATGGCGGTCGAGGCGTTCGCGTCGCTGCGTGCCGACGTGCTGGTGATGTCGACGTCGGCGATCACCGACGACATCGCGTTCCACCAGACGCTGGAGACCGTCGACGTCAAGCGCGCCATGTTCGAATCGGCGAGCACGCGGATCCTGCTGGCCGATCACACCAAGTTCGAGCGGCGTGCGCTGCATGCGATGCTGCCGCTGAGCGAGTTCGACGCGGTCGTGGTGGATGCCGACACCGATCGCGCGCACGTGGAGCGGCTGCGCAAGCACGGCGTGCGCGTCGTGGTCGCCAAGAGGGCATCGCGGGAGGGCCGGGTCTGACGCATCCGGTCCTCTCCGGCGGATGCGGCCGGGCCGGTGGTGCGGCCTACGCTGGAGGCGACCGGAAAGGACGCGATGACCGCTCTCATCCCGCTGACCAACACGCCGCGCGACTACGCGTGGGGACAGATCGACGGCGTCGCCCGCACGCTCGGGTGGGAGCCCACCGGCGGCCCCGAGGCCGAGCTGTGGCTCGGTGCGCACCCGCTCTCGCCGAGCCGCAGCGCCGGGCCGACGCAGTGGCACGACCTGGCCGAGTGGGAGCGGGATTCCGGCGCCCCGCTGCCGTACCTGTTGAAGCTGCTGTCGGCGGCGTCGCCGCTGTCGTTGCAGGCGCATCCGACGCCGGCGCAGGCGGCCGAGGGCTTCGAACGCGAGCAGGCGGCGGGGCTGCCGCTGGCCGCCCGTGAGCGCAACTACAAGGACCCGAATGCCAAGCCCGAGCTGATCGTGGCCGTCGCCGACGGCTTCGAGGCGCTGTGCGGCTTCCGTCCCGTCGCGCAGACGCTCGCGCTCATCGATGCGCTGGTCGAGGCATCCGACTCTCCGGTATCGCTCGTGCCGTGGCGGGATGCGGCATCCGCCGGCGTCCGCGAGGGCTTCGCGTGGCTGCTGTCCGGCACCGCCGACGTGGACGCCGCGGTGGCCGCCGCGACGGCCACCGCGCAGTCGCATCCCCGCCGGTTCGAGCTCGTCGACCGGCTCTCGCGGCAGTTCCCCGGCGACCCCGGCATCCTCGTCGCGCAGATGCTCCACCACGTCACGCTCGCCGCCGGCGAGGCGCTGTGGCTGCCGGCCGGCAACATCCACGCCTACCTGCGCGGTACCGGCGTCGAGCTGATGGGGCCGAGCGACAACGTGCTGCGCGGAGGCCTGACGCCCAAGCACGTCGATCGCGCGGAGCTGCAGAGGGTGCTCGACTTCACGCCCGGACCGGTTTCGCGCCTGGCTCCGCGGGAGCGGGGCGAGAACGTCGTGGCGTACCGCCCGGCGTCGGTGCCGTCGGGTGCGGGCGTCGGTTTCGAGCTGCTGCTGGTCACCGGCGACGCCACCGTGCGCACGGGCTCGCCCGCCATCGCGCTGACCGTCGAGGGCACGTTCTCCCTGACGTCGGAGGGGGCCGATGCCGCCGCCGACCGCGGCGCGATCGTCTTCGTGGACGCGCCCGCCGAGCTGCGCGTGACCGGCGCCGGACGGCTGTTCATCGCGACGGGAGCCTGAGCGGGCGCGCTCGATGTCCGGCCCTCCGCCGCCCGCTGCGGAGGGTATCCTGCGAACGTGACCACGCAGCGCACCGACGTGTGCATCGCCGGCGGAGGACCGGCGGGGATCATGCTCGGTCTGCTGCTGGCCCGCGCGGGCGTCGACGTCATCGTCCTCGAGAAGCACGACGACTTCTTCCGCGACTTCCGTGGCGACACCGTGCATCCGTCGACGCTGAACATCATCGACGCGCTCGGGCTCCGCACGCGCTTCGAGGCCATCCCGCATCAGCCGCTGCAGCGGCTGGACGTTGTGCTCAACGGCATCCGGATCCACCTGATCGACTTCACCACGCTGCCCCCGCCGAACCGGCTCGTGACCTTGATGCCGCAGTGGGACCTGCTCGACCTGCTGGCCGACGCCGCCGCCGAGCATCCGTCGTTCCACCTCCGGCTGGGCGCCGAGGTGGCAGACGTCCTCGAGCGCGAAGGGCGGGTGTGCGGCGTGCGTGCGACCACGGCCGACGGCCAGCTCGAGATCGCCGCGCGGCTCGTCGTGGCTGCCGACGGCCGCACCTCGACCGTGCGCCGCGCGCTCGGGCTCGCGCCGCGTGAGCTCCCCGTCGACACCGACGTGCTGTGGTTCCGGGTGCCGCGGCCGCCCCTCCCGCTGCCGGACACCCTCGCGTGGGCGAACGCCGCCGGTATGGCGATCACGATCCCGCGCCCGGACTACCTGCAGTGCGCCCTGCTGGTGGCCAAGGGATCGCTCGACGATCTGCGCGCCGCCGGCATCGACGCGTTCCGTGCCCGTGTCGCCCGCATCGTGCCGCGGCTGTCGGATGTCGTGGGCGCCATCGCATCGTTCGACGACGTCAAGCATCTGGACGTGCAGATCGATCGGCTGCCGCGATGGTGGCGGCCCGGGGCACTGTGCATCGGGGACGCCGCCCACGCGATGTCACCAGTGTTCGGCGTCGGCATCAACTATGCGGTCCAAGACGCGGTGGCCGCCGCCCGGCAGCTGATCCCGGTGCTGCGACCGCGCGGGTCGGTCAAGGGCGCGGGCGACGACGCCCTCGACGAGGCGTGCGCGGCCGTGCAGCGCCGCCGCGGATGGCCGACCGCCGCGATGCAGGCCGTTCAGCGGCGCGCGCATCGGGCCATCGCCGCCGGTGCCGTCACACGCATCGTCGACGATCCGCCCACGCGCGGACAGCGCGCCGCGATGCGGCTCGTGCTGCCGGTCGTGAAGCCGGTCGCAGCGCGCGTGGTGGGGTACGGGTTCCGGCCCGAGACCGTGCAGGACGTGCACGCCCGCCGTTGCGCCAAATTCACATGAATTTGGCGAATGCACATCAAACCGCCGGCAGTTTGATGTGCATTGGGCGGTTTGGTGTACATTCGCGGTTCCCGCGGGCGCGGTAGCGCGGGTGCGGTTCGCAGGCCTGGGGTCCGCGTGAGTCCGAGTACGCGGGCGCGGTCCGCGGGAGACGCGGGCGCCGTCCTCGGGATGCGTGCGCGAGGGGGTGCCGCGGGTTGCGGGCGCCGTGCGCGAGGGATGCCGTGGGTTGCGGAGGCCGTGCGCGAGGGGATGCCGCAGGTTGCAGACGCCGTGCGCGAGGGGATGCCGC
>CALKHM010000054.1 GCA_937988695.1 uncultured Microbacterium sp. | reverse complement strand
GGTGGTGAGCACCTGGCCGACCACCCAGGATCCGGGGGGCGTCGCGAGCCAGCCGATGAGACGCGCCGGGTCGGCGGGTTCGCCGTATCGGCCGAACGGGGTCGTGCGCATCCACGCCTCGATCTCGTCGAGCGGACGGTCGGTGGTCTCGGGGTCGAGGTAGCCGGTGTTCACCGGGCCGGGATCGATCGTGTTCAAGACGATGCCGGTCTCGAGCAGGTCGGCTGCGACGGTCTTGGTCACCCCGGCCAGGGCCGCCTTGCTCGCGGCGTAGGCGACCTCGCCGGGCATCGGCCGGTCCTGTTGGCCCGAGGTCATCCAGAACACACGGCCGGTCGGCGCGGCGAACGGCTCCGCGCGACCGGTGCGCTGGCCGGGACGCGAGCCGGGCGCCCCCGAGGCCCGCAGGGCCGCGAACTCGCGGGTGAGCAGCAGCGTCGCGCGCGTGTTCGTCTGCCAGAACGCGTCCAGGGATGCCGCGGTCTGATCCAGCAGCGATCCGTCGCCGCCGCTGCGCGCGTGGTTGCACACGAGCACGTCCAGGCGTCCGGTGAGGCTGCTGGCCGCGGCGATCAGCGGGGGAATGGCCGACGCGTCACGCAGGTCGGCGCTCTGGTCGCCGAACGACGCCGGCGGCACCAGCATCCCGCGCAGCTGGTCACGGACCGCGTCGAGGTCGTCGCCGCCCCACGGCTGGTCGTCATCGTGCGGGGCGTAGTGGTGGATGAACACGCTCGCGCCGAGCCGGGCGAACTCGCCCGCGATCGCGAAGCCGATGCCGCGCCGGCGCGAGACGCCGGTGATCAGAGCGGTCTGGCCCTGCAGGGGAAGGTCGTGGGTCATGCGGATGCCTTTCGTGAGTGCCGGCGGGTGCGGCGCCTGCGGCACCGCCTCGCGTGATCGTCAGTGCGTCGCGCGCGGCGGATTGTGCATGAACTCGATCCGGATGCCGCTGTCGTCTTCGACGAACGACGCATAGTAGCGGTCGCTGAAGCGTGGGTACTCCTTCGGCTCGCGCACCACCGACCATCCGGCATCCGTCGCGATCGCGTGCAGACGGTCGACCTCAGCGCGGGAGTCGACGGCGAACGCGAGGTGCTGCCATCCCGCACGCCCGTGGCGATGCGGGCCGGTGCCGGTATCGCGAGCGGGAAAGAGAATCAGCTCGGGCTCGTCGTCGCGCTGCCAGCTGACCGAGGCCTGCGCGTTCAGGCGGGTGAAGCCGAGCGCCTGCATGACCGGATCGAACTGGGCGATGCCGCGCGGCAGGTTGTCGACGGTCACGCCGAGGTGGTCGAAGATGAGCATGCGGCAGAGTCTAGGCGGGGTCGCAGACACCTCGCGACGCGGAGGACCGGCAGCCGGTGTCGGCGGTCGCGGCTAACGTGGAGGGGGTGAGCACTCCGGCCGGCGACCCGTACGCAGACATCGTGTGGGACGACGACGCCATGCCGCCCGACGAGTGGGCTCCGCCAGAGGACGGATGGATGCCGCCGCCCGAGGCCGGGGACGTCGTTTCGACTCGCTTCGCTCGCGGGGCGACCGAGGGGATCCTGGCTCGCGACTTCGTGGGTGCCGGTCCGCTCACCGTGCTGCGCGAGGTGTACGGCTACGACGCGTTCCGAGGCGATCAGGCGGCGATCGTCGATCACGTCGTCGGCGGCGGTGACGCCGTCGTGCTCATGCCCACCGGCGGCGGCAAGTCCGTGACCTACCAGGTGCCCGCGCTGGTCCGGCCCGGAACCGGCCTGGTCGTGAGCCCCCTCATCGCCCTCATGCACGATCAGGTCGGCGCGCTGACCGCCAACGGCGTGCGCGCGGCATACCTGAACTCCACGCAGACCCCGCCCGAGCGCGCCGCGGTCGAGCGCGCGTATGTGAACGGCGAGCTCGACCTGCTGTACGTCGCGCCCGAGCGGCTCAACCTCGCGCAGACCACGGCACTGCTGCAGCGCGGCACGCTGAGCGTGCTCGCCATCGACGAGGCGCACTGCGTGTCGCAGTGGGGCCACGACTTCCGGCCCGACTACCTGGCGCTCGGCGATCTCGGCGAGCGGTTCCCCGGGGTGCCGCGCATGGCGCTGACCGCCACGGCCACCCGCGAGACGCACCGTGAGCTCACCGAGCGGCTGCGGCTGGGCGATGCCGAGCACTTCGTGGCCAGCTTCGACCGGCCCAACATCCAGTACCGCATCGAGCCGAAGGTCGACGTGCGACGGCAGCTCGTGCAGTTCATCCGCACGATGCCCGAGGGGTCGGCCGGCATCGTCTACGCCCTCAGCCGGAAGAGCGTCGAGCAGACCGCCGAGCACCTGCGGGGCCAGGGCATCGATGCCCTGGAGTACCACGCGGGGCTGGATGCCGGCACGCGCGCGCGGCACCAGTCGCGGTTCCTGCGCGAGGACGGCGTCGTCATGGTGGCCACGATCGCCTTCGGGATGGGCATCGACAAGCCCGACGTGCGCTTCGTCGCGCACATCGACCTGCCGAAGTCCGTCGAGGGCTACTACCAGGAGACCGGCCGCGCCGGTCGGGACGGCGAGCCGAGCGTCGCGTGGATGGCGTACGGCCTCGGCGACGTGGTGCAGCAGCGGCGGCTGATCGACGCGTCGGAGGGCGACCGCACGTTCAAGATGCGTCTGGGGCAGCATCTCGACGCGATGCTCGCGCTGTGCGAGACCGTAGGATGCCGTCGGCAGAACCTGCTCGGATACTTCGGCGAGGCGTCCGAGCCGTGCGGCAACTGCGACACGTGCCTGCAGGCGCCGCAGACCTGGGACGGGCTCGTCCCGGCGCAGAAGCTGCTGTCGACGATCGTGCGGCTGCAGCGCGAGCGCGGTCAGGCATACGGCGCCGGCCACCTCGTCGACATCCTGCGCGGGGCGTCGACCGAGCGGATCACGCGCTTCGGGCACGACCGCCTCGCGACGTACGGGATCGGCGCCGACCTCTCCGACCAGGACTGGCGAAGCGTCGTGCGGCAGCTGCTGGCACGCGGCATCCTGGTCGCCCGCGGGGAGTACGGGACTCTCGCGCTGGGGGATGCCGCTGCGGCAGTGCTGCGCGGCGAGACCGACGTGCCGCTGCGCCGGGATGTGCTCGGTCGTGGCCGCTCGACCGTCGTGCGCAAGGCTGCGGCATCCGACTCTCTCGGCCCCGGCGATCGCGAGCTGTTCGAGGCGCTGCGCACCTGGCGCGGCGGCGTCGCGCGCGAGCAGGGCGTGCCCGCCTACGTCGTGTTCAACGACGCGACGCTTCGTGCGCTGGCCGAGCACCGTCCACGGGCGCTGGACGACCTCGACGGCATCACCGGCATCGGTGCGAAAAAGCGCGAGGCGTACGGCGGGGCCGTGCTCGAGGTGATCGCCGCGCACGCCTGACGTCCCGCGAGATTGCCCCGCGTCCCGCGAGATTGCCCCGCGTCCCGCGAGATTGCCGTGTGTCCGGCGAGGTTGCCGTGTGTCCGGCGAGGTTGACCCGGCCTCGTACTTCGCCTCTGCGCATCATCCGATCCTCACTGCCTCCCGCCGTCGTCGACGCACCAGCAAGACCACGACGATGACCGCGCTCAGCGATACCAGCACCGTTGCCAGAGTCCATGCCGCCGTGTACGAGAAGGTCTGAACGGTCCAGCCGGTCAGAACGGGGCCGAGGATGCCGCCGGAGGCGCCACCGGCTTGGACGATCCCGTTCGCCCGGCCGGGGCTCTCGCCGAAGCCGAAGGTGACCGCGTAGATCAGCAGGCCGCTCCACCCCCAGGCACCGGCCATGCCGAGAACCGAGCCGGGCAGGATCGCCGTCGCCGGCCCGGCGGCGATCCAGGCGAATCCGCCGATCCCGATGACGAGCATCACCGCGGTGACCTTCAGCGAGTCCAGCCGAAGCCGTCCCACCCAGTAGCCGATCGCGACGCGGGCGACGATGGCGGCGCTACTGGCCATCGCCAGTGCCATGCCGCCGAACGCGAGGCTCTGCCCCGCCGTCGCGGCGTAGTCGACGACGAAGGTGGTCACGGCGTTGGCGGCCGAGCCGGACAGCGCGAACACCACGGCGAGCAGCCACAGCTCGTGGAGCCGATAGGGGGACAGGCCGGCGAGCTCCCCGACGGTCTTGCCCGGCGGCCGACGGGCGCGGCCCATGAAGGCCAGGAGGATCACGAGGGCGCCGCCGGTCAGGAAGGCGATCCGCCACCCGAAGACCGCGCCGGCGAAGATCGGCACGGCGAGTCCTCCGAGAAGACTGGCCGCCGGCACGAAGGCCTGGCGCACTCCGAACAGCAGCGCCTGCCACCGAAGACCCGCGGCGCCGGCGAGCAGGATGCTTCCTGCCGGACCGCCCACGGCCGCACCCAGACCGCCCAGGAGCAGGAAAGCGACGATCATCGGGTAGCTCGTGCCGCACGCTGCCACCCCCAGCATCGACACCGACGAGAGCGTGACGGCGACCTGCACGCTCCGGTGCTCTCCGAGCCTGTCGGCAAGAGCGCCCGCCCAGGGGCTGACGACCGCGTTGGTCAGGAAGAACGCACCCACGGCGACCCCGAACGCAGCATGCGCGATCCCCAGCTCGCCGATGATCTGGGCCGCCATCGCCCCGGCCAGGGCGGGGGGCAGAGCGGTGGCCACGGTCACGCCCAGCGATGCGGCGAGCCCGTGCGCCTGCACCCCCGTGCCGGGGTCAGGAGACACTCCTCCTGCGGCGGCGCCCTCGGCTGGCATCACCAGTCGTGGACGGTGCCATCGGCGAGGCGGTTGTAGGGGAGGTAGGCCTGCGCGTAGGGGTACTTGCCGGCCTCGTCGACGTCGAGGTCGACGCCCAGCCCCGGCTTGTCACCGGGGTGCAGCATCCCGTTCTCCCACGTGTACGACTGCTCGAACACGCTGTTCGTCTTCTCGCCGTGCTTCATGTACTCCTGGATGCCGAAGTTGTGGATCGAAAGCCCCAGGTGCAGGGCTGCGGCCATGCCCACCGGAGAGATGTCGGTCGGGCCGTGCATGCCCGACTTGATCTGGTACTGCGACGCGTAGTCAAGCACCTTCTTCAGGTGCGTGATCCCGCCGGTGTGCGTGACCGCCGACCGCACGTAGTCGATGAGCTGCTCGCGGATGATCTGCTGGTAGTCCCACACCGTGTTGAAGATCTCTCCGATCGCCAGGGGTGTGGTCGTGTGCTGGCGCACCAGACGCAGTGCCTCCTGGTTCTCCGCGGGGGTGCAGTCCTCCAGCCAGAACAGGTCGTATGGTTCAAGCGATTTGCCCAGCTGCGCGGCCTGGATCGGCGTCATTCGGTGGTGCCCGTCGTGCAGCAGCGGCACCTCTGCGCCGAACTCGCTGCGCACCGCCTCGAACACGGTCGGCACGTGCCGCAGGTACGCGCGCGTGTCCCAGTCCTCTTCGTTGGGCCAGGCCCCGCGCTGCGCGGGCTCATAGTCGTAGCGGACGCCCTTGTTGGCCTCGAACGTCGCGTTCGAGGCGATCCCGTAGATCGATGCCAATCCCGGAACCCCGGTCTGGACGCGGATGGCACGGTAACCCTGCTCCTGATAGCTGCGGATGTTGTCGAACAGCTCCGGCAGGGTCTTGCCCGAAGCATGCCCGTAAGCGAGCAGGCCGGTGCGCGATGCGCCCCCGAGCAGCTGGTACACGGGCATCCCGGCGGCCTTGCCCTTGATGTCCCACAGCGCCATGTCCACCGCGGCGATGGCCGCCATCGTCACCGGCCCTCGGCGCCAGTATGCGGACCGGTAGAGGAACTGCCAGGTGTCCTCGATCCGATGGGCGTCCCGTCCCAGCAACAGCGGCACGATGTGCTCGGACAGGTAGGCGACGACGGCCAGCTCACGCCCGTTCAGCGTCGCGTCGCCGAGTCCGGTCAGTCCGTCGTCGGTCGTCAGTTTCAACGTCACGAAGTTCCGGTCCGGGCTCGTGACGACGACTTCAGCACGTTCGATCTTCATGATCACTCCTTGCGATCGGCCGGGGACGGCAGATTGAACACCCGACGGGGGATCTCGTCGACGAGGGCCTCGATGAGCTCTCCGGCCGTCTCCTCTTCGAGCTGGTGGGTCGTGACAAGGCTCGCGAGGAACGCCGCATCCACCCGACGAGCCATGTCGTGGCGAGCGGGAATCGAACAGAACGCGCGTGTGTCGTCGATGAAGCCCGACGTCTTGAACAGGCCCGCCGAGTCGGTGACGGCCCGGCGGAACCGGTCGCCCGCGGCCGGGGTGTCCAGGAACCACCATGGAGCGCCCACGTAGACGCTGGGGTAGAAGCCCGCGAGCGGGGCGAGCTCGCGGGAGAAGACGGTCTCGTCGACGGTGAACAGCACGAGGCGGAAGCTCGGTGAGGTGCCGAAGGCGTTCAGCAGGGGCCGCAACGGCTCGACGAAGTCCGTGCGCACCGGGATGTCGTGGCCGGTGTCCGGACCGAATGCGTCGAAGGTCGGGCGGTGATGGTTGCGATGCACCCCGGCGTGAAGCTGCATCGTAAGGCCGTCCTCGGCGGACATCTCGGCCTGCCGGTAGACCATGTTCGCACGGTAGCGCGCGATGTCGGCCTCATCCGCCTGGCCGCGCCGTGCGCGCCGGTGCAGTGCTTCGGCCTCGCCGTCTTCCAGCGGTGCGGAGTCCGGGGTGCGCACGCCGATGTCCAGGGAGGTGGCACCATGCTCGAGGAAATGCCGTCGACGTCGGCGTAGCGCCCTAAGCGTGCCGGCATAGCTGTCGGTCTCGGTGTCGGCGGCCTCCGCCAGCCTCTCCAAATCGGACGCCCACGAGGGGCTTGCCGGGTCGAGGTACCGATCAGGCCGGAACGTGGGGATGACGGTGCCGGGGAGGACCGCCTCGGTTCGTAGCCTCTCGTGGGCCTCGAGGCTGTCGACGGGGTCGTCGGTCGTGGCGAGGATCTCGATGCCGAACCGGCCGAACAGGCGACGCGGACGGAACGCGGGCTCG
>CALKHM010000053.1 GCA_937988695.1 uncultured Microbacterium sp. | reverse complement strand
ATCAGTACCGACGGGTTCGCCAGGAACGCACGAGCGAACGAGATGAGCTGCCGCTGCCCCGCCGACACGCGACCGCCGCGCTTGTTGACATCGGTCTCGTAACCGTCGGGCAGCGCCTCGATGAAGGCATCCGCCCCCACCGCACGCGCGGCCGCCCGGATCTCGTCGAACGACGCCTCGGGCTTGCCCAGTGCGATGTTGTCGGCCACTGTTCCGCTGAACAGATAGGCCTCCTGCGTGACCATGACGATGGCACGCCGGAGGTCCTTCGGGTGCATGTCGCGCAGATCGACGCCGTCGAGGGTCACGGCGCCGCTGCTCGGGTCGTAGAACCGCGACACGAGCTTGGCGAGCGTGGACTTGCCGGCGCCGGTGGTGCCGACCAGTGCGACGGTCTGACCGGCGGGGATGTCCAGCGTGAAGTCCGGCAGGATCGTCTTGCCCGCGCCGTAGGCGAACTCGACGTCCTCGAACCGCAGGTGCCCCTGTGCCTCCCAGAGATCGACGGGATGCACCGGGTCGGGAACGCTGGGCGCCTCCTCCATCACGCCCGACACCTTCTCGAGCGCGGCGGTCGCCGACTGATACGAGTTCAAGAACATCGCGACCTCCTCCAGCGGGCTGAAGAAGTTGCGGATGTACATGACCGCCGCCAGCAGCGACCCGATCAGCAGGCTGCCGTCGACCACGCGGAACGCGCCCCAGAGCAGGACGACGGCCATCGTGACGTTCGCCAGCAGGATCAGGCCCGGGTCGAAGATCCCGAACAGGTTCACCAGGCGCAGGTTCACTCGCCGATAGTCCGACGAGATCTCACCGAACTCGGCGTCGTTGCGCTTCTCCTTGCGGAACGCCTTGACGGCGCGGATGCCGGTCATCGTCTCCACGAACTGCACGATGAGCTTGGCCGAGACCACGCGCGACTCGCGGAATCCCTTCTGCGACTGCCGATAGAACCAGCGCATGAGCAACGCGAGCGGCACGCCCATGCACACCAGCACCGCAGCGCTGCGCCAGTCCAGCAGGAAGAGCGAGATCAGCGTGAACACGCCGAACAGCACCCCTGACACGAGCTGGTTCAGCCCGCCGTCCAGCAGCTCGCGGATCGCCTCGAGGTCGCTCGTCTGCCGCGAGATGATCCGGCCCGAGGTGTACGTCTCGTGGAACTCCAGGCTCAGGCGCTGCGTGTGCCGGAAGATCCGGGTGCGCAGGTCGAGCAGGATGGTCTGGGTAAGCCGTGCCGACAGCACGACGAACCATCCCATCAGCAGAGCCCCCAAGCCCCCGACCAGGATGTACGCGGCCGTGATGCCGATCGCCGGCATCCACTGCGCGGCATCCAGAGCGCGCGGCAGCGCGACGTTGATGCCATAGGCGATCAGCGTCGGGCCGACCACCTGCAGCGCCGTGGACACGACGATCACGAACGCCGCGAGGATCACGAGCCCCCGCATCGGCGAGATCAACGACCCGAGCAGCCGCAGCGACCGCTGCCGGATGGCGCGGCTCTCGGCCTTGGTGTAGTCGTTGCGATCCTCACCCTGGGTTCCGACGACCGTGCTCACAGGTTCACCTCCGCCTCGCGCACGCGCTGATCCTCGTCCTGCAGACTCGAGATCACGTACCGGTAATGCGAGCTGGAACGCAGTAGCTCGGCGTGCGTTCCGACGGCCGTGATCCGGCCGTCCTGCAGCAACGCCACGCGGTCGGCCAACGCCACCGTCGACGACCTGTGCGCGACGATCAGCGCCGTCGTCGTGGCAAGCACCCGCCGCAGCGCGGCCTCGACGAGCGCCTCGGTGTCGACGTCCAACGCGGACAGCGGGTCATCGAGCACCATGACGGTCGGCGCGGCGGCGACCGCACGTGCGAGTGCGAGGCGCTGGCGCTGCCCGCCGGACAGGCTCAGGCCCTCCTCCCCGACGGTCGTGTCGACGCCCTCGGGCAGCTCGTACGCGAACTGCGCCTGTGCAGTCTGCAGCGCCTCGTCGAGCACGGCCTGTGCTTCGGAGCTGTGGATGTCGAGGTCGTCGCGTCCGAGCAGCACGTTCTCGCGCACCGAGGCCGAGAACAGCGTGGCGTCCTCGAATGCCATCGCGATGTGCCGACGCAGCTCGACGAGGGTCAGATCGCGCACGTCGACGCCGTCGAGCTCGACGCGTCCGCCGGTCACGTCGTACAGGCGCGCGGGGAGCGTGGTCAGCGTCGTCTTGCCCGACCCGGTCAGTCCCACCAGCGCCATCGTCTCCCCCGGGCGCAGCACGAGATCGACGCCGTCGAGCAGATCGCGCTCGTGCGCACCGGCATCCTGATACCGGAAGTGCGCGCCGCGGAACGCCAGCTCACCGCGCGGCTCCGCGATCGTCGCGGGATGCTCAGGGTCGACGATCGTGTCCTGCTCGTCGAACACCTCGAAGATGCGGTCGGTGGCCGTGCGGGCATCCATCAGGAACGAGAACAGGAAGCCGAGGGACTCCAACGGCCAGCGCAGCGCCGTGGCCATCGCGAAGAACGCGAACAGCTCGCCGACGGTGAGCTGGCCGAGCACCGCCAGCCAGATGCCCAGCAGCAGGCAGACGGCGAAGGCGAGCATCGGCACGGCGTCCAGCCAGAACCAGAGCAGTCCG
>CALKHM010000052.1 GCA_937988695.1 uncultured Microbacterium sp. | reverse complement strand
ATACACCGAGCCGGCCCAAGTACTCCACATCGGAGAGGGGCGAGTGGGCACGTTGATACCGCGTCTAGATGAACTAGTGACTCTTAGTATCGATCGGAAATTCGCCGAGAACTTCTACCGAATGCAGGCGTTGTGGTTTGGAATTGCTCATGTCGTAGCACCATTTATCAAAACCTCACCGATCCGCACGTCCCCGACCCAGCGCGCAACCGCGATACCGTCTCTACCGCGTCTCCGTCGGTTTGCACCTTTGCGAGCGGAAGTCCGCAGAGCAGCCGAGCTTCTGCGGAGCGATCTCGCACGGCGCTGGTCCGTCTCGGACCTGGCCAACGAAGTGCACCTGTCGAAGTCGCAAGTCGGTCGCATTTTCGTTGAGGCGTATGGAAAGTCACCGATCGCCTACCTGACCATGTTGCGAGCTAAGCAGATGGCGCATCTCTTGCGCACCACTCCATGCTCTATTGCATCGATCGCTCAGGAGGTCGGCTGGAGCGATCCTGACTTCGCTGCCCGCCAGTTCCGCCGCAGCGTGGGGATCAGTCCGAGTCACTACCGCGACGTAAGCAGGGTGTGGGCGGAGCGTGCTGCCGGGCGATACGCGCATCTAGCCGGGTGATATCCGCAGGATAGAAGGGTTCGATCCCCACAGTCCTATGCGCTCCCGTAGTCCGGTAGAGACTCGTCGGGTTCATCGTAGGGCCTGGCGGTCATCGCTTCGTTCCGTTGTCCGTCTTGTCTCCTGATTCGCCCGGCGCACCTCGTGGTCGCACGGTTGCTCCCTCTCGGAGTGGCCCTGGCGGAGGGAGGTCAGACGATGGCTGCGAACGAGGACAAGCAGGCGGCGCGGCAAGCGACGCTCGATGCGCTGGAAGAACGCATCGTGCGCTCGGTCGATGAACTGGTGTCGGGTGGTGACTGGCGGCGGGCGATCGAGTTCGCGGCGAGGTTCCGCACCCGCTCGTTCAACAACACGCTCTTGATCTGGGCGCAGCATCTCGAAGCCTACGAACAGGGCCGGGTACCGACGCCGACGCCGACGTGGGTTGCCGGGTACAACGACTGGCGGAAGATGGGTCGCTGGCCAGAGAAGGACGGCGGCTATCGGATTCGCGGTCCGGTCAAGGCGAGGTTCGCGTCGGCGACCCCGCGCGATCCGGCGTCGTGGCGGCGGCTGGGGAAGTGGGAGAAGCTGCGGCCCGGCGAGGTCGTGCGCAGGCGGATCGTCAGCGTCGTCCCAGCCTATGTGTGGGATGTGTCGAGGACGCACGGCGCATCGCTTCCTGAGCTGCCGCGTCCGAGGCTGCTGGAAGGCGAAGCTCCCGCTGGGCTGTGGGAGGGCCTGGCCGGGCAGGCGGAGTCGCTGGGGTTCGGGGTGCTGCGGATGCCGCGCGACCGCATCGAGCGGGGCGCGAACGGCTGCACCGACTTCGAGACCCGTCAGGTGATGGTCTGCGCAGACATGGACCCTGCCGCGCAGGTCAAGACCCTCGCGCACGAGCTGGCGCATGTCCGGCTGGATGGCCCGAACCAGCAGGACGACGCCCGCGAGCATCGCGGGATCAGCGAGGTCCGCGCCGAGTCTGTCGCGCTGATGATCGCCGCCGCACATGGCATGGACACCAGCGACTACACGATCCCGTATGTCGCCGGATGGGCGGCCAACGTGGACGGGAAAGACCCCGCGGCGGTCGTGTGCGCTACGGGCGAGCATGTGCGTAGCACCGCATTCGACATCCTCGACAAGCTCGACACGCCGCAGCTCGGCAACGGCAACCCGTTGTCCCTGCGGGTGGACGGCCCGGAGCACACGCCGCAGACTCAGCAGGCGCCAGAACAGGCGCCGCGCCGGGTCGAGCCGCTGCCGGAACGGGAGACGCCGGCGGCTCCGGTCGGCTCAGGACCGGGTCTGTGATGGTCGCCGCCGCGACGGCTGCCGCCGTGTTCGGTCAGCTCGACGGGGCGCCGCTGCCGGTCGCGGCGCGTGAGCTGGCGCGAGCCGGGCTACCTGTGTTCCCCTGCGCGCCCGGCGGGAAGCGGCCGATCCCGGAGCGCGGGTTCCACGAAGCCAGCATCGACCCGGACCGAGTCGCGGCATGGTGGCGGTCGCGGCCGGCCGCGAACATCGGCATCCCGACCGGCGCCGCCTCGGGGCTGGTCGTGATCGACGTGGATGTGCACGGCGTCAACGGGTACGCCGCCTACGCGCGGTCAGCCCGGGCCGGGCTGATCCCCGAGCCGTTGGCGGTCGTGCGCACACCCACCGGCGGCCAGCACGCCTACTTCCCAGCCGACCCGAACCAGGCGCAACGATCCTGGCAGGCCGGGAAGGTCGGCATCGACTGCCGCGGCGACGGCGGCTACATCATCACCCCGCCCTCGCTGCTGCGCCGGGACGGTGTGCGCACCCCGTACCGGATCGAGCAGGTCGCAGACGATGCTGCCCGACCGATAGACGCAGCCCGGCTGCGGGACTTCCTCGACCCTCGGCCAGCGCCCCGGCCGCACCTTGGCGGGCCGGTGCGGCGAGAGGACGCGGAGCGGCTGGCAACGTGGCTGGGCAGGCAGGCCACCGACCGCAACCTCAAACTGTTCTGGGCCTCGTGCCGGTTGGCCGAGGGCGGGGTGTCGCTCACGGATGCCTTGAACGCGATGGTGACGGCCGCGCAGTCCGACTTCGGAGAGCGGGAAATCACCCGCACCGTCCACAGCGCCTATCGCAGCGTCGGCGCCGGAGCCCGGTCGGACCGTCCCACCGCATCGCCTTCGGGCGAGTTCGCTCGCGGGAACGTGCGGCAGCGGGCGCCCGCCACGCGGGGGCTGCCATGAAGGAGCTACGCGGCCGCCGGTGGGCGGTCATCGCCTCGGTCGCCGGGACGGTGTTCATCGCCGCCGGCGCATTCTGGCTCAGCTTCACCTCCTTGGCCGACCTTGCCCGCCGCTCCGGGATCGGGACCGGGCAGGCGTGGGCGTGGCCGCTGATCGTCGATGGCGTGATTGTGGTCTCCACGGTCGCCGTCGTCGCCCTCGCCGGTGAGCGGGCGGCGTGGTATCCATGGGCGCTGCTGGTCGGCGGCGCCGCCGTGTCGGTGACGGCGAACAGCTTGCACGCGGTGGTCGCGGCCGACGCCGACGTGCCCGGCCTGCTCGCGGCCGCGGTCGCTGCCGTGCCGCCGGTCGTGCTTCTGGCGATCACGCATCTGACCGTCGTGCTGACCCGCGCCACCGCACGCCCCACTATTGCGCTCGAGTTGCCACCGGCGGTCGAGCCGATCACCGCCCAGCCACAGCGCGAGGCGGCACCTCTCGACCCGCCACCTGCGGAGGCAGGCGTCACCGCTACGGACTCTGACGGCGGGCCGGATCGCCGGGTGCTCGCGGCAGAGCTGCGCGAGCAGGACTGGTCGAACAAGGCCATCGCCCGGCACCTGGGCGTGCATCCCTCGACGGTGGGCCGCTGGCTGCCGCGTGCTCACCAGTCCGATGAGGCGGACCCCTCCGGGTCGCAGCCCGAGATGGAAGGAGCCCTGCCATGAACGACGAAGACCGGATGCGGGAGCAGCATCGCCAGCACCCCGAGCCCGAGCCGCCGCCTGCGCGGAACGACCCGGACTCGTCCGAGGCGACCGAAGCCGCGGGGACTCCGGATGCGGTCAAGGACGCCGAGTCCCGCAAGGCCGCCAAGGAGAAGCTGGCGCGGGTACGGGGCCGGGGCGTGGATTGGGTGCGCCCGACCGACCTGATCGCCCAAGGCGGCGGCGCGCTGTCTCGCCGGGGCATCGACCGTTCCGCCGATATGAACCGGCACGTCCGCGCCCCGATCGAGAAGGGCGCGCGCTGGGTCGCGGAGCGAGCCAAGCGGCTGCCGCCCCTGAGCGCGTTCGGCCGTCGCGGCGGCGCGGAGCAGGGACCGCGCCGCTCCGGGGTCGGGATGAGGTAGCCGGGTGGTGATGAGTCATGGGCGCCCATTCCGTCACGGCGAGACCCGCAGTCGTCTGTGGGTGCACCTCGCCGTTGGGAGGTGCCCAGACCATGACCAACGACACCGGCACCATGAGCGAGACCAGCGGCCGGCTGGCTGAGGACTACCGCACCAGCGAGGGCCTGCGTGCCCTGCTGAAACGGCTGCACGCCGCCGGTCGCGGCGCCTGGGAGCACGACCCGGTAGCGGCAGAGCTGATGGTGTTCGCGGCCGAGAAGTACGCGGCGCTGGCGCACAAGCACTGGCTCGATCCGTGGGAGGCCGCGTCGGCGGCGTTCGACGTGATGCGCACCAAGGCCGCCCGTACCGCCGATGACCCGTGGGCGGTCATCACGCACTCGGAGAGGATCACCTGCATCGCCGAGGAACGCGGCCAAGGGCTGCTGTGCTCGACCCACCAGGCACGCCGGCCCCGCTATTCGATCTTTCACGACGCCGAACGGCTGTCCGACCGCGAGAACGTGCTGAGCGACTACCATCCCGCGTTCCAGATCAAGGACGCCCACGACCGCGACGACACCTCGGAGCAGGCATCGGCCGAGCCGGCGGCGACCTCCGCGAGGTCGGCGGTGGAGGACGCGATCACGCTGCTGGTGCTGCTGGACTGGCCTGAGGGCACGGCATGCTCGGCGGTGGAACACGTTTGCGTGGCGCTGACCCGCGTCGGGAACCGGCATACGGCCTACGAGACGCTGCGACGCGACAAGCACGCCCGAGCCCTGATCGACCTTCCGGGACGCTCCTGGGCGGTGCTGCTGCGCGCCCTGCTCGGCTGCCCGGACCCGGCGCTCGCGGCGACCGGCGTGGGACGCGGCGTGCTGTTGCGGCTGCTGATCGGCGAGACGCTGCCGGTGCTGCTGCGCGATGACGACCTCGTGCTCACCCTCTCGCTGGCTGCGCCGGGCACGACGAAGGCTCGGGGTGCGGGATGAGCGCACCGGCCGGGCACATCGAGCTGGAGCGGGCGGTGGACTCCATCATGGTCGGCAACCGGCATCGCACGGACCTGGGCGACCTCGATGCGCTCGCGGTGTCGATCGACCGGGACGGGCTGTTGCAGCCGCCGACGATCACCCCGGACGGGGTGCTGGTGTGCGGGGCGCGCCGGCTGGCGGCGATCAAGAAGCTCGGCTGGCGCCGAGTCAGCGTGTGGGTGCGCTCCGGTATCTCGGACCGGCTGGGGCATCTGCTGGCCGAGCAGGACGACAACCAGCTCCACAAGCCGCTCACCCCGATCGAGGCCGCCGCCTTGTACCGGGAGATCAAGGAACTCATGGCCGAGGATGCCGCCCGCCGCAAGGCCAAGACCCAGTTCCAGGAGGGCCACGAGCCGGGAAAGCATGGTCCCGCCGATTCAGCGGGACCATCGGACTCGCACCAGCTTGGGGATGCTCGTGCGCAGGCGGCGCGGATGGTGACCGGCTCGGCGTCCTATAGCCGGCTGGAACAGATCGGGTACGTGCGACGCTTGGCTGACGACCCGACTGCCTCCGAGGCGGTGCGCGCCCAGGCGCGAGACGGAGTGACGCAGATCGAGGCCGGCGCGGCGGTCAACCCGATCTTCCAGCGCCTTCACGACGCCCAAGCCGAGGCCGACAGCGAGCGAGACCGGCGGTTGCACGAGCTGGCCGACGAGGCCCTGGCCCGCGTCGACGCCGCCAAGACCAGCAAGGCCAGCAAGCCGGCCCCACCGAAGCGTCGACCAGCCGCCGAGGACGAGGGACCGGCGCGGTACCCGGTGCGCGCGTTCGTGCTGACCTGGGGCGACCTGGAAGCGTGGTGGACCCACTACGACATGGACGAGCTGGCCGTCGAGCTCACCGACGAGCAGGCCGAGGCGTTCTTCGCCACCGTCGACGGCACCACCGAGTTCGCCGACCAGCTCCGCACCGCCCGCGCCACCGTCGCCGCTGAGCCGGCCGAGATCGGAAGAGCACACGTCTGAACTCCAGTCACGCCAATATCTCGT
>CALKHM010000051.1 GCA_937988695.1 uncultured Microbacterium sp. | reverse complement strand
GGGCCGCGACCTCCGCCCGAACCCGGTCGGCCAGCTCGACGCTGTCGGTGACGAGCACGGCCGAGGCCTGCTCGTCGTGCTCGGCCTGGCTGATGAGGTCCACCGCGACCAGCACGGGGTCGGAGGCTGCATCCGCCACGATCAGGATCTCGGTCGCACCGGCCTCAGCGTCTACGCCCACCTTGCCTGCGACCGCACGTTTCGCGGCGGCGACGAAGTTGTTGCCCGGCCCGCTGACCACGTCGACCGGGTCGAGGCCGATGCCGGCCACGCCGTGCGCGAAGGCGCCGATCGCGCCCGCGCCGCCCATCGCGTACACCTCGGTGATGCCCAGAAGCCTCGCGGCGGCGAGGATGTCGGGGTGCACGCGGCCGTCGAAGTCGGCCTGCGGCGGCGAGGCGAGGGCCACCTGCCCGACGCCGGCGACCTGGGCCGGCACCACGTTCATGACGACGCTCGAGGGGTAGACCGCCTTGCCGCCGGGCACGTAGACCCCCGCCCGACGCACCGGCAGCCATCGCTGCGTGACCCTGCCACCCGATGCGAGCTCGGTGACGGCGCCGACCGGGACCTGCGCGGCCGAGGCGATGCGCACCCGGCGGATCGCCTCTTCCAGGGCCGCGCGGACGTCGCCGTCCAGGCGTTCGAGCGCCTCGTCGAGCTGTGCGGCCGGCACGCGGATGGCGTGTCCCTGCACGTGATCGAACCGTTCGGCCTGCTCACGCAGCGCTTCTTCGCCGCGCATCGCCACGTCGTCGACGATCCGCGCCGCCGCCGCCAGCGCGTCGGCACGGGCGGCCTGCGCCCGGGGGACGACGGCGAGCAGTTCGGCGGCGGAACGCGTCCGGCCCCGCAGATCGATGGTGCGCAGCATCCCTCCAGGCTATCCGGTGGGATGCCGGGCATCCGTCGTTCTTACGCTGTGCGGCCTCAGCCGCGGGTGACCCCGGAGACGTCGGTGAGAAGACCCACGCGACCGTCCTCGTGACGGATCACGAACGAGGTTCCGCGGTCCTCGATCACCAGCGCCCATGCCGTCGGCCCGATCCGGAAGATCGGCGCCCCGTTCTCGTCGATGACGTCGCGCTCCTCCGGCGACAAGGCCCAGAAGGCCTGCTGCACGGGCTGTGCATGCGCCTGCGTATCGGGCGTCTGCGACAAGGACCGCGTCTGATCCGTCGGCCCGGCGATCGGCGCAGCGCCCTGATCGGCGCCCGTCGCACCGCCCACCGATCCGTAGCCCTCGGCAGGCACGTATCCGTCGTACGTCTGCGCCTGCGCCGGCGGTTGCGCCTGCGGAGCGTAGGCGGCCGGCGGCGCCGGGCGCGGACGGGCGGCGACCGGCCGGACGCTGCGCGCGCTGGGGCGAGCGACGACCTCAGGGCGGCCCTGGAAGTCCTCAGCCAGGCCGGGGATGAGCGGGGCGAACACCGTGAGCACGACACCGGCGAGCATCAGCACGGTCTCCACCCAGATGACCCACGAGGTCACCCAGGGGCCTCCGGCGATGGTCACGCCCAGCTGCGCCCAGACCTGCCCGAGCCAGAGCACCGCGGCCACCGAGAACGAGACGGAGGCGAATTGGTCGATGCCGAGCGACCCGACGCGACGGATGCCGCTGGGCGACAAACGCCGCAAGACGATCAGGAAGACCGCGACGGTGGGCACGCCGATCGTGAGGACCCAGTCGATGCCGCGTCCCCAGACCGAGCTGAAGCCGAAGGTCGAGGTGGAGAAGAACGAGACGACGAAGGCGACCAGCCACACGCCGCCGAGGATCACCTCGCGCAGCGAGAACGGCCCCACGCCGTACGGCGCGGCGTCGTCCGCCACCGGTGCGGCATCGTCGGCGGCAGGGTCGACGAACGCGTCAGCGCCGGCAGGGTCGACGAACGCGTCAGCGCCTGCGGCGTCGGCCGGAGCGGCTGCCGCGTCCGCGGACGCCGCGGCATCGGGGATGCCGGAAGATGCGGTCTGCCCGGTCGCGTCGGAGATCGGGTCGTTGTGCTGTTCCTCGGTCACCTGTGCTCCTTCCGATCACGCCCACGGGCGCGTGTCGTCCGATACTACCCGAGCGTCATCCCAGACATTGGGGGCCCAGCAGGCCCTTCAGCTCTCCATAGAGATCCGCGCTGACGCGCACCGGATGCGGGACCTCGAACACCTTCGCCGCGCTCCCCCGGTACAGCTTGAGGGTGACCTCGGTGTCGCCGTGATGCCGGTCCAGCATCTCGGCGAGCTCGCCGACCACGCGCTGCGTCGCACGGTGCTCGGGCACCAGCAGGGTGAGCGGCCCCGAGGCGTCGACGATCCCGAGGTCGGGCACGAACGCCGACTGCGCGTGCAGGTTCAGTCCGTCGTCGCGTCGCGACACCCGGCCGCGCACGACGAGGATCGAGTCGGCCTGCAGCATCGTGGAGAACTCGGTGTAGGTCTTGCCCATGAACATCACGGTGACCTCACCGTCGAAGTCCTCGACGGTGATCATGCCGTAGGGATTGCCGCTGGACTTGGCCACGCGATGCTGGACGCTGGTCACGAGCCCGGCGACGGTCACCTGGTCGCCGTCGCGGACGTCTTCGTTGGAGAGCAGATCGTGGATGTTCGTCGACGCGTGCTTGGCCAGCGGGATCTCCAGGCCCGCCAACGGATGATCGCTCACGTAGAGGCCGAGCATCTCGCGCTCGAACGCCAGCTTGTCCTACTTCGTCCACTCCGGGCGATCGGGGACCTTCGCGTCCTGTGCGTGTGAGTCATCGCCCCAGAGCGCGTCGAAGTCGAATCCGACCTCACCGTTGGCCTCGCGTCTCTTGTCGAGGACCGCGGCCTCGGTGGCATCCTCATGGATCTCGATGAGCGCGCGGCGGGTGGCCCCGGACGAGTCGAACGCGCCCGCCTTGATGAGCGACTCGACGGTGCGCTTGTTCGCGACGTGCGTGGGCACCCGACGCAGGAAGTCGTGGAACGACGTGTAGGGCCCGTCAGCGCGCGCCTGCACGATCCCGTCGACGACGTTCGAGCCCACGTTGCGCACCGCGCCCAGGCCGAACCGGATGTCCTCGCCGACGGCCGCGAAGTACTTGATCGACTCCGACACGTCGGGCGGCAGCACCTTGATACCCATCCGCCGGCACTCGTTCAGGTACAACGCGAGCTTGTCCTTCGAGTCGCCGACGCTGGTCAGCAGCGCCGCCATGTACTCGGCCGGGTAGTGCGCCTTCAGATACGCCGTCCAGTACGACACGAGCCCGTAGGGGGCGGAGTGCGCCTTGTTGAACGCGTAATCAGAGAACGGCGTCAGGATGTCCCACAGCGCCTTGATCGCGCCCTCGCCGTAGCCACGGTCGACCATGCCCTGGTGGAAGCCCTCGTACTGCTTGTCCAGCTCGGACTTCTTCTTTTTCCCCATCGCCCGGCGCAGGATGTCCGCCTGGCCGAGCGAGAAGCCGGCCACGCGCTGCGCTATCGCCATCACCTGCTCTTGATAGATGATCAGGCCATAGCTGGTGTCCAGGATGTCCTGCAGCGGCTCGGCGAGCTCGGGATGGGTCGGGGTGATCTCCTGCTGGTCGTTCTTGCGCAGCGCATAGTTGATGTGCGAGTTCGCGCCCATCGGGCCGGGTCGGTACAGCGCGATGACGGCCGAGATGTCCTCGAAGTTGTCGGGCTTCATCAGTCGCAGCAGCGACCGCATCGCCCCTCCATCGAGCTGGAACACGCCCAGCGTGTCGCCGCGGGCGAGCAGTTCGTACGACTGCGTGTCATCCAGCGGCAGCTCTTCGAGCACGAGCGGGTGCCCGCGGTTGGCCGCGATGTTGTCGAGCGCATCGTTGATGATGGTGAGGTTGCGCAGCCCCAGGAAGTCCATCTTGATGAGGCCGAGCGTCTCGCACGACGGGTAGTCGAACTGCGTGACGATCTGGCCGTCCTGCTCGCGCTTCATGATCGGGATGATGTCCATCAGCGGATGGCTCGACATGATCACGCCCGCCGCGTGCACGCCCCACTGCCGCTTCAGGTTCTCCAGGCCCACGGCGGTGTCGAAGACGGTCTTGGCCTCCGGATCCGTCTCGATGACGGTGCGGAACTCGCTGGCCTCCTTGTAGCGCGGATGCTGCGGGTCGAACATCCCGCCCAGCGGCATGTCCTTGCCCATCACCGCCGGGGGCATCGCCTTGGTGAGCTTCTCGCCCATGCTGAACGGGAAGCCCAGCACCCGCCCGGCATCCTTCAGCGCCTGCTTGGCCTTGATGGTGCCGTACGTCACGATCTGGGCGACGCGGTCGTCGCCGTACTTCTCGGTCACGTACTGGATGACCTCGGCGCGACGACGGTCGTCGAAGTCGACGTCGAAGTCGGGCATCGACACGCGGTCAGGGTTGAGGAACCGCTCGAAGATGAGGCCGTGGTTGAGCGGGTCGAGGTCGGTGATCCGCATCGCGTAGGCGGCCATCGAACCTGCTCCCGAGCCGCGGCCCGGGCCGACACGGATGCCGTGGTCCTTGGCCCAGTTGATGAAGTCCGCGACGACCAGGAAGTAGCCCGGGAAGCCCATCTGCGCGACGACGCCGCACTCGTAGTCGGCCTGCTTGCGCACGGCGTCGGGGATCCCGTCCGGATAGCGGAAGTGCAGGCCCTTCTCGACCTCCTTGAGGAACCAGCTCTCCTCGGTCTCGCCGTCGGGCACCGGATACCGCGGCATGTAGTTCGCCCCGGTGTTGAACTCGATGTTGCAGCGCTCGGCGATCAGCAGCGTGGTGTCGCAGGCCTCGGGATGGTCACGGAAGACCTGGCGCATCTCGGCGGGCGACTTCACGTAGTAGCCGTCGCCGTCGAACTTGAACCGCTTGGGGTCGTCGAGCGTCGACCCGGACTGCACGCACAGCAGCGCCGCGTGGCTGGTCGCATCATGCTGATGCGTGTAGTGCAGGTCGTTCGTGGCCACCAGCGGGATCTTCAGGTCTTTCGCGATCTTCAGCAGGTCGCCGGTGACGCGCCGCTCGATGTCCAGACCGTGGTCCATGATCTCGCAGAAGTAGTTGTCCCGGCCGAACACGTCCTGGAACTCCGCGGCAGCGGCGCGGGCCGCGTCATACTGCCCCAGCCGCAGACGGGTCTGGATCTCGCCGGACGGGCAGCCGGTGGTCGCGATCAGGCCCTTGCTGTAGTTCTGCAGCAGCTCGCGGTCCATGCGCGGCTTGAAGTAGTAGCCCTCGAGGCTGGACAGGCTCGACAGGCGGAAGAGGTTGTGCATCCCCTCCGTGGTCTCGCTCAGCAGCGTCATGTGCGTGTAGGCGCCCGACCCCGACACGTCGTCACTGCTCTGCTCGGGAGAGCCCCATCGCACGCGCGCCTTGTCGGAGCGGTGCGTGCCGGGCGTGACATACGCCTCGATGCCGATGATCGGCTTGATGCCGGCGGCCTTCGCCGACTTGTAGAACTCGAACGCGGCGAACGTGTTGCCGTGGTCGGTGACGGCGATCGCGGGCATCTCCAGCCGGACCGCCTCTTCGACCATCGCCCCGATCCGGGCGGCGCCGTCGAGCATCGAGTACTCGCTGTGCACATGCAGATGTACGAAGGAATCGGATGCCACGTCCTCGAGTCTACGTATCGGCTCCGACGTGCACGAGGAGGCGGGCGCTCACGGCGCCCGATCGACGATCGTCACGCTCACCGTGCGTTGCTCGTCGGGCAGATCGGCCGGCACGATCGAGCCGCCCGCTGGGACCGAGGAGTCGCTGACGGCGGTCACGAGCGCCTTGGCGTCATCGATCGTGAACGTCGTCGTGCGGGTCCAGCCGTCGCCGGGGACCGTGAACGCGAGCGTGGACGTCTGGTCGCCGCGGTGGTCGATGCGGATGCCGTCGACGAGGGCGAGCGCGCGGAACATGGCCGTGCGCAGCACCGCCGGCGCGAGGTTCGTGGTCAGACTGTTGCCGAGGGTCCACACGACCTGGCGGTCGGCTTCGGCCCCCGATGCCCCGGTGCGCGCACGCAGCCAGCTCAGCAGGGCCGCCGGATCGCGCGGCATCTCGTCGAACAGCTCGCGTTCGTCGAGCGTGGCGTCGGGCGCCTCTGAGCTGTGCGGTGCGCGACCGCCGGGCAGACGCCACAGCGGCGGGGTGTCTGTGTGCTGCTGCGTCTTCCAGGTCGTGATCGCCTCGTCCGCGCGCTCTCCGAACGAGCGCGTCACCGACCAGGGCTCACGCTGGTCCCAGACCCACTCGTCATCGCGATCGGCCGGCACGTACAGGTGCGTCGTGCGCTGCGTGACGAACGCCGCGATCGCATTGCCGCGGTTGCCCATCGTGACCAGCTCGCCGGTCGCGGCATCCTCGATCGCGTACTCGGTGAAGGCGTCGGTCTCGTCGATGCGCAGATACTGTCCCGCCGCCGGCGCGGCGCCGACGCCGCCCACGCGATCGGCGGTCTGTTCGAGCAGCTCGGCGGCCGTGGCCGCCGGCGGCACGAGCACGGGAGGGACCCCGGGCCCTGTCGGGTCGACCGGGATGAGGTTTCCGGCGACGACGATGCCGGTGGCCACCACCGCGGCGGCCGCCGTGACACCGCCCACCCATCGCCATCGCGCGCGGCCCGACGCCTCGCGGATCGTCGCCCGGCGGGGCGTCGACGGCCTCGCTCCGGCGGCCTCGATCTCGCGCGCGAGCAGGGACCGCGCGACGGCGAGCTGCCTGTCATAGGGCTGTTCGGCGGGCGCGAGCCCGCGCACTTCGTCCAGGACGTCCATTCTCACTCCGTCTCGTTCCGATCGGTCAGGGCCGGGATCCGGCTGGGGTGCGCCGCCAGCCGCTTGCGCAGGCGATGCATGCGGGTGCGCACGGTGGCGGCAGGAATGCCCTGGGCGAGCGCGATCTCCTCGAAGGTCAGATCGCCCCACGCGTGCAGCAGCAGGATGTCGCGGTCGCGCTCCGGCAATGCCGCGATGCGCGGGGCGAGCTCGCGCAGCGCGGCCTCGGCGTCCACGCGCGCATCGGCCGCCGGGACCCGCTCGTCGGCTCCCGCATCCAGACCCGTCGCCGCCTCGATCGCACGCCACTGCTGCGCCTCGCGTGCCCGATGGCGGGCGATGTGCCGCGAGGCGATCCCGAACAGCCACGGCTTGGCGGAGTCCGCCGACGCGTCGAAGTCACCACGGCGCCGGAAGGCGACCAGGAACGTCTCGCTCAGCACGTCCTCGGCGGCGTGGACGCCCACGCGCCGGGCCGCATAGGCCACGATGACCCGCGCGTGCCTCTCGAAGATCTCGGCGAAGGCAGCGGGCTCGTCGACGGATCGGCGGATGATCTCGCTGTCGGTGCTCACATCAGCCATTGCACGATTCGAGGCGGTGCGTTTCATCTCCACCGGGAGCGCTGCGTGCATCGGCGGGCATCCCCTCAGGATGCCGTGGCCTCCACGGCCACGACAAGCCCCGCGGACACCGGGACGGCCCGCATCCTCGCCGAGGGAGGACCTGTGCTACTGGCCGCGCAGGAGGTCGAGCGCGTGCTGGAAATCCGCCGGATACGGCGAGGTGAACGACATCCACTCGCCGGTGCCGGGGTGCGCGAAGGCGAGTCGGTGCGCGTGCAGCCACTGGCGGGACAGCCCCAGGTGCGCCGAGAGCGTGGGGTCGGCGCCGTACAGCGGGTCGCCGACGCACGGATGGCGGTGCGCGGCCATGTGCACACGGATCTGGTGGGTGCGCCCGGTCTCGAGATGGATCTCCAGCAGCGATGCCCCGCGGAACGCCTCGATGGTCTCGTAATGCGTGACCGAGTCCTTGCCGTCGGGCGTGACGGCGAACTTCCACGGGTGCGAGCGGTGCCGGCCGATGGGCGCGTCGATGGTGCCCGCCAGCGGGTCGGGATGGCCCTGCACCACGGCGTGATAGATCTTCTCGACCGTGCGCTGCTTGAAGGCGTGCTTGAGGGCGACGTAGGCGCGTTCGCTGGAGGCGACCACCATCAGCCCGCTGGTCCCGGCATCCAGGCGATGCACGATCCCCTGACGCTCGGCGGGACCGCTGGTCGCGATCTGGAAGCCGGCGGCGGCAAGGGCGCCGAGCACCGTCGGTCCCTCCCAGCCCAGCGACGGATGCGCGGCCACACCCGCGGGCTTGTCCACCACGACGATGTCGTCGTCGCTGTGCACGATGCCGAGGTCGGGGACGGCGACAGGCACGACCACGGGCTCGGCCTTGGGCGACCACACGACCTCGAGCCAGGATCCCGCGTGCAGCCGGTCCGACTTGCCCAGCACGCGTCCACCCGAGCTCACGCCTCC
>CALKHM010000050.1 GCA_937988695.1 uncultured Microbacterium sp. | reverse complement strand
AGTCCGGCTCGGGCAAGTCGCTCACGGCTCTGGCACTGCTGGGGCTGCTTCCCGACGGCGCGACGGCCGGCGGCAGCATCCGCTGGGACGACCGCGAGCTGATCGGCATGCCCGACCGCACGCTGGCGGACATCCGCGGCGACGAGATCGGCATCGTGTTCCAGGAGCCGCGCACAGCGCTGAACCCCATCCGCACCGTCGGACGACAGATCGCCGAGGCCGTCCGCATCCACGAGCGCGTCTCGCGCCGGGACGCGCGGCGCCGCGCGATCGCTGCCGCGGAACGGGTGCGCCTGCCCGATCCCGAGCACATCGTCGACCGGTACCCGCATCAGCTCTCCGGCGGTCAGCGGCAACGCATCGCGATCGCCATGGCCCTCGCCTGCCGTCCGCGGCTGCTCATCGCCGACGAGCCGACGACCGCGCTCGACGTCACGATCCAGGCCGAGATCCTCGACCTGTTGCGCGCACTCGTGCACGACGACGGCATGTCGCTGATCTTCATCACCCACGACCTGGCCGTGCTGTCGCAGATCGCCGTCGACGGCGTCGTGCTCGAGCACGGCCGCACCGTCGAGCGGGCCCCCGTGCGCACCCTGCTGACCGCACCGCGGTCGCCGGTCACCCAGGGTCTGCTGCGCGATGCCACCGCCACCCTGTGGAAGCCGGAGGGCCGGGCATGAGCTTCCTGCTGAGCGCGCGCGGACTGACCCGTCGGTATCGCGCGCCGCGCACGCCGTGGCGGCGCACGTCGTACACGACCGCGCTGGAGGATGCCGACATCGATGTGCGCGAGGGCTCGGCCGTCGGCGTCATCGGCGAGTCCGGCTCGGGCAAGTCGACGCTTGTGCGGCTGCTGCTGGCGCTGGACACTCCCACCGCCGGCACCGTCGCCTTCGACGGCAGGACCGTGGATGCCGCATCGCGCCCGCGCTCGCTGCACTGGCTGCGGCGGCAGACCGGGATCGTGTTCCAGGACCCGTACGCATCGCTGGATCCGCGGATGAGCGTCGGGCGGATCATCGGCGAGCCGCTGTGGGCGATGAACGTCTCGGGCTCCGGCGGGGCCGGCGCGGACGGCCGCCGGGAACGCGTGCGCGAGGTGCTGGCCGATGTCGGCCTGGAACCGGAGATGGCCGCGCGGTTCCCGCACGAGTTCTCCGGAGGCCAGCGGCAGCGCATCGCGCTGGCGCGCGCGATCGTGCACCGCCCGCGGCTGCTCGTCGGCGACGAGCCCTTGTCGGCCCTGGACGTGACGGTGCGCGCGCAGATCCTGGAGGTGCTCACCCGGCTGCGCGAGCGCGACGGGCTGGCCATCGTGATGGTCTCGCACGACATCGGCGTGGTGCAGAACCTGTGCGACGAGGTCGTCGTGATGAAGGACGGGCGCATCGTCGAGGAGGGGCCCACCGAGAAGGTGCTGCTGGAGCCGCAGGTCGCCTACACCCGCCGGCTGCTGGCATCCATCCCCGTCATCGAGCCCGGGACCGGTGTCTGAGCGCGGGGTTACTCTCAAGACATGAACCTCGGGATCGTGCCTCCGTTCCTGCTCGACCGGGTCGCGGCCACGGACAAGCCGCACCTCGCACACGCGGCGCGCGCCGCGCATCACACGCTGATGGCGCCGCGCGAATACCGCCCGCACCGCACCCAGCTCGAGTTCAGCGTCGAGAACGGCGAGCTGGTCGCCCGCGCCGAGCCCTCGCCCGACCGCACGATCGCCGACGCGGAGGGCAGCGAGACGCTGCCGGGGAAGACCGTGCGCACCGAAGACCAGCCGCCGGTCTCCGACGTCGCCGTCAACGAGGCCTTCGACGGGCTCGGCCAGACGTTCGAGTTCTATTGGGAGGTGTACCAGCGCGACTCCATCGACGGCCGCGGCCTCGCGCTGGATGCCACCGTGCACTACGGACACGACTACGACAACGCGTTCTGGAATGGCGAGCGCATGGTCTTCGGCGACGGCGACGGCGACGTGTTCGTCGGGTTCACCGGATCCTTGACGGTGATCGCCCACGAGCTCACGCACGGGGTGACCGAGGCCAGCGGCGGGCTCGACTACCAGGGGCAGTCCGGTGCGCTCAACGAGTCGATCTCCGACGTCTTCGGGGTGCTCACCGAGCAGTACACCGAGCATCAGGACGTCGACCGGGCGACCTGGCTGATCGGTGCGGGCATCCTCGCCCCCGGCATCCACGGCGTCGCGCTGCGGTCGCTGAAGGCGCCGGGCACCGCCTACGACGACCCGGTGCTCGGCAAGGACCCCCAGCCGGCGACGATGGCGGGGTATGTGCAGACCAGCGACGACAACGGCGGGGTGCACATCAACTCCGGCATCCCGAATCATGCGTTCTACCTCGCTGCAGCCGCCATCGGCGGATACGCCTGGGAGCGTGCGGGTCTGATCTGGTACAAGACCGTCACGGCCCGGACGCTGCCGCAGAACGCCGACTTCGCCACCTTCGCTGACGCCACACTCGCCACCGCCCAGTCGGAGTACGGTGAGAATGCGAAGGAGGTCGCCGCCGTGCGCACCGCGTGGACCACGGTCGGCGTGCTCTCGGATGGGACACAGTGATCAGACCGTCGTCGTGACGGTCGTGCGCACCGGCGGATTCGCCGGCATCCGGCGCGAATGGCGCGCACAGCCGGAGCAGGCCGAGCGCGACCGGTGGGTCACCCTGATCGGGCAGTGCCCGTGGGACGAGCCTGAGGCGGCGGGAAGCTCACCCGCTCCCGACCGATTCGTCTGGCGCATCGAGGCCCGGCTCGGCGACGACGATCGCCAGGCCGAGCTCCCGGAGACCGAGCTGAACGGGCCATGGCGCGATCTCGTGGCCGAGGTGCAGTCGTTCGAGCGGGAGCGCGACCCAGACCGTTGAGCGCGCGTCCCGCGCGGTGCGCGCGTATCCATGCGCGGTACGCACGTCACGCGAGTCGACACACCACGCCCGGGCGCCGGCCCTCGCCCGAGGCGAGGAGATCTCACGAAACGAGGAGCCTACGGCTGATTCCGATCCTCGGCTGGTGCGATCTCCTCGTCTCGGGCGTGGAGGGGTGACGTGCGGGCGAGCTCCGCGCGCCCTCGGCCCGCGGCGGCTCAGTCCGGCAGACGCCAGTCGACGGGGCCGGCGCCCTGCTGCACGAGCAGCTCGTTGGCGCGCGAGAACGGGCGCGACCCGAAGAACCCGCGGCTGGCCGACAGCGGCGAGGGATGCGGCGACGCGATGATCGGGGTCTGTCCGAGCAGCGGACGCAGATTCGCGGCATCCCGGCCCCACAGGATCGCCACGAGCGGGCCGCCGCGCGCCACGAGCGACCGGATCGCGTGCTCGGTGACCGTCTCCCAGCCCCAGCCGCGGTGGGAGGCCGGGGCACCCGGTGCGACCGTCAGTACACGGTTCAGCAGCATCACGCCCTGATCGCTCCACGCCGACAGGTCGCCGTGCGAGGCGGGAGGGATCCCGAGGTCGGACTCCAGCTCCTGGTAGATGTTCGCGAGGCTCCGCGGCAGAGGACGCACGTGCCGGTCCACCGCGAACGACAGGCCGATCGGATGTCCGGGAGTGGGATACGGGTCCTGCCCGACGATCAGCACCTTCACCTCGGACAGCGGCCGTCCGAACGCGCGCAGCACACGATCGCCGGCCGGCAGGTAGTGCCGCCCGGCAGCCACTTCGGCGCGCAAGCGATCGCCCATCGCGGCGATGTCGTCGGCGACCGGCTGCAGCTCGCGCGCCCAGCCCGCATCCATGAGTCCAGCGTCGGCAAGTTCGGGGAGTGTCATCGCCACTCCCCCAGCGTATCCGTGCGCCGCCGGATGCCGCAGGGCGGCGCCGGGCTTCACGCGTCCTTCGGGCGCAGCGGTCCGCGCGCCAGCAGGTGCTGCGCGGACTGGGCGACGGGACGCATCGTCACGAGATCGAGGTTCACGTGGCCGGGCATGTTGATCGCGAACGCGATCACCTCGGCGACGTCGGCGGCCACCAGCGGCGCCTCGACGCCCGCATAGACCTTGTCGGCGGCTTCCTGGTCGCCCCCGACCCGGTTCAGGGTGAACTCGTCGGTGTAGACCAGGCCCGGCGCGATCTCCACGACACGGATCGGCTCGCCGTTCAGCTCGAGCCGCAGCGCCTGCACGAGCATCGCCTCGCCGGCTTTCGCGGCGTTGTACCCGGCGCCCCCCGGATACGCGCCCTGCGCGGCGGTGGAGGTCACGAACACGGTGTCGGCGTGCCCGTCCACAGCCGCCGCACGCCGCAGCTGCGGCAGCAGGGCGGCAACCACCCGTTGCGCCGTCATGACGTTGGCGTCGAACATCCACTGCCAGTCCTCGGGCTTGCCGTCTTCGACCTTGTCGGTGCCGTGCGCGCCGCCGGCGACGTGGACGAGGGCATGCACAGGGCCGGTCTCGCCGAGCCATCCGGCGAGGGCGTCCACGTCCTGCTGACGCGTCAGATCCGCGGCGAACGCGGCGGCGCCGGTCTGCTTCTCGACCTCGCCGAGGCGCTCGGCCCGACGGGCGACCGCGACGACGTCCCACCCGGTGGCGCGCAGCGCCTCGACGGTGGCCCGGCCGATGCCGGAACTGGCCCCTGTGACAACTGCACGTCTGCTCATGGATCCACGGTACCCACCGTCGGCCGCCGAGGTTACGTAACATTTCCCACGCATTGTTGACAACGGACCGCATCCGTACCCTCGAAGGAGCCGCGGAGCCCTCGCGGCCGCAGACGACCCGAGGAGATTCCATGTCCGCACCCGAGAACTGGCGCTTCGAAACCGCGCAGATCCATGCCGGCGCGCAGCCCGACCCGGTCACCGGATCTCGTGCCACGCCGATCTACCAGACGACGTCGTACGTCTTCCGCGACACCGAGCACGCCGCGAACCTGTTCTCGCTGGCAGAGGTCGGCAACATCTACACCCGCATCCAGAACCCGACGCAGGATGTCGTCGAGCAGCGTCTGGCCGCGCTCGAGGGCGGCACCGGCGCACTGCTGGTGGCATCGGGGATGTCGGCGGCCACGCTGTCGATCCTGAACCTGGCCGCCGCCGGCGATCATGTCGTCGCCT
>CALKHM010000049.1 GCA_937988695.1 uncultured Microbacterium sp. | reverse complement strand
CCTGCCGATCCGGCGCGACAAGCGCGGCGACTGGAGGGTGCTTCCTGCCTCCCAGATCGCGCACTGCTGCCATCGGGCATCCTTCCCCTCCATCGAGGCCGTCGCCGGGCATCTCCGGGGTGCGGGTCACCTCGCGCGGCAGCACGATGCGCCGCCGTGGCAGGTGGCAGCGCTCCTGTCGGCGGCCGAGAGGAGCTGGGCGTGGCAAGAGGCTCCGCGCGGCCAGCGAGAGCACCGCCTCGTGCGGGAGGAGAAGGGCGTCGCCGCGCTGTGGCGGGCGGGGATCCGGCCGGAAGCGCTGCCCCGGCTCGCCGACGTCGTGTCCTGCGTGACCGAGCCGCTACCGGTCTCGTACTTCGTCGGCATGGTCTATGGCAAGGCTAATCCCGACTGGGTGCGCGAGGTCTCGCCGCATCGCCCCGACGGCGACACCGCCGCCTGGCTGGCATGGCTCGACTCGCCGCGTGCCGGCCACGACGCGCGGCTCTGGTCGGGCTGGCTGGATCTCGGAGTGTCCCGCGACGGCGTGCGCATCGCCGTCGAGCACGGCATCGACCCGGCCCGGGCACGGCTGGTCGCCCGGGCCACGGGCCGCCCCCTCGCCGTCGTCGCCCGCGACATCGCGCGGTGGGCAGCGGCCGGCTGCGAGCCGTCTGCACGGCACTTCGCGCTGCTCGCGCGCCGCGGACTGGAGCACGAGTACCCGCGAGCGGGCACGGTCGACGCCCTCGTCCGGATCGCCGGCCGGCGCGGGCTTCCCGCAGACCGCACGCAGCTTGCCGTGCTGCTCATCCTGCTCGGCACGCAACGCGCGGCGATCGCCGCGCTGACGCACGGCGGGCACCCGCTGGAAGACCTGCCCTGCAGCACTGAGCGTCACGCCGCCGGCGACGCCCAATCGCCGTGACGCTACGGCCTGCCGAGGCCTCGGTAGGTCCAGCCCGCCGCGCGCCAGCGTGCCGGGTCGTAGCTGTTGCGTCCGTCGACCACGTTGCGCGCGGCCACCAACGGCGCCACCGCTTCGGGATCGAGGTAGCGATACTGGTCCCACTCGGTGACGAGCACGACGACGTCGGCGCCGGTGACCGTCTCTTCGAACGACGCGTGGTAGTCCAGCTGCGGATGCAGCGCCCGCGCGTTCTCGATGGCCTCCGGATCGGTGGCGCGCACGTTCGCGCCGAGACCCTTCAGTCGCACGGCGACGTCGAGGGCGGGGGAGTCGCGCACATCGTCCGAGTGCGGTTTGAAGGCCAGGCCCAGCACCGCGACGGTCTTGCCGTAGGGCTCGTGGTCGAGCAGGTCGACGACGTGCTCGACCACCTTGTGCCGACGGCGCATGTTGATGGCGTCGACCTCCTTGAGGAAAGCGACCGACTCGCCCCTTCCGAGCTCCTCTGCACGCGCCATGAACGCACGGATGTCCTTCGGGAGGCATCCTCCGCCGAACCCCACGCCCGCGCCGAGGAAGCGTCGTCCGATGCGCCCGTCGAACCCGATGGCGTCGGCGAGCTGCGTGACGTCGGCGCCGGTCGCCTCGGCGATCTCGCTCATCGCGTTGATGAACGAGATCTTCGTCGCCAGGAACGCGTTGGCCGACACCTTGACGAGCTCGGCGGTGGCGTAGTCGGTGACCACGAGCGGTGTGGCGTCGTCGAGGGCCGTCGCGTAGGCCTCGCGCAGAGCGGCTTGCGCCAGGGATGCCGCGGCCGGCTCCGGCGGCAGCCCGAACACGAGCCGGTCCGGTGTGAGGGAGTCCTTGACGGCGAATCCCTCGCGGAGGAACTCGGGGTTCCAGGCGAGCGCGGCATCCGATCCGCTCGCGGCCATCTTCTCGGCCAGACGCGCGGCCGTGCCGACCGGCACCGTGGACTTGCCGGCCACGACATCGCCCGCGGAAAGGTGCGGGATCAGCTGGTCGAACGCGGCGTCGACGAATCGCAGGTCGGCGGAGTTCGCGCCCTGCCGCTGCGGGGTGCCCACGGCGATGAAGTGCAGCTTGGCGCCGCGCACCGCAGAGATGTCGTCGGTGAACGTGAGGCGCCCGGTCGCACCGGCCTCCAGCAGCAGCTCCGGCAGCCCGGGTTCGAAGAACGGCGCCTCCCCTCGCCGGAGGGCGGCCAGCTTCACCGGATCCACGTCCACGCCGACAACGTCGTGCCCCAACTTCGCCATGGCTGCCGCATGGACGGCCCCCAGATAACCACAGCCGATCACAGAGATACGCATGCTGCGATCCTAGGGCGAGCCGGAGAAGGACACCGCGGGCGACGCCTCATCCACGCCTGGATAAGCTGACCGGGTGGGCGAACGTGTGGGGATCATCGGTGGGGGCATCGTGGGCATCGCGCTCGCGCGCACCCTGGCACAGCGCGGCGACGAGGTCACCGTGCTCGAGAAGGAGACGCGCCTGGCCGTCCACCAGACCGGCCACAACTCCGGCGTCGTGCACGCCGGGCTCTACTACGCGCCCGGCTCGCTGAAGGCGACACTGTGCGCGGCCGGGCGGGTGCGGATCCGAGAGTTCTGCGAGCAGAAAGGCCTGCCGTACCGCGAGGTCGGCAAGCTCGTGGTGGCTGTCGATGAGACCGAACTCGGCGCGCTCGGCGAGATCGAGCGGCGCTCACGAGCAAATGGCGTCCCCGATCTCGAACGCATCGACGATGTCGCACGGCTGCGCGAGATCGAGCCGCATGTCGCGGGCGTTGCGGCCGTCCACTCGCCGCACACGGCCATCGTGGACTACGTGTCGATCACCGAGGCGATGGCACAGGACGTGCGCGCGGCAGGCGGACGCGTCCTGCTCGGCCACGAGGTCACGGCGATGCGCACCGAAGGCGAGCGAGTGCGTGTGGTCACGGCCGGTTCCGAGCACGTCTTCGACCGGGTGATCGTGTGTGCGGGACTGCAGTCCGACGTCGTGGCGCGATTCGTCGGCGCGGATGCGTCGCCGAAGATCCTGCCGTTCCGTGGCGAGTACTGGGCGCTGCGCCCAGAGCGGACCGACCTCGTGGGCGGCATGATCTACCCGGTGCCCGATCCTCGGTTCCCGTTCCTGGGCGTGCACTTCACCCGCGGCGTGTACGACGACGTGCACGTCGGGCCGAACGCCGTCCCGGCGCTGGCCCGCGAGGGGTACAGCTGGCTGCGCTGGTCGGCGAGGGACACCTGGGAGTCGTTGCGCTGGCCCGGTGCCTGGCCGCTGGCACGGCAGCACTGGCGGATGGGCGCGAACGAGATCAGTGCGTCGCTGCTCAAGCCCCGGTACTTCCACAAGGCGCGCCGGTTCGTGCCGGAGCTGCGGATGTCCGACCTGCGACGCACCTCCGCCGCCGGAGTGCGCGCCCAGGCCTGGGGCCGCGGAGGAGAGCTGCTCGACGACTTCGCCGTCGATCAGGTCGGCTCGGTCACCCTCGTGCGCAATGCGCCGTCTCCGGCCGCCACGAGCTCGCTGGCCATCGCCGACTACCTGATCGAGCACCACCTGGGCGGGTCGGCGAGCTGAGGGCGGCACGTGGGCCGGATGCGGCAAGGAGGATCGCCGCTGCCGTCCCCTGCCGATGCGGTGGATCGTGAAGAAGGAATGGCATGGACATCAGGAGATTGGCGTCGTTGAATCTGCCGGGAACGTTCGCGTTGCGACGGGCAGGACTTGACGGCGTCGTCCATCGCGGCGTCATGACCCGGATCGCCGGCCGTGTCGCCGGACCCGGCAGGCTCACCTTCGGCCGCACCTGGCCGGGGTCGCGATCGTATCAGCGTGGCGAGCTGACCGTCGCCCGGGGCGGCACGCTGATCGTGCAGGATCAGATGGATGTCTACACCGGATGTCGCGTGATCGTCGACGACGGGGCGACCCTCGAGTTCGGCGGAGGCACCGCAGGTGTGAACATGGGCACGCGAATCGCCTGCTTCTCAGAGATCCGCCTGGGTCGCAACGTCGCCGTCGCGGAAGACGTGCTGATGCGTGACAGCGACAACCACAGCGTCAGCGGAGGAAGAGGGCTGGTCAGCGCACCGATCATCATCGGTGACGACGTGTGGATCGGCTCGCGGGCGATCATCCTGAAGGGCGTGACGATCGGGGCGGGCGCCGTCGTCGCCGCCGGGGCGGTGGTGACCAAGGACGTCCCCGCCCGTACGCTGGTGGCCGGAGTGCCCGCGACGGTGAAGCGCACAGAAGTCGGCTGGGAGCTCTGAGTCGCCTCGCTCGTTGAGCGAGTGCAGCGAGTCGAGACGCGCCGCCCTCAGCCGATCAGCGTGAGCGTCTCGCCGTCGGCGCGATAGCGCTCGCCGGTCTGCGGGCACACCCAGTCCGCGCCATCCCGGGTGAGCGGCCGACCGGCACGGCCGACCCATGCGATGCGACGCGCGGGCACGCCCACCATGAGCGCGTGTGCCGGGACATCCTTGGTCACGACGGCACCCGCCGCCACCAGCGCCCACGCACCGATGGTCACCGGGGCGACGCAGACGGCGCGAGCACCGATCGAGGCGCCGTCCTGGACGATCACCGCGACCTCATCCCAGTCCTCGGCCGACTTGGGCGAGCCGTCGAGGTTCGCGGCGCGCGGGAACTCGTCGTTGGTCAACACGGCGGCAGGTCCGATGAAGACGCCGTCACCGAGCCGCGCGGGCTCGTAGACCAGTGCATAGTTCTGCAGCTTGCAGCTGTCGCCGATGATGACATCCGGGCCCACGTAGGCGCCGCGGCCGATGTTGCAGCCGCTGCCGATCCGGGCACCCTCACGCACCTGCGCGAGGTGCCAGATGCGCGTGTTCTCACCGATGTCCGCCCGCTCGTCCACGTCGGCCGTGGCTTGGATGCTGGCCGATTCGGCGATGCTCATGGGGTGCCTCCTGTGTCGGAACGGTGTCCTCAGCTTAGGGAACCGGCGCCGGACATCGCGCGTGCATAGTGACGAAGCGGCCGATATCCGGCTATAATCCCCAGCGGAGAGACGCAGAGATTCTCGTCGGCGCGATGTGGTATCAGCGTGACGATCCTCGGGTCTTGATGATTGGGGACGCTCAGCACGTGGGGTGCTGACGCTTCGAGTGGGGACTGGGGAATATGGGGAGCAACCGAGTCGTGCGCGTGGGCGCGCATCGACGGAGCTGGCGCATGCTTGCGCTGGCCGCCGTACTGGCCGTCGTCTCCGCCGGGCTCGTCGCCGTCGATGCGGTTCAGGTCCAGCCTGCTGTGGCAGACGGCAGCTCCTGCGGCCCGTCCATCAACCCCATCGTCTGTGAGAACCAGAAGCCCGGCACAGACCCCAGTGTGTGGGACATCGACGGAGCCGGCGACCCCACCATCCAGGGCTTCGCCACCGATATCAGCGTCAATGCCGGCAGCAAGATCGACTTCAAGGTCGACACGGATGCCGCCGCCTACACGATCGACATCTACCGGATCGGGTGGTACCAGGGTGACGGCGCGAGGTACATCCAGTCGGTTCCGGTGACCGCGACCCTCCCGCAGACGCAGCCGCAGTGCATCTCGGACGTCGCCACCGAGCTCTACGACTGCGGCACCTGGAACGTCTCGGCATCGTGGAACGTGCCCGCCGACACCGTCTCCGGCGTCTACATCGCCAAGCTCACCCGAGGCGACACGGGCGGCGCCAGCCACATCATCTTCATCGTCCGCAACGACGGCAACCACTCGGACGTCGTGTTCCAGACCTCCGACGCGACATGGGAGGCCTACAACACCTATGGTGGCGCGGACTTCTATCAGGGCGGACCGAACAACCGCGCCTACAAGCTGAGCTACAACCGCCCGTTCGCGACGCGCAACTCGACGGACATGTCATCGCCGTCCGGTGACACCCAGCGCGACTTCTTCTTCGACTCCGAGTACCCGACGGTCCGGTTCCTGGAGCGCAACGGCTACGACGTGAGCTATCTGACCGACGTCGACTCGGATCGATACGGCTCGGAGCTGCTCAACCACAAGGTGTTCCTGTCCGTCGGGCATGACGAGTACTGGTCGGCGGCTCAGCGCAAGAACGTCGAGGCTGCGCGTGATGCCGGGGTGAACCTGCAGTTCCTCTCCGGCAACGAGATCTATTGGCACACCCGCTACGAGCCGTCGTCGGCAGACGGCACCAGCACCGACTACCGGACGATCGTGACGTACAAGGAGACCTGGGGCAACCCGGCCAATCCCATGGGCGGCAAGATCGACGACTCGACGCCGGAGTGGACCGGGACGTGGCGTGATCCGAGATTCGCCACGCAGGCGGAGGGCGCCGGGCTGCCCGAGAACGCGCTCAGTGGAACGATCTACACGGTCAACGACACGAACTCACCGATCACCGTGTCCGCGAACGAAGGGAAACTGCGTCTGTGGCGCAACACCTCTCTCACGTCGCTGGCCGCAGGAACCTCGGCGACCTTCGCGCCAGGCCTCATCGGCTATGAGTCCGACGAGGACATCGACAACGGGTTCCGACCGGCCGGGCTCATCAGGCTGTCGTCCTCGACGGTCTCCTCCAACTCGATCACGATCGATTACGGGAACACCACTGTCGCGGGTGAGTCCGAGCATCATCTGACGCTGTATCGCGCGGCCAGCGGGGCCCTGGTCTTCAGCGCGGGGACGATCCGCTGGGGCTGGGGGCTCGACAACGAGCACGACGGCACCGGCCAGGCCGCCGACCCGCGCATCCAGCAGGCCGAAGTGAACATGCTCGCCGACATGGGGGTGCAACCGGCGACGCTGATGAGCGGGCTGGTGGCTGCCGCCAAGAGCACCGACACAGTGGCTCCGACCGCCACGATCACGAGCCCGGCCGCAGGCACGACCATCGCGAACGGCACGTCGGTCACCGTGACAGGAACGGCCTCGGACGTCGGCGGAGTCGTCGCGGGCGTCGAGGTGTCCACCGACGGCGGCACCACCTGGCATCCGGCCACCGGGACGACGGCTTGGACGTACACCTACATCCAGCAGGGGACGGATTCCGCCTCGATCACGGCCCGCGCCATCGACGACAGCGGGAACTTCTCGACGACGGGAACGAAGATCGCGCTCGGGGTGAAGGGCCCGTTCTCGGCGTTCGGCAACGCCACGCCGACGATCCCTGCCACCGACGACTCGGCAGCAGTGGAGCTGGGGTTGCAGTTCACCCCGGCGGTGAACGGCTTCGTCTCCGGAGTGCGCTTCTACAAGGGAACCGGCAACACCGGCACGCACGTCGGGTCGCTCTGGGACACGACGACCGGCCAGCGCCTGGCGCAGGTGACGTTCACCGGCGAGTCGGCGACCGGATGGCAGACCGCCCAGTTCGCCGATGCCGTGCCCGTCGACGGCGGCCACAAGTACACCGTCTCGTACTCTGCGCCCAACGGCATGTACGCGTCGTCCACGATCTATTGGCCGTACAACGCGCGGCCCAGCACTCCGGTGACGGTGGCCTCCGGCGTCGGAGCCGCCGCCCCGGGGGTCTACGGCTCGATCGGGCAGATGCCCACGGACACCTATCGGGAGACCAACTACTACGTCGACGCGCTGTTCGAGCTGACTGATTCCGCTCCGCTGCGCCTTATGGCGACCTCTCCGGTCGCCGGTGCGACGAGTGTTCCCGCCACGTCTGCACTGACCGCGACGATCTCTCGTTCCGTGGTGGCATCGAGTGTCGCTTTCGTGGTGAAGGATGCCGCCGGAAGCACCGTTGCGGGCACGACGTCGTATGACGACACGACCCGGACGGCGACGTTCACGCCATCCGCGGCGCTGGCCTCCCAGACGACGTACACGGCGACGGTGACCGCCCAGGACTCCGCCGGGGTGGGCTTCAACGGCGCCAACAGCTGGAGCTTCACCACTGCCGTCACCTACCCGGACAGCGCATGCCCCTGCCAGCTCTTCAGCGATTCCACCGTCCCGGGCATCGCCTCGGTCCCGGACAGCCCGGTCACCCTCGGTGTCCGGTTCACCCCGACGCAGGCCGGGAGCATCACGGCCCTGCGCTTCTACAAGGGAACCGGCAACACCGGCACGCACACGGGTGCGCTGTGGAGCGCCGACGGCACTCAGCTCGCCTCTGTGACGTTCACGGGTGAGTCGGCCCAGGGCTGGCAGACGGCGACGCTCTCCAAGCCTGTCGCGGTATCGGCGGGCACCCAGTACGTGGCGTCGTACACCGCGCCCAACGGTGGCTATTCGTACACCGCCGGGCAGTTCACCTCCCCCTACGTCAACGGGCCACTGACGGTTCCTGCCAACGGAGCGCTGTTCAGCTACACGGGTGGGATGCCCAGCCAGGCCTCGAGCGGGGGATACGGGGTCGACGTGGTGTTCCGGCTGGGCACGCTGAGCCCGACCCTGCAGACGACGACGCCCGGCGCGGGAGCGACGAACGTCGCCGTGGGCAGCACGATCACCGGAACGTTCGACCTGCCGGTCTCCACGGCGACGATCGCCGTCACGACGGGCGGCAGCACGGTCGCCGGCACGGTGGCCTGGAGCACGGACAAGACGAGGTTCACGTTCACGCCGGCCAGCGACCTGCCCGCCGGAGCGATCATCGCCGTGGCTGTCACGGCGGTGACCTCCTCGGACGGCACTGCCGGACACGATGCCTCGTGGTCGTTCCAGACACAAGCGAACGGGACTCAGGCCACCACTGTGTTCCAGGGGGCCGACCCGGTCGGAGCGACGACGGCGACGGATGACTCCGCGTCGGTGATCCTCGGGATGAAGTTCACGGTCTCGGTGCCCGGATCGGTCACCGGGATCCGGTTCTACAAGGCGGCGACGAACACCGGCACGCATACGGGCTGGCTGTGGGGCGCTGATTCGTCGACTCCCTTGGCGACCGTGACGTTCACCGGCGAGACGACCAGCGGATGGCAGAGAGCCGCGCTGAGCACACCCGTGGCGCTTGCCACCGGTCAGGTCTACACCGTCTCGTACCTCGCACCCCGCGGCAATTACACCTACACCGCCGGCGGGTTCTCTTCGCCCATCACGAACAACGGGCTGACCGGCATCGCGACCGGCAACGGGGTGTACCTGTATGGCTCGTCGGGCAAGCCCACCTCGTCGTACAACGCGACGAACTACTACGTCGACGTCGAGTTCACGCCCGACACCGCGGGGTCGGCATACTCGCAGACCCTGTGGGATTCCAGCGTCGTGCCACAGGAGCCCTCAGTCTCGGAGACCAGTCCTGTCGAGCTGGGCACTGCCTTCACCGTCGACGAGCCCGGTGAGGTATCGGCCATCCGCTTCTACAAGGGCAGCGGCAACACCGGAACGCACGTCGGAAACCTCTGGTCGTCGGACGGCACCAAGCTCGCATCCGTCACCTTCACGGGGGAGACGGCCAGCGGATGGCAGCAGGCAGACCTTGCCACGCCCGTCGCGGTCGCCCCGGGCACGACCTATGTCGTCTCCTACTTCGCGCCCAACGGGGGGTACGCGAAACAGCTCTCCTACTTCACCACGGCGCGTGTGAGCGGCCATATCACGGGCATCGCGAATCAGAACGGACGCTACCTATACAGCGCGACCGGTGGCTTCCCCACGCAGTCGTACCAATCGGCGGCGTACTTCGTCGATGTCGAGGTCACCTTCTCGGCCTCCGGCAGCAGTCCCTCGCCATCCCCGAGCCCGTCGCCGAGCACGAGCCCATCCCCGAGCCCGTCGCCGAGCACGAGCCCGTCGCCGAGCCCGAGCCCTGATCCGGCCCCCGCATCCACCACGACGGTCACGCAGACCTCACCCACGGCCGGCGCGGTGGACGTCTCGCCGACGACGACCGTCACGGCGACGTTCGACGCCGATCCCGGTTCGGCGGCGCTTGCCCTCGCCGACTCGAAGGGCGTGTCCGTCGGTGGAGCAGCCCTCTACGACGCGGCGAGCAAGACGGTGACGTTCACGCCGGACAACCCGCTGGGCTGGTCCACCGTGTACAAGGCAACGGTCTCCGTCGCCGACGGATCCATGTCCCCGGTGAGCTGGACGTTCACGACCACGGCAGAGCCCACCGAGCAGACGGTGGCGACGATGTTCGGGAATGCGATCCCGACCAATCCGTGGTGGGATGACACCAACAAGGCCCAGGTCGCCACACGCTTCTCCGTCGACGTCGCGGGCCAGG
>CALKHM010000048.1 GCA_937988695.1 uncultured Microbacterium sp. | reverse complement strand
TCGAAGCCCTTCCGGATCAAACCGCGCGACGTCCAGGCGAGCGAACGCCAGGCGAAGCTCCGGGCGCTGGAGGCCCCCGACGCCGCGGTCCCGCTCCCCGATCGCCTGCGGCTGCACGCGATCCTGGACGAACTCTGGGCCGACGGCGGGCCGATCGCCCGCGCCTGGCTGCTTAGGATCATCGCCGAGATCCCCGCCCGCCTCATCGGGCAGGCCGTGTCGGAGGCCGGCATACGACGCGTCATCGTGTGCGGCGGCGACACCTCCAGCCGGGTCACCGCGCTGCTGGGCGTGCGATCGCTGCAGATCGCCGCCAACCCGTGGGGCAACGTCGTGCTCTTGCGCGCCGAGGCCCCGGGGACCGCGGTCGACGGCATCGAGCTGTTGCTGAAGGGCGGGCAGGTCGGCGCCGACGACCTGTTCGAGCAGATCCGACTGCTCGGGTGATCGCCCGGCGCGGCGTTCGTGCATGGACGCCGCAGGACCTGGTCAGGCCACCCGGTGCGCGAGCGGCTCGCCACCGACGTGCCGCATCAGATCGGCCAGCCCCAGCTCGAGTCCGCGCTGCCGGGTCTGCGCGGTCGCACCGCCCACGTGCGGCGTGAGGATCACATTCGGCAGTGCGCACAGCTCCGGCCACACGCCGTCCGGCTCGCACACGTCCAGGGCCGCTCCGCCGAGGTGGCCCGAGCGCAGCGCCGCCAGCAGCGCCGTCTCGTCGACGAGGCTCTCCCGGGAGGTGTTGATGAGCACCGCCCCGGACTTCATCGCCGCCAGGAACGCCGCGTCCACGAGCCCCGCCGTCTCGGCCGTGGCCTTCGCATGCAGCGTGACCACGTCGCTGCGCAGGCACAGCTCGTGCAGGTCGACCAGCTCGACCCCTGCCGTCGGTTGCGTCACGAACGGGTCGTACGCGAGCACCGTCATCTCGTGACGGAGGGCCTGCTCGGCCACCAGCCGGCCGATCGCGCCGTAGCCGACGACACCGATCGTCAGCCCCCGCGGCTCGCGCCCCATCCACTGCCCGCCCACGAACGCCGAGTCGAGGTGCCGCTGGCCGGCCTGCGCCCGCTCCACGAGGGACTGCCGCGCCTGCGGAACCCGGCGCAGCAACAGGTGCATGTAGGCGATGGCGAGGTCGCACACCGACGGCGCGTTCTTGGCGGGCGTGTTCACCACGGCCACGCCCAGCTCGGATGCGGCAGCCAGGTCGATGTTGACCGGCCCTCCGCGCAGGCACACGACGAGCCGGATCTGCCGGTGACGCTCGAGCAGAGCGCGGGTGACGGGCGCCGCGTGCACGATCAGGACGGTGTGGTCGCCGATCCACGTCGAGATCACCGCGGGGTCGCCCTGGTACTCCCGCAGCGGCGACAGATCGGGCCGATCGTCGGGGTCGACCGTGGCGTACGTCGCGACGATCTCCGGCCCGAGCGCCTCCACCGCGGGCCGCATCGCCTCGACGGGCATGTAGCTGTCACCGATGACCAGGACCGACGTCTGCATCTCGCCTCCGCTTGAATCGATTGAGAGAGTAGCATGCGTTCAGGGCATGAACGATTGTGCAGGAACGAGGGATGATGAAATTCCACGGTGCCGTCAGCCAGCGCAGCGCGGGGCCGACCCGGCGCGACATCGACACCGAGCACCAGAAGCTCGTGCGCGTCGCCTGGCTCTACTACCGCGAGGACCTCACGCAGGCGCAGATCGCCCAGCAGCTGCACGTGTCCCGCCCGACCGTCGCGCGCCTGCTCGAACGCGCCCGCCAGGCCGGCATCGTCACGATCGACATCGACACGACGGGTGTCGGCGGACTCGAGCTCATCGACGGGCTGCGTGAGAAGTACCAGCTGCGCGACGTCGTGATCGTCCCGCAGCTGGGCGAGGAGGCCTCCGCCGAGGTCACGAACAGCCGGCTCGCCGTGGAGGCCGCGCAGTACATGCGGCGCTTCCTGCAGCCGGGCGCCGTGATCGGCGTCGGATGGGGCGACACCGTGCTGCGCACGCTCCTGGCCCTGAGCCCCTCCTCGTTGAGCGGCGTCACGTTCGCCACCATCACCGGCGGCATCGACGCGTACACCACGAAGGTCAGCGGTGCCACCAACAACGGCATCTCGGACTACATCCGCTTCGTCCCCGCGCCGCTGCTGGCCTCCAGCCCCACCATCGCCTCGGCGCTGCGCCACGAGCGCGCTGTCACGAGCGTGCTGGAGATGGCGCGGACCTCGGATGCCGCGCTCATCGGGATCGGCGGTGCGATCGCCAGCGCCACGATCCTGCACACCGGCGTGGTCACCGAACAGCAGATCGTCGACTATCAGCAGCGCGGCGCCGTCGGCGACATCCTCGGCGAGTGGTACGACCAGACCGGGACCGTGCTGGCGGTCGACCTGCAGAAGGTGCGCATCGGGCTGTCCATCCGCGAGCTGCGCACGATGAAGCACGTGGTGGGCGTGGCGGGCGGCATCGACAAGCTCGCCGCGATCCGTGGCGCGCTCAGGGGCGGCTACCTCCACAGCCTCATCACCACCGAGGATGTGGCACGGGGTCTGGCCGACGCATAGCGGCAGCGGCCGGGCCGCACGGTCCCTCACCACGCCAGGTGAGCAAATGTTCAATATGCGATCATGTGTTTGACGTGTGTTCGCGCGCTTGTTAGATTCGGCGTGATCGAGGAGGCAACGTGAGCCAGGCGCTGGCGTGCCGCCGGACGCCAGGAAGGCAAGGTTCCATCGATGGCTGACACTCCGCCCGCCCCGGACGCGGCGCCGACCCCACGGCTGAGCATCCGGGGCGTCAGCAAGAGCTTCGAGGCCGTGCACGCGCTGCGTGACGTCAGCTTCGACATCGCCCCCGGCGAGGTCCACGCGCTCGTGGGTGAGAACGGCGCCGGCAAGTCGACCCTCGTGGGGATCATCACCGGCCTGCTCGAAGCCGACACCGGCCAGCTCCTGTTCGACGGGGAGCCGGTCCGCTTCCGCAACCCGCTGGATGCGCGTGCCCAGGGGCTGGCAGCCGTCTACCAGGACCCGAACCTCTTCCCGCACCTGTCGGTGGCCGAGAACATCTTCACCGGGCAGTACCCGCGCAGCAAGGGCGTCGTGGACACCGCGCAGATGCGTCGGCAGGCGCAGACGCTGCTCACCCACCTCGGCTTCGACCTCGATGTCGACGCTCTGGTGGCCAACCTCACCGTGGCGGAGTCGCAGTATGTCGAGATCGCACGGGCGCTGTCCTCCGATCTGCGGCTGCTGATCCTCGACGAGCCCACGAGCGCGCTCACGCCCGGCGAGGCCAGCAAGCTCTACGACGTCGTCCACCGGCTGCGCGACGAGGGGACCACGATCATCTGGATCTCCCACCGCATGGAGGAGATCAGCATGCTGGCCGACACCGTCACGGTGCTGCGCGACGGTCAGCACGTGCAGACCTCGCCGAAGGCGGATCTCGACTACCCGACGATGATCAAGCTGATGGTCGGGCGATCGGTGACACTGGAGGCCGTGCCGCGCGAGGAGCCGCTGGGACCGGCCCGGCTCTCGGTCACCGGGCTGAGCAGCCCGGGGATGTTCGACGACATCAGCTTCGACGTGCACGAGGGCGAGATCGTGGGCGTGGCGGGCCTGGTCGGATCCGGCCGCTCCGAGATCGCCCAGGCGATCTTCGGCATCGGCGGCCGACCCACCGGACGCATCGAGGTCGACGGGAAGACCGTGAGCCCGCGGTCTCCCGGCCACATGGCAGAGCTTGGCGTGGCGTATCTTCCCGAGGATCGCGACATCGAGGGCGTGATCTCGTCGATGACGATCTCGGCCAACATCGCCCTGCCGAGCCTGCGCAGACTCAGCAGGCTCGGCTTCATGAGCCGGGGACGGGAACGCGTGCTGGCAGCCACGCAGCGCGAGGACCTCAGCATCAAGGGCGCCCTGGGCGACCTCGTCAGCTCGCTGTCCGGAGGCAACCGTCAGAAGGTGGCGCTCGCACGGTGGCTGGCGACGCAGCCGCGCGTGCTGCTGCTGGACGAGCCGACCCACGGCATCGACGTGGGCACGAAGGCGCAGG
>CALKHM010000047.1 GCA_937988695.1 uncultured Microbacterium sp. | reverse complement strand
CGACCTTGTCGTAGCGGACCTTCGCGAGCACCGGGTACATCATCACCAGCAGGCCGAAGCCGATCGGCACGGAGATCCCGCCGACCTCCATCGCGGACAGCGCGTCGGAGAGCGCGGGAACGAAGCGTCCCAGCAGCAGGCCCGCGACCATCGCGAGCCCGATCCACGCCGGCAGCCACTTGTCCAGCGTGGACAGCCGCTTCGGGGCCGCCGTGACGGGGGCAGTGTTCGTCTGGGTCATGCGAGCAGCTCCTCGATCTTCGCAGCGTAGACGGGCTTGGGGTGCGCGCCGATCAGCACGTCCACCCGTTCCCCGGCCCGATAGAACCCGAGCGTCGGGATCGAGGTGACCCCGGCCGCGGTCACGGCCTCCGGGTTCTGGTCGGCGTCGATCTTCACGATCTTCGCCCGGCCCGCGTACTCCTCGTTGAGTTGGTCGAGGATCGGGGCGATCGCCTTGCACGGCCCGCACCAGGCCGCCCAGATATCGACCACGACTGGCAGCTCGGCCTCGATCACCTCGCTTTGGAACGTCGCGTCGGTGACGGGGGTGACGGGGTTCATGCGGAGACCTCCAGAACGGGAGCCGGCTGGGTGGCGGGGGCGAGATGGGAGAGGTAGTGCTGGGCGTCCTGGGCTGCGGCGCAGCCGGTGCCCGCGGCCGTGATCGCCTGCCGGTACGTGTGATCGACCAGATCACCGGCCGCGAACACGCCCGGCAGGTTCGTGGCCGTCGACGGGTGCGCGGCCCGCACATACCCGTTCGGATCGGTGTCGACCTGCCCGGTGATGAGCTCGGAGCGCGGGTCATGCCCGATCGCGACGAACACCCCGGTCACCTCCAGCACTCGTTCGGCACCGGTGACCGTGTCGCGCAGCCGCAGCCCGGCCACCCGGTCGTCGCCGAGGACCTGGGCTACCTCGCTGTTCCAGGCGATCTCGATCTTCGGATCGGCCAGCACCCGCTCGGCCATGATCTTCGACGCCCGGAACTCATCGCGACGGTGCACGAGCGTGACCTTCGACGCGAACCGCGTCAGGAACAGGGCCTCCTCCATCGCGGAATCGCCTCCGCCGACCACCGCGATCTCCTGGTCGCGGAAGAAGAAGCCGTCACACGTCGCGCACCACGAGAGGCCGTGCCCCGAAAAGCGCTCCTCTTCGGGGAGGCCGAGCTTGCGGTACGCGGACCCCATCGTCAGGACCACCGCTTTCGCCCGGTGGGCCTCACCGCTGCCGGTCGTGATCGTCTTCACCGGGCCTGCCAGGTCCAGACCGGTCGCGTCATCCATCAGGATGCGCGCGCCGAACCGTTCTGCCTGCGCCCGCATCGACGCCATCAACTCCGGCCCCTGCACACCGTCGATGAAGCCGGGGAAGTTCTCCACCTCCGTCGTCGTCATCAACGCCCCACCGGCTGTCACCGATCCCGCCACCACGACCGGGGCCAGCCCCGCCCGCGCCGCGTAGATCGACGCCGTGTACCCCGCAGGGCCAGACCCGACGATCACCAACTCCACCTCTTGCATCGACATGCTTCTATATTGACACCCATCAAAACAGTCACGCAAGCCCTGAGCAGGTATTGGAGCGAGTGTTCATCCGCTGTTCAATCACGGAGTGCGCCCGGGGTGGGCGCTCAGGGGTGACTCGGCGCGGTCGGGATCGGCGGTTCGAACGGACTGGGTGGTTCGAGGATCGTGGCCGAGTAGCGCAGCGCGGTCTCGATGCCGATGCCGAAGAGGTCGCAGATGCGCCTGACGTCGCCGCCGGTCTGCTCGACTTCGTAGAGAATCCGGTCGGCGCGTAGCGCTTGCGCGGTCACTCCAGCCTTCTTCCAGGGGAAGTTCCGGCTGGGCGGTGAGAGACGGGGCGCGGTCTGGATGGTGACGAGCAGGTAGGGGTTCTTCGTCTCCGACCAGCGTTTGGCTCGGTGGTCGAGCCAGGCAGCGAGGCGGACGAGCACGGGTTTCGCGAGCGGGATGAAGCGGCCGTCAGGCATCCGTAGCCGCCCGTCGATGATGTCGGTGAGCTTGATGTGCTGCACTTGCGAAGTCATCAGGGCGTGGAAGGCGACGAGTGAGACGGCCAGCGCGACCGCCGGATCAGGGTTGACCAGGGCGTCGCGGATCGCGGTGGGCTCCATCGGCAGCGGCATGTTGCGCTTGGGGCCGCGCAGCGGGATCGCTTTCGTCGGGTCGAGGAAGATCTGCTTGCGGCCGCGCAGAATCGTGAACAGGCTGCGGAAGCCGAGCATCATGGTGTGACGGGGCGAGGGATCGTCGGGAAGCGCGGCGAGGATGTCCTCGGTGTCGACGCCGACGAGGCTGGTGCGTCCGCCTTCGACCCAGCGGGTGATCGCGGGGAGGATGCCATACATCTGGCCTTTGACGGTCATCGTGTCGCGGGGCTGGCGGCGCGGCGGGGTCTTGGAGCCGTCGACCATGATGTCGCGCCAGAGCTCGAGCTGGGAACGCATCGGCTCGGGAAGGGCGTGGGTCTTGCGTTCGAAGAGCTTGGTGAACGAGGGCACCCGGTCGTCGATGAGGAGACCTGCGTCTTCGAGGACTTCGATGGTGGAGCGGATGTTGCCATCGTCGTCGTATGAGCGCATCGCGAGGATGTCCGAGGCGCGGAAGCGCAGATTCGCACCGGGGAACACGAGCTGCAGGACTTTCAGGGTGCGCCGGACCTGGTTGGTCTGTCGCTTGCTCCAGGCGTATTCGCCGGCTCGGGCGTAGAGGAAGTGGTCAGTGCGGCTGGTGATATCGCGCAGCCGGATCTCGTTGGAACGCTGCCGGAGCAGTTCGGGGTCAGGGTCGATGTGGAACAGCACCGGCTGGTAGTTGGTGGGAATCGGCGGCGGGGTGTTGATGACCCGGATCGCTTCGCTGATGCTCATCGTCATCGGCAGGTGGAGTTCGGCGGGCTGACGCGAGTCGTTCATCGAGGCGAAGAAGAGCTGCTGGCCGTACTTGTCGGCCGCGTCGAGGTCGAGGGGTTCGCCGGGCGACTGGTGATAACGGGCGGTTTCCAGGCAGAGCCGGCAGTAGCCCTGCTCGCCGATGGTCACCTCGCGATGGCAGGAGACGCATTCGCCCTGCGGGTAGTGGGTGAACCACCGGCGGCATTTCCAGCAGCGCCAGTTGCGTTGCCGGTAGACGCCCCAGGCCAGGCAGTCACGGCAGGAGCCGATGAAGCCCGGGCTGCCGGGGTGGCAGTGGGCGCAAAGCCCTTGACTGTAATACTCGGTCGACCCGCACGTGCTACAGGCCGGCGGGGTGAACGGGCCGCCAGGGATGCAGTCGTAGCAGAAGTCGATGCGGGGTGTGAGCCACGCGGCTGGCTTCACCCCGCACCCCGTGCAGGGCAGCGGCGGACTCAGGGGTCCGTTCGGGCCGCGCGCCGGGCTCATAACGGCGGAGCCGGCCGATCATTCTTCGGTCCGAACCGGGGCGTGACGATGTTCGAGTCCCCGTTCGCTTCCTGCTGCTTGGCGCCCGGCTTACGAGCGGTGACCTTCTCTGGTTCGGGCACGAGCAAGTCGGTCGGTGAGCAGTCGAGGACGTGGCAGATGACGTCGAGGTCGTCCAGACGGATCGTGGTCGGGTTGCCCGTCCATAGCCCGGACATCTTGCCGATGCTGATCTCCAGCCCGGCATCGGCGAGCATCCGTCGCAGCTCCGCCGACTTCCAGATGCCGCGTTCAGCGGCTTGGACGCGCAGGTTCCATTTCATCGTGTCACTACATCCCTTCGAATCGGGTCTCCAGGCGCTGGTTCGCCTGCATCCACGAGTCCTCGATGTGCTGGTCCGAGACGTGGATGTACTGCGTCGTGGTCGACAGCCACTGGTGGCCGAGCAGTTCTTGCAGGGCCTTCAAGTCCATGCCCGCCAGATACAGCGATGACGCGCAGTAGTGCCGGAGCACATGGGGCGTCATTCGCCCGTCGGCCCAGGCAGGTAGGAACCGCTCAGTGGCCAGGGCGAGGCCGCGTCGGAGCACATCGTCGCTGGCCCGCCAGGAGCAGCCGAGCTCGTGATCGAACCGTTCGGACGGGATCATCGGGGCGTCCGGGTCGTCCCAATCGGGGCCGAAGCGGTGTCGCACATCGCCGAGCCACCAGTCGATGAGCTTGTCCGCGCCATTGATCGCAGGCACCAGCCGTTGCTTCGACCCGCGGCCGCGCGAGCCCTTCCCGAACCGGACATGCAACTTGCCAAGCGCACCGAGATCGGGTCGCCAATCACGAAGGTCGAGCTTCGTGCTCTCGGTGATGCGCACCCCGACCCGTCGCCAGAGTGATGCGGCGAAGTAGTTCCTGGCAGCGGGCAGGTAACGCCGTTCGTTTTGAAGGGAGGCTGCCCAGCCGCCGAAGAGCCGATCGATCTCCGCATCCGATGGCGGCACCCTGACCTTGCCCAACGATGCGCCGGACTGTCGGTTGTACTCGTCGACGGGCTGCTCGATCACCCACTCGGTCAGCGCGTTGATATCGCCCTGGTAGCGGGCAATGGCGAAGTCGTAGAACTGCGCGATCACCCCAACCTTGCTCGCACGGGTCGAGACCGCGAGACCTGCCCGGCGCAGCCCGGCAAGGAAAGCGTCCGCGTCGGAAGGCTTCGCCTGCCAGAGTGGGGCATCGAGGTGGTGCCGGAACTCGAAGACGACTGCTCTGGACTGCGCAATGTAGCTGTCGCTGAGTCCCGCTGCGGCCATCGCGAGGGCGTACTGGTCGATGATCTCCTGCTCGAAGTCCGCAGCATCTTCCTCAGACCGCCACCCCCTGGCAGTCCCGATGCTCCGCACCGCGGCGAGCTTCATCGCCCCGCAGCTTCACGAATCTTGACCATGCATCAAGAATACCGCGAAACCTTCAGGAATCATGAAGTTTCATCAGGATTCCTGACGGGCGACAAGACCGTTGCCAATGCGAGCGAGACGCACCTGACGGGCATGAACCTCAGTCAGGAAGATGCGGGTCTAGAGATAAACCCGCAAGTTCACGAATCCTGACCAGAACCGCACGGCCCATGCGCGTAGTCGGGCTCCGGCTCACCTCGCGGCATGAGGAAACCCGAGCCTGAGCCCGTCCCGGTCTCCATCCCGCTCGTCGTGCTCGATGTGCACGAGGACGGCACCGTGACCGTCACCGTCGACGGGAAACGGTTGGACCCCGACCCTTTCGCGCCGCCGTGGCGGCGATCCTCGTTCGGGCAGATCATCGACCGCGCCACGAACGACCGGACGACACCGGCCAGGGTCGAGGTCCGCGAAGCGGATGGCACGACCTTCACCGACATCATCGCCGCCCGTCGTCGGCGTTCCCGCCCCGAGCCCGAACCGGAACCGGAAGCGCCGGCCGGTCCGGTGTTTCACATCGTCGAGGGCGAGGGGTTCGTACCCGGCGAGGACGTGGCGGTCGCCGTTGTCACCGGGCACACCGATGCTGCCCACACCGGCACCGCGCGCGCCCTCATCGACCCGGCAGGAGTCAGTGTTGACCGGGCCGGCGGGGTCATCGAGGTCATCCTGTTCGGCCGCGTCTCCGGCACCACCACCATCCGGCGGGTGCCGTGAACGAGCAGGGCCGGCAGACCGGCTCGTTCGGGGACGAGCTGACCAACGCCGCGATGATCGGGCTGGGCGTCCTGTTCGGCGTCGCGCTGATCCTGCGCGCCGCGGGATCGGTGGCCGCGTTCCTGACCGGCACACCCC
>CALKHM010000046.1 GCA_937988695.1 uncultured Microbacterium sp. | reverse complement strand
TTCCTGAAGGCGCGACGCGCCCGCCGCTGACCCCGGAGCCGTCGCCCGTGCCTGCCCCGCATTCGTGCCCGTGCCGTGCCTCGTCGTCCAACGTCGGTCGGATGCGAGGCCACCGAGCAGTGAGTGCGCGGCCGGTGGACACCGTGCGGCGCGTGCAGCGCGACGGGCGTGCCCCGTAGGCTGAGCGCGTGCTTATCGACACCCCCGTGCGCCTCGGCGTGCAGTTGCGGCCCGAACACGCCCGATACTCCGACCTGCGGGGCGCCGTCCGGCGTCTCGAGGACGCGGGTGTGGACATCCTCTTCAACTGGGACCACTTCTTCCCGCTGTACGGTGATCCTGACGGGATGCACTTCGAGGCCTGGACGATGCTGGGTGCGTGGGCGGAGCAGACCGAGCGGGTCGAGTTCGGCACGCTCGTCAACTGCAACGGCTACCGCAACCCCGACCTGCAGGCCGACATGGCCCGCACGATCGACCACATCTCCGGCGGCCGGTTCATCTTCGGCACGGGAGCCGGCTGGTTCGAGCGCGACTATGACGAGTACGGCTACGAGTTCGGCACACCCGGCAGGCGACTGGATGCGCTCGCCGAGGGGCTGGAGCGCATCCAGGCCCGCTGGACGAAGCTGAACCCGGCGCCCGTCCGCCGCATCCCGGTGCTGATCGGCGGCAAGGGCGAGCAGAAGACCCTCCGCCTGGTCGCCCGGCACGCCGACATCTGGCACAGCTTCGTGCCGGCCGCCGGCCTCGCGCACAAGATCGAGGTCATCGAACGCTGGGCCGAGAAGGAAGGCCGCGATGTGTCGGGCCTGGTCATCTCGAACGAGCTGCACAATCGTGATGAGCAGGATGCCGCGGCCCTGTACGACGCCGGCGTGCGCCTTTTCACCCTGGCGCTGGACGGCCCGGACTTCGACGGCGACACGGTGGCGCGCTGGCTCGCCTGGCGCGACGCCCGCAACGGCTGATCCACGGCGGGCCGGGAAAGGTCAGGCCACGCGCTGGCCGCACATGCCGCAGATGCCGGTGGGCGGCACTTCCATGAAGCAGTCCGGACACACCAGCGCCGGCTTCTCTGCGGGCTTCGGTGTGCGCGAAGCAGCGGGGCGGGCGGACCGGCTCGGCCTGGCCCGGGCGGCGCCCCCCGTGTTCGCCGTGTCGGCGGCCGTCGGGACGCGCGGAGTGTGTGCCGCGCAGTACAGCCGCACGCTGCCGGCCGGGTCGTGTGGATGACGGTGCTTCACCGCCCACAGCGCGGTGCGCGGCAGCGGCTCGGCACCCACCCCGCAGGTCACACATCGTGCGGGATCGCCTGGCATCACGGCATCCGCGATCATCGGCGTCTCGAAGGGGAGGGCGTCACGCCAATCCGATGTCCTCGTGATCTTCATGCGCGCCTTCCTGGATGCGGCTGCGGGCGCACACCCTTCGTCCAGTCTCGCACGCCCGCGTAATCTGGTCGGGTGAGCGTATCCGAGCTGTTCGACCCGGAGGAGTGGATGTCCGCGCCCGGCGCGGACGACTACACCGACATCACCGCGCACCTCTCCCGCGACGGGCGCATCGCCCGCATCGCGTTCGACCGGCCCGAGGTGCGCAACGCATTCCGCCCGCGCACCGTCGACGAGCTGTACCGCGCGCTCGACGACGCGCGACAGAACCCGCGCGTGGGCGTCGTGCTGCTCACCGGCAATGGCCCGAGCCGGAAGGACGGCGGCTGGGCGTTCTGCTCGGGCGGCGACCAGCGCATCCGCGGTCGCGACGGGTACAAGTACGAGCAGGAGGACGGTGCGCGTTCCGACTCGCCTGCATCCGCACGCTCGGTGCTCGCAGAGGCCTCGGGCACGGACCAGACGGCTGTCGAGGCAGCGCCCGGCGGAGCGGCCCCGCAGATCGACCCGGCGCGCGCCGGTCGCCTGCACATCCTCGAGGTGCAGCGTCTCATCCGGTTCATGCCGAAGGTCGTGATCGCGGTGGTGCCCGGCTGGGCTGCCGGCGGGGGACACTCGCTGCACGTGGTGTGCGACCTGACCATCGCCAGCCGCGAGCACGGGCGGTTCAAGCAGACCGACGCCGATGTCGGCTCATTCGACGCGGGTTACGGCTCGGCGTATTTCGCTCGGCAGATCGGCCAGAAGCTCGCGCGGGAGGTGTTCTTCCTCGCCGAGGAGTACTCCGCGCAGCGCGCGTATGAGATGGGGGCGGTGAACAGGGTCGTCCCGCACGCCGATCTTGAGCGCGAGGCGGTCGCGATGGCGCGCACGATCCTGACGAAGTCGCCGACGGCGGTGCGCATGCTGAAGTTCGCCTTCAACGCCGTCGACGACGGGATGGTCGGGCAGCAGGTGTTCGCCGGCGAGGCGACCCGACTGGCGTACGGCACCGACGAGGCCGTCGAGGGGCGTGACGCGTTCTTACAGAAGCGCGAGCCCGACTGGTCGCCGTATCCGTGGCACTTCTGATGCGTGGGGCGTGCCGTACTCCGGAGCCGTGTGACGCGTGGCGTCTTGTGGGGCCTCGGGAGGCCGCATCCTGCGCACTCGTCCGGTGTTCGGCACGCATCACCGGGGTGAACGTATGAGGCTTGACCCGGTCGAGGCGACGGCGGCCGACGTGCTGCCGCGGCTGCGGGCGGTGCTGGACGGCACCGGTCCCGCCCTGGGGCTGGGCGGGGCGGATGCGGCGCCTGTCGGCGGGGCGGATGCGGCGCCTGGCGGCGGGGCGGATGCGGCGCCTGTCGAAGCGCCCGAGGGCACGGCCGCCGTCATCACGACGTCGGGCTCGACGGGCCTGCCCAAGAGCGTCGTGCTCAGCCGTGCCGCGCTGCTGGCCAGCGCGGATGCCACGGCCGCGCGGATCGGGCAGGGCGCCTGGCTGCTGGCGCTGCCGCCCGGGTACGTGGCGGGGCTCCAGGTGATGATCCGCTCGCTGCGCGCCGGTCACGAGCCCATCGTGCTCGCGGGCCGGTTCGAGCCCGCCGCGTTCGCTGAGGCCGCCCGCGCGCTGCCGGCGGGCGCCCGGTACACGTCGCTGGTCCCCGCGCAGCTGCAGCGGTTGCTCGCTGCCTCGGACGACGACGAGGTGGCGTGGTCGTTGCGCGCATTCGAGACGATCCTCGTCGGTGGGCAGGCGCTGCCTGCCGCCACCCTCGAGCGGGCGCGGGATGCCGGAGCCCGCGTCGTGCGCACCTACGGCTCCACCGAGACGTGCGGCGGCTGCGTGTACGACGGCCGTCCACTCGACGGGGTCGGGATCACGATCGTCTGCGGCGAGGTGCGCCTGTCCGGACCGACTCTGGCAGACGGATACCTCGGCGACCCCGAGCTCACCGACCGCGCGTTCGCCACCGACGCCGATGGCACGCGCTGGTACCGCACCGGCGATGCCGGCGTCGTCGACGACGGTGTGCTGCGCGTGAGCGGCCGCATCGACAACGTGATCGTCTCAGGCGGTGTCAACGTCTCGCTCGACCGGGTGGAACGTGTCGTGCGGGAGGTTCCGGGGCTCGCGTCGGCCGTCGTCGTGGGCGTGCCCGACGAGCGCTGGGGCGAGGCATCCGTCATCGTCGCCACGCGCAGCGACGCCCTGCGCCGCAGCGCGTCCGCGCGGCTCGATGAGGCCCGCCGTGCGGTCGGTGCGGCGTTGGGCGCTCCCGCACGTCCGGCGCGGCTCCTGCTCGTCGACGAGCTGGCGCTGCTGCCGAGCGGCAAGCCCGACCGGGCGGCCATCCGCCGTGCGGCCGCGGCCCGCGCGTGAGCGCTCCCCACGGCAGTCAGGGTCGACGCATCGGTCGCGCAGGGGCGAAGCCGCCTAGACTGAGCAGCCGTGGCATCCTCCTCCCGCACGAACTCCCGCACGAAGCAGACTCGTCCGCGCGGCAATCCGGCCAAGGCTCCGGCGCGCGGCGTCCCGAAGCCCACGTTCGGCGACTGGGTCGGCGCGGCGCGGCTGCGCACCCTTCCGCTGGCGGTCACCCCGGTGCTCATCGGCACCGGCGCCGCGCATGTCATCGACATCCGCTTCCACTGGGCGCTTGCGCTGGGCTGCCTGCTGGTGGCCGTGCTGCTGCAGATCGGCGTGAACTACTCGAACGACTACTCCGACGGCGTGCGCGGCACCGACGACTACCGGGTCGGCCCGACCCGGCTGACCGCGTCGGGAGCCGTGCGGCCACGCACCGTGCTGGTGGTCGCCATGACGTTCTTCGCCCTGGCGGCCATCGCCGGACTGGCGCTCGTGATCCGCACGCAGCAGTGGTGGATGCTGGCCGTCGGCGCCGCGTGCATCCTCGCGGCGTGGTTCTACACCGGCGGCAAGCGCCCGTACGGCTACTACGGGCTCGGCGAGCTGTTCGTGTTCGTGTTCTTCGGTCTGGTGGCCACCGTCGGCACCACCTGGATCCAGGTGCAGGCCGCCCCGCAGGAGGCATGGTTCGGTGCAGTGGGCGCGGGCCTTCTGGCCGTCGCCGTGCTGGTGGCCAACAACCTGCGCGACGTCGTGCAGGACCGCGCCGCCGGCAAGAAGACGTTGTCGGTGCTCGTCGGCCGGCGCGGCTCGCAGATCCTGTTCACGGTCTGCATCGTGCTGGCGTTCGCGCTGGCGGGGTTTCTGGCGCTGTTCTACCCCATCGCGTGGCTCGTGATGATGGCGCTGCTGGGCGCCATCCCGGCGCTGCTCATCGTCTGGATGTATCGCGCTCCGCGCGAGCTGGTGACGGCGCTGAGCATCACGTCGCTGACGTCGGTCGCCTACGGCGCGCTGCTGATGTGGGCGTTCTTCGGCTGAGGCAGCGCGGGCGCGGTCAGGCCTCGTCGTCGTGCCGGAGAGCCGCGTTGGCGGCATCCTCGACGTCAGCGTCCTTCTGGGCGGGCGTCTTGGTCGTCCGCTCCTGGCGACGAGTGGCCAGGCCCTCGGCAATGTCATCGAGCGGCCGACGCAGGAAGATGATCGACAGCGAGACGCCGATGAGGGCTGCGAAGATCAGCGCCAGCCAATACATCTCCCGGAAGATCGGGAAGAGCATCATGATCCCCAGCGGCACCAGGAACGCCAGCAGGCGCAGCACCGAGTAGACGACGGCGGAACGGGTCTTCACAGCCCACAGTCTACGTGCGCCGCCTGAGGGCGCGCCCGGCCCGCTCCCCGGTGCGCGGCTTAGGATGAGGACATGATCCGGCTGCTGTTGATCCTCGCCGTCGCGGCGGTGATCTTCTGGGTGTTCGCCGTGGTGGATGTCGCGGTGCAGCCTGCGACGCGCCATCGCGGCGTGAGCAAGCCGCTGTGGGTCGTGATCGTGATCGTCTTCCCGGTCATTGGCGGGGTGCTGTGGCTCGCCATCGGCCGCGGGTCCGCGCGGCAGCAGGGCGTCGTCGCGCCCGACGACGACCCGGAGTTCCTCAGCCGGCTCGGCGGCGGATCACCCCGCCGAGTGCAGACCGACCACAGGGTGCAGGCCGATCAGGACGAGCGCATCCGCCAGCTCGAGCAGGAGCTGGCGCGCCTCGACGACGACGACGATCCGCCGGCCGGCCCGCACCGTGAGCGCTGATCGCGCGAGCGGCCCTGACCGAGCCCCGGAGTCGCCGGACGCCGGTGACGGACGTTCCGCTGCGGCCGAGCACGGTCCCGACAGGTCGCCGGCGATGGATGCCGCCACCGCGCTGTTGCTACGGCTGGTCGCCGGCGGGGTGCGCCATGTCGTGCTCAGCCCCGGGTCGCGCTCGCAGGCGCTCGCACTGGTCGCGGCAGAGCTCGAGCGGCAGGAGCGGATCGCGCTGCATGTGCGCATCGACGAGCGGGTCGCAGGCTTCACCGCGCTCGGCATCGGACGCGAGTCCGGGATGCCGGCGGCTATCGTGTGCACCTCGGGAACGGCGACGGCCAACCTGCTGCCGGCGGTGATGGAGGCAGACCACGCCGGCGTGCCGCTGCTGCTGCTGACGGCCGACCGCCCGCCTGAGCTGCGGGGCATCGGCGCGAACCAGACCACCCGGCAGACCGGCATGTACGCAGCGCACGCACGATGGCACGCCGAGCTGCCCACTCCTGACGGCTCCCCGGGTGAGCTCGGTGTCGTGCGTGATGCCGCCGCCCGCGCCGTGGCGGAAGCGCTCGGAGCCACCGGCCCACGCGGCCCGGTACACTTGAACCTGCCGTACCGCGAGCCGCTGTCCGGCCCCGTGACCGGCGCCGGCTCGGTCGGCCAGAGAGGGAGCACGGCGGCCGAGGTGGCGCGTGGCGGAGGGGTCGTTTCGACTCGCTTCGCTCGCTCAACGACCGGGGAGGGAGCCCGCTCAACGACCCGAGTGGCGGCAGGCGCGACGGCGGAGGCTCCGACACGCGTGACGACCGGAGCGGAGGCGCGCTCCAGGGGCGGGGAAGGGATTCGCGCGACGACCGGCGTTGGGGCGGGCGCGACGGGCGGGGTTGCGGCAGGCGCGACGGGCGGGGTTGCGGCAGGCGCGACGGGCGGGATTGCGGGGCCGGAACCGCTCGTCCTCGCCCGCGGTCCGCGTACGCTCGTGGTCGCCGGTGCCGACGCCGGACCGGCCGCCGAGCAGCTCGCGCACGAGGGCGGCTGGCCGCTCGTAGCCGAGATCGTCAGCGGTGCGCGCTTCGGCCGCCACCTCGTGCACGGCTATCGCGCGCTGCTGCGCGATCCCGCCCTGGGCGGATGCGTCGAGCGCGCCGTCGTGTTCGGGCACCCGACGCTCTCCCGCGAGGTGACCGCGCTGCTTTCTCGTGCCGACGTGCGCGTGATCGCCGTCGACGGGCCGGGCGAACGCCTCGACCTGAACGGGGCGACCGTGCCGGCGGCATCCGTCACGGTGGCCGACGGGGAGGCCGATCGCGCGTGGCTGGGGGAGTGGATGCGGGCGTCCCGCGCGGCGGTCGTCGATCTCGCACCGCCGGCGCCCGATGCCGCGGGCCTCGCCTCCGCGGTGCCGCGCGAACGGCTGGGAGCGATCTCAGCCGAGGTGGCGGCGCTGCGCACGCCGCTCAGTCGCGAGCTGCTCGTGGACGCCGTATGGCGGGCCACCTGGCCGCATGACCGGATCGTGTTCGGTTCGTCGCGGCTGGTCCGAGTGGCCGACGGCATCCTGCCCGGGAAGAAGGTGCCGGTGCATGCGAACCGGGGCCTGGCCGGAATCGATGGCACCGTGGCCACGGCCACGGGCATCGCGCTGGCCAGCCCCGACGCCGGCGTCACCCGCGTGCTGCTGGGCGACCTGGCCCTGCTGCACGATGTCGGTGCGCTGCTGCTGCCCGACGACGAGCCCGCGCCGCGCCTGCAGGTGATCGTGGGCAATGACGGCGGCGGCACGATCTTCGACGGGCTCGAGGTCGCGGGCACCGCTGGCGAGGCCGCCATGCGTCGCGTGATGTACACCCCGCAGCGGGTGGAGTTGTCGGCGCTCGCCGACGCGTACGGGTGGGAGTTCGCTCGCGTGACGACGCGCTCCGCGCTCGACCAGGCGCTGAGCACACCGGCCGCACGCCGGCAGCTTATCGAGGTGCCTCTGGACCGGTGAGTTCGCTGCCGACATGATGGGCGTGTGACACCGAAGAGCCAGAAGCACTGGACCGGCGACGTCGGCGACCTGCTCCGCGTGGGCCCCGGTTTTCGCCTCGACCGCGTGGACGCGGGGGCGACGCCCGGCTACGGGCGGCGCAAGCGGGACTCCATCGACGATCTCGTGGCCGGATCCGACGAGCTGAGCGAGTTGCAGGAACGGCTGTATGCCGCCAGTCGTGCGGATGCCGCCGGTGCCGCGGTCCTGCTGGTGCTGCAGGCCATGGACACCGCCGGCAAGGGCGGCATCATCCGCCATGTCGTGGGCTCCGTCGATCCGCAGGGCGTTCAGCTGGTGGCGTTCAAGAAGCCGACGGCTGAGGAGCTCGCTCACGACTTCCTCTGGCGCATCCGCGCGCACGTGCCGACGGCCGGCATGATCGGGGTGTTCGATCGCTCGCACTACGAGGACGTGCTGATCGGCAAGGTGCGTGCGCTGGCGTCCGCCGACGAGATCGAGCGGCGTTATGGTGCCATCAACGACTTCGAGCGCGAGCTGTCAGCGTCCGGGACGCGCATCGTCAAGGTCATGCTGCACATCTCGGCCGATGAGCAGCGCGACCGGCTGATGGACCGGCTCGACCGCCCCGACAAGCACTGGAAGTACAACCCCGGCGACGTCGACGAACGTATGCTCTGGCCGGCATATATGGACGCATACCAGGCAGTGTTCGAGCGCACGTCGACCGAGGTCGCGCCATGGCACGTCGTGCCCGCCGATCGCAAGTGGTACGCCCGGCTAGCCGTGCAGGCGCTGCTGCTGGACGCGTTGCAGGAGATCGACCCGCGCTGGCCGGCCGCGCAGTTCGATGTGGCCGCCGAGCGGGACCGCCTGCGCGCGAGCTGAGCGCCGTCGCCCTCGGCATCCCTCCCCTCCCCTCCGCGACTCCCCGGCCGGCCCGCCCGCCGCCCCGGCGCCGCCCCGGCGGCTCCTCCGCGAGGGAGCATCTGACCGCCGAGAATGCGGCTATTCCCCACGCCCTCGGCGGTCAGATGCACTCTCGCGGGATCGGGGGGGTTGCGTGACAGGGTAGTGGATGTGATATAGTACTTGGTGTGACAGGGGATGATGCCTTCGCTGCCGATCTGATCCGCGGGCACACCGACACGATCGTGCTGGGTGTGTTGCGTGACGGCGACAGCTACGGCTTTGAGATCTACAAGGCGATCCGCGAGGCCACCGGTGGCCGGCACGAGATCAAGGAGGCCACGCTCTACGCCACCTACCGGCGCCTCGAGCGCGACGGGCTCGCGGAGTCGTACTGGGGGGATGAGACCCAGGGCGGCCGACGCAAGTACTACCGGATCACGGATGCCGGGCGCGCTGTGTACACCTCGAACGTCGCCGCCTGGATCGCCACCCGGCACGTGATCGACGTGCTGCTGGACGTCGCCGACACTCCGCAGAAGGGCTCACACCGATGAACACCGACATCCACCGCCTGCTCGATGAGGCCTTCGCGGGCGTCGAGATGACGGCCGAGAACCAGGACCTGAAGGAGGAGATCCGTGCAAACCTGATGGCGCGGGTCGCCGAGCTCGAGACCTCGGGCGCATCGCCCGCGGATGCCGCCGCCCGCGCCATCGCCGAGCTCGGCGACGTGCACGAGCTCGTGGACACCGAACAGGCGTCCGAACCCGGGGATCCCGCGCGGTCGGCCCCCGCGCGCACCGCCGCGGCCGCGCACGGCGATGCCCACGGCTTTGCGTTCGTCGCCGGCCGCCGCGTGCGTCCGAGGCCGGGCTTTGTCGTGCGCACGGTCGTCCTGAGCCTGGTCGCCGCAGCCGCCCTCGTGCTGTTCGTGCTCGGTGCGACATCGGTGCTGCCCACCGGACTCGGCGTCCTCATCGGCCTCGGTGCGCTCGTAGCCGTGCCGCTGGGCGTCGTCACCGCCGACGCCCTCGCACAGGAGACCACGACGAACCATCCGCTCCCGCGTCGGCGAGCCGCCGGCTTCGGCCTGGCGACGTTCGGCACGCTGGCCGCCCTCGCACTGGGAGCCGCGTTCGCCGCGCACCTGGCGGCGAGCTGGCTCGTGGTGCTCGCCGCGCTTGTGCTGGTGGCATCCATCGCCGGGTTCGCTTGGCTTGGTGCCACCCAGACCAACCGGCACAAGGCCTGGACGCGCCAGGCGCATGCGCAGCTGCCGCTGAATCGGTTCGAGCAGGAGCCGGAGACGGCCGCGCGCTTCGGCATCTATGTCGCCGCGATCTGGCTGCTGACGTTCGCCGTCATCGCCGTGCTCGTGTTCACCGTCGGCTGGTGGTGGGCGCCGGTGGCCTTCCTGGGCGGACTCGTGGCGATGATGACGGTTCTCGCTCGCATGATGTTCGGTCCGCGCAAGAGCCCGAACTGATCCGGGGTGCCGCCGACCCGGCATCCTGACCTCTTCGCTGAGACCTCACCGAGACCCTATTGAGAGAAAGGATGCTTCGCCATGTCCGAAAGCACCGCACCCCGTTCGGCCATCGAAGCCTCGGACCTTGTCAAGATCTACCCCGGCCGCGGGCGCAGACCCGCCGTACACGCTCTCGACGGCCTCAGCCTCGCCGTGCCGGAGGGCCGGGTCTACGGCCTGCTCGGTCCGAACGGCGCGGGCAAGTCGACGACCACCAAGATCCTCACCACCCTGTCGCGCCCGACCTCGGGCTCGGCCCGCGTCGCCGGGCACGACATCCTGCGCGAGCCTGACGCTGTGCGTGGGGCCATCGGCTACGTCTCGCAGGGCGCGGGCACCGACCCGTTCCTGACCGCAACGGAGAACCTCGAGGTTGCCGCGCGTCTGCGGGGCGTCTCGGCCGCCGACGCTCGCGCCCGGACCATCCGGCTGCTCGACGAATTCGGGCTGGCCGAGGCATCCGCCCGCCCGGTCCGCACGTTCTCGGGCGGCATGCGCCGCCGGCTCGACGTGGCTGCGGCCCTCGTGCACCGGCCGAGCGTGCTGTTCCTCGATGAGCCGACCACGGGCCTGGATCCCGAGGCGCGAGCGGCGATGTGGGCCGAGATCCGGCGGCTGGCGGGTGAAGAGGCGCTCACCGTGATCCTGACTACGCACTACATGGAGGAGGCCGACCGGCTTGCCGACCGACTGCTCATCGTGAATCGCGGACGCGCCGTCGTGCAGGGCAGCCCCGGCGAGCTGAAGGCGGCGTTGCACGGTGATTCGGTGCGTGTCACCCTCGTCGAACCGGATCCGGCCGGCGTGCGCGCGGCCATCGCCGGGGTGGGTGGTCTGCGCGACGTCGTGGTCGAGGCGGCCGGTGTCGGCGGCGTGCTGGCCGCGCGCACCGACGACGCCTCCGCCGCGG
>CALKHM010000045.1 GCA_937988695.1 uncultured Microbacterium sp. | reverse complement strand
AGCTACATCCTGTCGGCGCGCGACCTGATGGTCAACGACGTCGAGGTCGCCGTCGAGGGCGCACGGCTGGACGCGATCGTCGCGCTCAGCTCGTGCGACAAGACGACTCCCGCGCACCTGATGGCGGCAGGGCGGCTGAACGTGCCGACGATCATCATCCCCTGCGGCTACCAGCACTCGGGGCTGTCCGAGGGGCGCGAGGCCGACGTCGAGGAGATCTTCCTGCAGGCAGCGATGGCCGCCGTCACGAAGGAGTCGACCGACCACCTGCAGGAGATGGCCGACGACGCGATCCTCAGCCCCGGCGTGTGTGCAGGACTTGCGACGGCGAACTCGATGCACATCGCCGCCGAAGCGCTCGGCATGGCCGTGCCCGGCGCCGCCCCCGTCCGTGCCAACAGCGAGCGGATGTGGGACAACGTCCGTCGCTCGGCCGCCGCGCTCGTGCACATGATCGAGCACGACATCCGGCCTCGTGACATCATCACGGCAGGCTCGATCCGCAACGCCGTCCGAGTGATGCTCGCGGTGGGCGGGTCGACCACGACGATCAAGCACCTGCAGGCGGTCGCGACCGAGGCCGGGGTGGACGTCGACGTCTGGGAGGCATATCGCACCCTCGGACGGTCGACACCCGTGCTGTGCTCGGTGCGGCCCAACGGCGACACCCTGACCGAGCAGTTCGAGGATGCCGGGGGCGGCGCGACGATCATTCGTGAGCTGCTCCCGCTGCTGGACGCGGATCAGCTCACGGTGACGGGCCGGACCGTGGCGGAGAACGCGGCGGCCGCGAGGCCCGCAGACGGCGACATCATCCGGCCGGTCACCGCCCCGTACAGCACCGACCCGGCGATCGTGGTGCTGCGCGGCTCGCTCGCGCCCGGCGGCGCCGTGGCCAAGAGGCCGGTGCCCGACGCGGGGCCGAAGCAGTTCACCGGCCCCGCCCGCGTGTTCGACACGCGCGAGCAGGCGATCGACGGGATATCCGACGGGACGCTGCGGGCCGGCGATGTCGCGGTGATCCGCGGCATCGGCGCGGTGGGCGGACCCGCGCTCGGGTTCACCTCGTCGTTCATCTTCGCGCTGAACGCGCGAGGCCTGGCCGACAAGGTCGCGTTCGTCACCGACGGGCAGTTCAGCGGTCTGGTCAACCAGGGCATCACCGTCGGAGAGGTCTCGCCCGAGGGCATCGCCGACGGGCCGCTCGGCCGCGTGCGCGACGGCGACGAGATCGCGATCGACCTGACCGAGGGCAGTCTCGACCTGCACGTGCCCGAAGGCGTGCTGGCCGCACGCGAGGTGTATGCGCCGACCGAGGCGCGTGACACCGGCGGCGGCTACCTCGACCAGTACCGCGAGCTCGTTCAGCCGCTCTCATGCGGCGCCGTGCTCGGGTGCCGGGCGTGCGGACTGTGCGATCAGCACGACGATCCGGCGGTCGCCGGCGCCGGGGGTGCGGCATGAGCACGGCGGTCACCCTTCCCGAGCGTCAGGTCCCGGTGATCGGGGAGTATGACGTCGTCGTGATCGGAGGCGGCCCCGCCGGCATCATGGCCGCCGCCGCGGCATCCCGGTCGGGACGGTCGACGCTGCTCATCGAACGCTACGGATTCCTCGGCGGTGCCGGCACGATGGGCGGCCTGTCCACGTTCTGCGGGTTGCACGCCCGGGTGTACGACGACGACCGGCGCGTCGTGCGCGGCTACGCCGACGAGCTGTTGGCACGGCTCGAGCAGTTGGACGGGCTCAGCGAGCCGCACCTGTCTGTCGGCGACCGAGTGATGGCGCAGGCGTTCGACATCTCGGCGTACAAGATGGCCGCCGACGAGCTCGTGCTCTCCAGCGGCGCCGAACTGCTGTTCCACGCTCTGGCGACCGGGGTCGTGCTGGACGGCGACGGCGCGATCTCGGGCATCGTGATCGAATCGAAGTCGGGGCCGGGCGTCGTGCGCGGGCGGTTCTTCATCGACGCGTCCGGTGACGCCGATGTCGCAATGTGGTCCGGTGCGCGGTACGAGAAGTCCGAGCATCTGTTGTACCCGTCGCTGATGTTCCGCATCAACGGAGTGGACTTCCAGAAGGCGGGACCCGCGTGGAAGACCGTGCGGCGCCTCATGGAGGAGGCCGAGGCATCCGGCACGCATCACTTCCCACGCAAGAAGCCGATCGTCCGGCCGCAGCGCAACCCCCTGGAATGGCGGTCGAACCTGACCCAGCTGAGCAATGACGACGGATCGGCCGTCGACGGCACCGACGTGCGGCAGCTCACCCACGGCGAGATCCAGGGCCGGCAGCAGGTGCTCGACGTGTTCGCCTTCATCAAGGACCGCACACCGGGTTTCGAGAACGCCTACATCGTCGACCTCGCTCCGCAGATCGGCATCCGCGAGACCCGGCGGATCGTGGGGGAGTACCAGCTCACCGAGCAGGACGTCCTGGAGTGCCGCGACATGCCCGACACGATCGGGGTCAACGGCTGGCCGGTCGAGGCGCATGTGCAAGGCGATGTCGAGTTCCGGTTCGCGCCGAGGGGCTCCCGCGGCTTCAACCAGCTGCCGTATCGGATGCTGGTGCCGCGCGGCGTGCAGAATCTCCTCGTCGCCGGACGCTGCGCCTCGATGACCCAGCGCGGTCAGTCGTCAGGACGCGTCACGGGGCCCTGTTTCGTGATGGGTCAGGCCGCCGGCTCGGCCGCCGACCTGGCGCTTCGCGCAGGCACGAGCGCGGCGGACGTCGACGTCGCGGCCCTGCAGGCGCGGCTCGAGGCAGACGGGGCATACCTGGGCACCACGGTATAGCCGCCGGCGCTCGATCTGCTGCCGGCCGTGCGGTTCGGGGTGTTGTGCAGGTCGACGGCCACGCACCGCACGGGGCTGGACCGCGCCTGCCCCGGCCCGGTGCGGCCGCCCCGATACGATGGCCGGGTGGCCACAGAAGACGCATCGGCGCCCGAGATGTACCGTCAGATCGCCCGCGCCGACTGGGCGCGCCTGGCAGCGGGCATGGCGCAGCCGCTGACCGAGACCGAGGTGGTGCAGATCCGCGGACTCGGTGACCGGCTCGACCTCGCCGAGGTGCGCGATGTCTACGTTCCGCTGAGCCGGCTGCTGAGCCTGTATGCGACCGCGACGAAGCGTCTGGGGGCGGACACCTCCGCGTTCCTGCAGGAGCGCGACGACACGACCACGCCGTTCGTCGTCGGGGTGGCCGGGTCGGTCGCGGTCGGGAAGTCGACGATCGCGCGGCTGCTGCGCGAGCTGATGAGCCGCTGGTCGGACACGCCGCGCGTGGAGCTCGTGACCACTGACGGCTTCCTCTATGCGAACGAGGAGCTCGAACGACGCGGGCTGATGGGGCGCAAGGGGTTCCCCGAGTCGTACGACCGTCGGGCGCTGGTCGACTTCCTGATCCAGGTCAAGAGCGGCGCCGCCGAGGCGCGCGCACCCTTCTATTCGCACGTGCGCTACGACATCGTGCCCGATGCGACGGTGACGATCCGTCGCCCCGACGTGCTCATCGTCGAGGGGCTGAACGTGCTGCAGCCGCCGCCGACACCGAACGATGTCGCCGTCAGCGACCTGTTCGACTTCTCGATCTACGTCGACGCGGAT
>CALKHM010000044.1 GCA_937988695.1 uncultured Microbacterium sp. | reverse complement strand
GCACCGAGTACGCCGACGTCTACCGGTCGGACTGGTGGGAGCGATCGACGCCCGAGCAGATCGGCCGCACGTACCAGACCACCCGCGCGTGGGCGCAGGACGACCCGGAGGCGGCCCGCGCCGAGGAGAGGATGCGCGAGGAGCTGCGCACCCGCTACGGCGTCGACACCGCCAACACGGGCGCCGACGCGGGCGCAGTCCGCGCCGCGGTCGAGCGCGCCGAGCACGAGCGTGCGCAGGCCGACGCGGAACGGCACCGCTCCGCGGCCGAGAACGTCGAGGCACAGCAGCTCCTCACGCAGGCGGACCAGCAAGACCGTCTCGCAGAGCAGGAGCGCGCCGCGGCCGAGTACGAGCCCGACCCGGAGGAGCGTACTCGAGCGCAGGCCGAGGCGGACGAGCGCACCGTGACGGCCGACGCTGCCCGAGAGGACAGCGCAACCGCGTACGACAGCTCTGAGCGCCGCGCCTCCACCGCGGCGGACCTGGAGAGCAAGGGCATCGATCAGGAGGTCATCGCGACCCGGATGCGCGCCGACGTCAGCCAGGCGAAGCCGGCCACCGCCGCGGTGGCCGCAGGCGGCCCCGCCAAGGCACCGAAGGCGCGCAAGGCCCGCGGCCGCGGCGTCCAGGTGCAGCGCAACGAACAGAGCCGCTGAACCGGGCAGCAGACAGGAAGAAGGGCCGCGCTGGGGGAGCGCGGCCCTTCTTGTTTCCCCGTCGCTAGGGGGGAAGCGACGTTGGGTCAATTATGGTGCGACCCACCGACAGAGAACACCCCTAGTCGGCGGTCGCCTCGCGGACGTCGGGGAACAGCCCTTCCGGCGGCTGCTTGTAGGGCAGCGGATCGCCCTTGCTGCACTGGTTCTCCGGGTCCATCGCGTCGGCCGGCGCGAACGGGCCTTGCGGGTCCATCAGCACGGCCATGTGCGTGTCGGCGTGGTCACGCCACCACACACTCATTCCGGTCGAGGGATCGCGGCGCAGGAACTCCCAGGAGCGCCAGAGCGCTTCGAGACGGATCACCGCCTCGTCGTACTTCCACCATTCGGCCGCCCACACCCGGTTCTTGCCGTCGATCTTGCGCCGGTACACGCTGCGCAGATACTCGCGCAGGAACTCGTCGACGCTGCCATACGTCAGGACGGGCTCTGCCGCGTCCGGTTCATCGGCCGCGGCGTCATCGTCGAGCCCGGAATCTTCGAGCTGCGCGGCGATCGCCGCGGCGGCCGCCGTCTCCGCCCGATCGCGAAGCGCGTCCAGCACGTCGTCGGTCAGGGCATCTTTGACGGCTTCGGCGGCGACGGTCGACACTTCCTTGCGCACCAAGGACTTGACCGCGGCATCCACCAGCTCATCGGCCAAGCTGCCGACGTCGATCCCGAACGCGCGACCGCCGGACGGAGCTGCTGCATTCGTCGACGAGCTGCCGGCGTCCTGCGGCTCGTACTCGTCCTCGCCCCAGTCGCTCACGATCGCGCCTCGCTCCCGATGGTTGCCTCCACGGCCGCGACCTCGTGCTGCGCCTCACTGATCGTTCGTTGCGCCTGCGGATCGTGCGCGGCGATCGAGGCCCGCACGTCGGCCGCGTGCGGGCCGGTCATCCACGGCTGAGTGCGGATCAGCGTCGGCCGAGAGCCGGAGGAGAGCACCACGGCGCGACCCTTCGGCATCGCGGCCAGGTCCGCGACGTCCAGGATGCGCTCACGGTGGAGCTGCTGCGACACCGTGCGCTGCCCGCGCCCGCTCGACGTCGACGACGAGAGACGGTCGTAGTCACCGATGACCCGCGACAGGTCTTCCAGGAAACCGGCCTCCGAGACGCCGCCGCCGTAGACCTTCACGTTGGAGGCCGACCACAGCTTGCGCATCCCGGACTCGCCCCAGACCTCCACGCCCTGCGACCAGCTCTGCAAGATCGTCATAAGCACGATCCCGCGCGAACCGTAGTGCGAATAGAGGTTGGGCAGGTCACGCCACCGGCACACGTTCGCGGCCTCATCTAGCACGCCCAGGAGCGGCGTGGTGAGGCGGCCGCCGGCCGACCGCGCGGCCAGCTCCTCCGCCGCTTCCACCACGGCGACCGTGAGCGCCGTCACCAGAGGACCGGCCGTGCCCTGACCCTCCTTGGAGAGGCTGTAGAGCGTGCCACCGTCGCACACGAACGCCTCCGGGCTGAACTGCGGCCGCCGGTCGCTCGTGTTCCCACCCAGCGGGGTCACCCAGCGGGCAACCTGACGGTTGGTCAGACACGACGCCATCTGCTGGGCGGTGCCGTAGACGCCGCCGCGCTGCTTCTCCGGCGCGTCGATGACGCCGGCCACCTGGTCGGCGGTCAGCGGGAAACCGTGCTGTCGAAGGATCTCCACCGCAGTGTCGTCGGCGGGCCGGGTCAGCCACGTGTACACGTCGGTGATCGGCCGGTTGTCCAGTGCCGCGGCTAGCAGAAGGCCGGCCAGCAAGTCCTTGCCGGAGGAGTCGAAGAACGCTTCGGTCTTGGCGTCAGCATCGCGGGAGCCGGAAGCGAAGTGCTGGGACATCTTGGCGGCGCGTACCTCGTCGGTGACATAGCTGAGCGGGTTCCACCACCAGGTGGGCTCCTCCAAAGCGATCCCCTGCGGATCGAACACCCACACCGGGCCGGCATTCTCGCGCACGTCCCGGGTGGCGTCGACGACGTCGCGCTTGTTCGATGTGACGAACACCCCGCCGGGAGCGGCAAGGATGGCCGGGACGGCGCGGCTGGTCGTCTTACCGGTGCGCGGCCCCCAGATATCGATGTGCATGTCCTCCCAGGAGCCGTAGAGCGGCTGTCCTGACGCGACGGTGCGCCCGATGGGAACACCGGGCGCGTCGGGCACGCCGAGGCGCTGAGCCTTCTCTAGCGCGCTCTTGCGGCTGAGGTCTGCGACGTCGCGGCCGCGTCCCATGTACGCGGCCGATCGGTCGACGCGGGTCCGCCCCTTCCGGTAGCGGGCGATCGCAACAATGACCAGGACCGCGAGGGCGATCACGATCGCCGCGACCGCGGCGATGATCCACGTGCCCGACGCCGGCCACGGCACCTTCCCCATGAGGACCTGGAACGTCAGCGTGAACGGGTCACTGCTGAGAGCGACCCCGGTGTGGTCCAGCTGGTGGCCGAGCCGAACCGCGAGGTTCACCCCGACCACGCCGACGATGACGATCACGATCCCGGCGGCGAGCAGCATCGACTCCGCCGAAAGCCCGCCCGGGTCGCGACGGCGGTTGTTGGGCGTGCTCACGACACTGCCTCCTCCGGCTCGACGGCGTGCAGGCGTCGGCCGACACGGGATTGCGCGTGCCACCGCTTGTTCGTGTCGTTGGTCGAGCGCTCCGTCTCGGTCAGCTTGACCGTGATCGGGATGCCGGGGCGGCCACCGACCTTGATCAAGAACTTGCCGCGGCCGGGAGGCTCCGTCTCCTTCCCGGTGGTGGCATCCCACGACGGCGGCGCAGACCAACCGGTCAGGAGACTCTGCTCGGCCTGCGAGAACGGCACGGCCGTGGTCAGCAGCGGCATCTCCGAGTGCGGGAGGCCGCCGACCACGACCATGCCAGCGCGCTCGACGAAGCCGCGCGCCTTCATCCGGTCCTCCTCAGTCGGGAGAGCGTCGAGGTCGCGCATGGTGTGGGTGATCATCGCCTGCCCGACACCGAACTGGCGATTCAGCCGTGTGAGCGAGTCGACACGATCGACCATGCCGGTGCCGGAGCGGAGCGCCTGCCACAGCTCGTCCATGATCACGAAGTAGTGCCGCTGCGGCTCTAGGCCGGCCTCAGCCAGGGCGTTCGCCACGTTCACCGTGGCGAACCCGTTCGACCAGCACGCCAGCAGGGTCGCGGCGCGCAGATCGACGTCGGTCTCTTTCAGCCCGGACACGTCGTAGACCACAGGTCGATCCCGACGCATCGGGTTCGTCGTCGGGCGGGAGAACGTCTCTCCGAGACGGCCGCCGCGGGCGAGGCTGATCAGCGATGCTTCCAGCCCGCGCGTGATGCGCTGATACTCGGCGAAGTCGCCGCGGTCGACGGCGACCTCGCGCAGCTCGGCCGGACCCTCCTGCACGATCGCGAGCAGGTCTGCAAGCACGGGCACCTGGTCGACGAACCGGCGATCCAGGATGCGCAGCGCCTGGTCGACGATCGACTCCTCGACATCGCTCGGCGGCTGCTTGCGCAGGATGGTCAGGAGCGCGGAGACGATCGTGAGGCGGCGGCCGTGGGCGTCCGCCTCAATCTCCTCCGCTTCCTTCTCGTAGCCGGCCTCCCGCAGCCGTGCCGCGGCTTCGGTCGACTCTCCGGGGTCGAGCACGTTCAGGTGGCCTCGGCCGCGGCCCAGGCGGATCACCTGGCCGCCAAGCGCCTCGATCAGGTCTACATAGTCGGGCTTCAAGTCCCCGAGGATGAACGGAATGGACCCGAACCCGGCCAGGCCGGCGGCCATCCGCCGCACCGTCGTGGACTTCCCCAGCGCCGGCAGCCCGAGCACGAACACGCTCGGATTGCTGATCAGCTTCGCGCGCTGGAACCACGAAATCGGGTCCGCGCACACCGTCGCGCCCGTGTACAGGTGCCGCCCCAGCGGCACGCCCACGAGCGGTGCGCCCGTACCCACCGAGAACGGCCACAGCCCGCACACCTGAACGGTGGTGCCGCGGTACTCGACGGGTGCCTGCACGTACCCGGCAGTACCGCGACCGCGACCGATCCAGCCGCGCCCACTGGGGCGCAGCGGGCGCGGCTCCGTCGTCGTCTGCGCCTTCTGCACGGGGCTCTTGGCCCTCTTGCGTTTCTTGTTCGTTGCCATCGTCATCACACCCGATCCCGGAGCGTGGAGGGAACCTGAACGTGCTTGGTCGGGATCAGACCCAACGGCAGCGCCATCGCGAAAGCCGAATCCTGCGACCCGTACTGCCGGCGCACGCGCAGGCGCGCGCCAGCCGACAGGTTGTCGATCGCGGCGGCCGCCTCCGGCTCCCTGGCCGGATCGAGCACCGTCGCGGTGACCAAGATTGCGAAGTTCACTAGCCCGGCGCCGGATGCCTCCTCCTGCGCCGTCGCGGCCGCGGCGCGCACGGCGAGGGTGTCACGCGCCTGCGGCTTTCGCGTCGCGCTGGCACGGAACTGCGCGGCCGTCAGGTCGGATTCCACGAGTCCGGCCGCACGGGCCGGATCGATCGGCTTGTAGAGGATCGTCACCCGCTTGCGAGCGATATCCCGATGCGGGGCCAGCAGCCGGGCGAGAACACCCGACTGCACCGTTCCCCGCGGAGCCTGAGTCATCGCCCAGGTGACCGACGTCGCAGAATCGTGGCGGTAGTCCGACCACGACGCCTGATGCGCGGTCGGCCCGACGTCCGGCCACGACAGCTCGGGCGTCTCACCTTGCGCGTGCGCTTCGTCGATGAGCTGTGCCGCCGCCGGGTCGTAGGCGATCCGGATCGTCTCGCACAACTCCTGCGCCGCGAGCGGGCGAGCGGCCCCCGCCCCGGTGGCCTGCAAGTTGCCGGTCAGACCGGGCAGACGCGCCGCGAGCTCGCGCGCCATCTCGTCCGGCTTGCGAGGCTGTGCACCCTTCCGGGGGATCGCGTTGAAGGTCAGCGTCACGAACGCCTTCACCGTCGACGAGCCGGCGGGGTAGGTGTCGATCACTTCCCGCAGCATCGCCTGGGCGAACGCGGGCGCGTCCGGGTCGAGATTCAGCTCGACCTCACGACGCAGGCGGGTGCCGGACTCCGGGGCCGTCTCGATTACGACCGAAGCGCCCTCGATACCCGGCTCGTCGGCCAGGTGGGACAGCCAGTGACCCCAGTCGGCAACCCACGTGTCGACCTGCAAGGGGTCGACCAGCGATGCGCCGTCAGGCTCGGTGCCGATGACCACGGCGTAGGTGCTGCTGACGGGCGTGTAGACGAGCGCGAACGGACGCCCGTAGGAGTCGGTGTGCTCGCTGAGCCGCGTCGCTGCCGCAACGCCGGGAAGCTGGTACGTGCCCCACTCGGTGCGGCCCAGAGGGCCGGACCGGTACAGGTGCGTCCCGCGTGAACGGGCAGAGAACCATCCGATCCTGTTCGAGGCGCGGGAGAGGACACTGCGCCCATCAGCGTTCTTAAGCACCAGGAGTAGCAGCAGACCGCCCGCGATCGCCGCGGTGATCAGCGCTGCCAGGATGCCGGCCGACATGAGCGCGATCAGGATCGCGAACAGGGCCACGAACAGCAGGCCCGTGCCCACCGTTCCCAGACCAAGCAGGCCGGGCGACGTCGGACGCCGCCAGTTGCCGTAGGTCCGAGGGCCTTCCTGAGTTGAATCAACGGCCACCACTGGGGCCTCCCTCCGTAGATTGTTCGCCAACGCTCTGAACGGCCTGTGCGGCCTTCTTCGCGCCGTCAGCGACCACGCCGGCCGCTGCCCCCACGCCCATTCCGATCGGGCCGGCAGCCGCGCCAGCGCTCGCACCGGCCGCCGCGCCACCCGCGGCCGCGCCGCCACCGGCAGCCGCACCACCGGCCGCAGCTCCACCACCTGTGCCCGCGGCCGCACCAGTCGATTTAGCCGCGCCAGTAGACGCGCCGCCGCCTGGCTGTGACGCAGGCGTACCGCCTCCGCCCCCTCCGCCGCGGCTACCCGAGGGAGCGCCGGTCGAGCCCGTCGACCCTGTGCTCCCAGTGCCACCATCAGAGCCGGAGCTGCCGCTACCCGTCCCGAGACGTCCCAGCGCCGCAGCTCCGGTCGGAAGCGCGGCCATAGCAGCCACGCCCATAGCGCCACCCGCGCCACCAGCCATCGAGCCAACGAGCGGAGTGACGAACCTCATCAGTGCCGGCATCGCGAACAGCGCGATCACCATCAGCATGAGGCCCGTGAGCACGGCCAGCAGGCCCGTGCCGTCGTCCTTGAACACGTTCGTGCCGACGAGCTGGAACGCCGCCGCGTACACCAATGCCGCCGCCGGCTTGTAGAGGATGAACGCCAGCAGCCAGCCGACGTTTTTGCGGAACCACGCCTTGCCGGTTTCGAGATTCGTAAACGACGCCGACAGCGGCAGGATGCCCGTCAGGATGACGAGCATGCCTCCGCGGGCGACCATGAGCACGATCTGAAACGCCGTCGCGAGGATCGCGATCAGCCCCAAGATGATGATCAGCAGCGAGCCCAGGCCGCCCGCGGCCGGGTTCGTCGTTAGCGCCAGCAGGTTCAGCACGTTCGTGCCGAAGCATGTCGACCCCGCCGCGGCTACATCACAGTCCAGCGACTTGTTGATTATCCACACCGAGAACGAGTCGGACGCCGCTACGAGTAGGCCGACGACGGTCACGCCGGCACCCGCGACGATGATGAGCGTCACGAGGCTTTTCAGCGTCTCCCGTCCCGGTTCGGCCCGCTGTTCCCACGCCATCCGGGCACCGCCGATGATCACCGACAGCACGGCCAGCGCGCCCATGTACCACCAGAGGCCCGCCTGCAGAAACGCCACGGCACCCCCGGCGCCGCTCGGCCCAGCAGCGATGATCGTCGAGACGAGCGAACTCGCCCCGCTGATCAGGACCACCGCGCCCAGGATGATGCCGGCGCGGCCGACCGCCGCGATGCCCTGCCCTGATCGCAACCGAGAAGCCACGATCATCCCGAGGATGATCATGGCGATACCGCAGATGGCCAACGACACCCACGTCACATAGCCGAGCACCGTCGTGATGCCCTCCGAGTTCGGCGCCGACGAGCCTGCGGTCAGTGACGAGCTGCTGCCCGTCCCCGTCAGGTTGGGGGTGCCGATGTTCACCCAGACCGTTCCGAGCGAGGCCACCGCTTTGCCGAAAGCCTCCTGAACCGCCTTCGCCATGTTGTCGATCGCGTTACCGACCGCGCTGTTCACCCAGTCCTGTACTACGCAGCCGGTGCCGAGGAATCCGCAGTCTTGTCCAGCCATTGGTCATCCCACCGTCCATGCCGTGTACCCGGCAAGGTTCGGAAGCTGATCGACCTGCGCGGGGTTCGCCGCAGACGAGTCGAGCTTCCAATCGCCGCCTGACCAGACCAGCTTCGCGACGAACGATCCGGTCACGATCTGACCGGAAGCCGTCGCCTGGAATGCGACGTCGACCTGCGCGTGCTCGCCGTCGTACGACAGCACGCGGAATCCAGCGATGGATGCTCGAATGCCGGACGGGTTCGCTGCATTGAGTCCCGAGCTGAGCAGGCTGTCCCTGTACTGGCCCGGGGCCAGCACATACGGGAGCCATGTGCTCCGGAGCGACTGATCGAACGACATGATTGCGAAGTTTGCTGAGGCAAATAGCGCACCGTCCGGGGTGTGCTGGAAGCAGTATCGATACCCAGACGGTGCAGTGGCGGCAGGGCCGGCGACTTGCGACGTCGGGTAGGCGAGCACGTCCTGGTACTTCCAGGACGTCTCGGGCGCTGCACTCACCGTGCCGGAAAGCTCCGTCCCACTGAGACCGCAGACGCTCTTATCGCCCGACACAGGGCCGGGCGACGAGATGATTCCGGGCGACGTGCTCGACGCACTGGGCGTGGGATCCGCTTTCGGGTCGCCTTTGCCCACGTTGACGGCGACGAGGATGATCCCGCACACGACGATGAGTGCGACGACGATCGCCGCGGCGATGAAGCCTGGACGTGTGAAGGGGCTCTGGCTGTCGTTGTTGTTGTCGTCGCTCACGACTGCATCACCCTCCTGCGATGGTGCCGATCCACGCGGCACCTGCACCGATCACGATCGCGCCGGCCATTGGCCAGAGAATCTTGGGGAGGGCGTCGTGGCCCTCGCCGCGGCGGAAGCTGACGGCGATCAGGATGCCGCCAACGATGATCGAGCCGCCGACGACGGCGTACCCGATCCACTTCAACCACGCCATGATCGTGGTGATGCCGCCCGTGCCGGGCGGCTGCTGGGGGTTCGGGTTCGGAATGTCGACCATCGGGACGTGCGCCAGGAAGTCGTTCGCGGCGG
>CALKHM010000043.1 GCA_937988695.1 uncultured Microbacterium sp. | reverse complement strand
TCTGACCCGGGTCATCGCAGGCCCGGTAAGCACCCGCACACTGGCCCTGCTGGGCGCCGATGTGCTGCGCATCGATCCGCCGCGGCCCGCGGAGATCGCGCTGCAGCACCTGGACACCGGGCATGGCAAGCGCTCAGCGCTCTTGGACCTCACCTCCGACGGCGCGCGGCGAGTGTTCGACGACCTGCTCGAGACCGCCGATGTCGTCGTGCTCGGCTACCGACCGGCGGCGATGACCCGACTCGGCCTCACTCCCGATGCCCTCGCCGAGAGACGGCCCGGCATCGTCGTGGCACGACTGTCGGCGTGGGGCGACGCCGACCGACGCGGATTCGACAGCCTCGTACAGGCGGCGAGCGGGATCGCGTTGATCGAGGGCGACGGCGCAGCTCCCGGAGTGCTGCCCGCGCAGGCTCTGGACCACACCGCCGGCTACCTGCTGGCCGCCGGCGTCATGACAGCCCTGGCACGTCGCGACGCGGAGGGCGGGTCCTGGCAGATCGAGGCCTCGCTGCGCCGGGTCGCCGCCGAGCTGCTGGGCCTTGCGCGTGCCGACGTGGTGCCCCATGCGCCGGCACTGGACACCTCAGCGCACACACAGGTCTTCGAGGTCGCCGGGCATCGGCTGACCACCACCGCACCCGCGATCGGGTACGCCGGCGGTCCGAGCCGTTTCGCCGCCCCGCGGCCATGGGGCGGTGACGCGCCGGCGTGGCTGCCCCGTCGGTGACAGCGCCGTCGCCTTATCGGGCGACCACGGCGCGGCGAGCCTGCACGACGGCGCACAGCGCCAGGGTGAGCACGCCCCAGCCGCCACAGGCGGCCGGCAGCACCCGATAGGCCAGCTGCTGCACTGTAAGGTCGGCGGAGAGCGGTCCGAAGACGGCGAGGCCGATCCCCCACGCGGCCACCAGCGCCACCGGAAGCGACAGCCACCATCCCCAGCGCACCGCGCTGGGGAGCACCCGCCGTGGCTCGCCGCGCTGCGCACGCACGAACCACACCATGCCCGCCACGGCAAGGGCGATCAGGCCGACCAGGCTCGAGCCGTGCTGCAGCCAGGTGTAACCGAGCAACGGACCCCACCGCTGGTTCAGCACGGGAACCGCGCGCACTCCCCAGCGGCCCTCGTGGGTGAACGCATCCCAGACGATGTGCGAGATCACACCGAGCAGGATCGAGAGCACCACCCATGTCACCTGCAGCCGCGGGCGGCGCCGGTCACCACGTGACGACCACCGGTCCCAGCGATCGGGAAGCCGACGCGCCACGGGGCCGGGGCTCAGCTCGCGCATGACCGGCCGCACCAGCACGTACCAGATGCCCAGCAGCAGCGCCGCCACGACGCCGCAGACCACGACGTTCGTGTGCATCACCTGGTAGGAGAACGGCATCCACGGCAGGAACAGCGGAAGGTCCGGCGTCATCGCGCCGACCGCGACGGCGGCAGGGACCAGCGGTGTGCGAAGGAACGGCAGCGCGACGACCGCGTGGCTCGGTGTGAAGGGCATGTCTCAGACGGCGACGAAGACCCCGGCCAGGGTCTTCTTGCCGCGCCGCAGCACCGACACCCCGCCCGGCAGAGCGCCGGTGACCAGCGCGCCGTCGTCATCCACGCGCACGCCGTCGAGCGACACGCCGCCCTGCGCGACCGCGCGACGACCCTCGCCCAGGCTCGCCACCAACCCGGTGTCCACCAGCGCCTGCACGACGGTGGTCTCCACGGTCGCCTCGGTGTTCGGCAGCTCGCGCAGCGCACTGCGCAGCGTCTCGGGGTCCAGCGCGGTCAGATCCCCCGTGCCGAACAGCGCTTCGGATGCAGCGATGACCTGCGCTGCGGCATCCGGCCCGTGCACGGTCGTCACGACGTCCCGGGCCAGTCGCTTCTGCGCCTCCCGACGGAACGGCTCGACCTCGACGAGCCGGGCGTACTCCTCGATCTCGGCGCGGGTGAGGAACGTGAACACCTTCAGGCGGGCGATGACATCGGCGTCGTCGGTGTTCAGCCAGAACTGGTACATCCGGTAGGGGCTGCACATCTCAGGATCGAGCCAGATCGCGTTGCCCTCGCTCTTGCCGAACTTCGTGCCGTCGCTGTTGGTGATCAGCGGCGTTCCGATGGCGTGCACCGACGCGCCTTCGACGCGGTGGATGAGATCGACGCCGCTGGTGAGGTTCCCCCACTGGTCGCTGCCGCCGGTCTGCAGCACGCATCCGTACTGCCGGAACAGCTCCAGGTAGTCCAGCCCCTGCAGGATCTGGTAGCTGAACTCGGTGTAGCTGATGCCGGCGTCGGAGTTCAGCCGTGCGCTGACGGCGTCCTTCTTCAGCATCGTTCCCACCCGGTAGTGCTTGCCGATCTCGCGGAGGAAGTCGATCGCCGACAGCGGCGCGGTCCAGTCGAGGTTGTTCACCATGCGGGCCGCGTTGTCGCCGTCGAAGCTCAGGTAGCGCTCGACCTGGGCCCGCAGCTTGCCCACCCACTCGGCGACGGTCTCCTTGGTGTTCAGCGTCCGCTCGGCGGTGGGCCGGGGATCGCCGATGAGTCCGGTCGATCCACCCACCAGGCCCAGCGGCTTATGGCCGGCCAGCTGCAGGCGGCGCATCGTCAGCAGCTGCACGAGGTTGCCCAGGTGCAGGCTCGGGGCCGTAGGGTCGAAACCGCAGTAGTACGTGATGGGCTGCCCACCCAGCAGAGCGCGCAGCGCCTCCGGGTCGGTGGACACGTGCACGAGACCGCGCCAGACCAGTTCGTCCCAGATGCCCTCGAACGTCGGATCGTTGGCGGGCGCGGTGGCGCTGCGAGCAGGGGTGGACACGCCGTTCAGGGTATCAGCGCCATCCACGCGGATTTCGCTCTGGGCGAACGCGTGCCCTGACGGCGTCGGCGGCCCGTGTCAGACTGACGGCATGGCCCTGTTCCCCGGTGCAGAGGTGCTGCTGACGGCGGCGCTGTCGATCTTCCTGTTCCTGGCGCTGTGCGCGGCCCTCGTGCTGATCGTGGTCGCGCTGCGGCGACCGTCGACGTACCCGCTCCTGGTGGCCGGGATCCTCGTGGTCCTGGGCCTGGTGATCGTGGCGATCGCCCCGGTCGACGTCCCGTCGATCATGGGCATCATCCTGACCGTCCTTGGCGTCGCAGTGGCCGGCCTCGGCGGCAATCCCGTCGCGCGTCGGCTGCTGGAGATCGCCTCCGGCTCGCGGGTGCGGGAGACCGACGATGGCGGCATCGTCGTGCTGGAGGCGGAGCAGGACCCCGGCGCGACACCGAAGACGCTGATGCGTGGCGGCACGGTGATCGGCTATCTGGAGCGACTGGCCGCGGTCATCGCGATCGTGGTCGGCTATCCCGAGGCCATCGCGGTCGTCGTGGCGGTCAAGGGCATCGGCCGGTTCTCCGAGCTCGGTGAGCCCGAGGCACGGGAGCGCTTCATCATCGGGACGTTGGCGAGCCTTCTGTGGGCGTGCGCGGTCGGCGCACTGCTCCGATTGGCGATCTGGTGAGGCGCGTGATCCTCTTAAGGATTAGTCTGCAGGCTTATGTTTATTAGATTTAGTCTGTAAGCTGATTCTATGTTCGTCCTCACCATCGATCAGAAAGCGAGTCGGACGGGGCCCGACCTCGTTCCGGCCGGTCTCGCGCAGTTCGCACGGCTCGGCAAGGACGGCGCCACGCTGGGGCCGGAACGCACGGTGGGCGACGAGCTGCAACTGGCGACCAGCGACGCCGAGGTCGCACTCGAGGTCGTCCTGTCCGCCACGCGCACCGGCCGTTGGAGCACGGGTGTGGGGCTGGGGGACGTCGACCGGCCGCTTCCGGCATCCATCCGCTCCGGACGCGGCGCCGCGTTCATCAACGCGCGGACGGCGGTGGACCGCGCCAAGTCCGACGCGACACGGGTGGCCATCGTCGGAGGCGCGCAGGCCGACGACGTCCAGGCGCTCGTGCGCCTGCTTGTGTACCTGCGCGACCGGCGCACGGCCAAGGGGTGGGAGGTCTACGACGCCCTCGCCGAAGGGCTCACCCAGCAGGACGTCGCCCACCGCCTGGGGATCACCGCAGGGGCGGTGAGCCTGCGCGCCAGCGCTGGAGGGCTCCGGGTCGAGGAGCAGGCTGTTCCCGCGCTCGTCCGCGCGCTCGCGGCCGCCGATGTGAACGCCGGCGGCTAGAGGCCGAGCGCGTGGGCGGCCGCCTGCGCGCGCGCGACCAGCTCGGCGCGCTGTTCGGTCACCCGCACCGGGGCGGTCCCGCCGACACCGTCGCGGCTGGCGACCGACCCCTCGATCGTGAGCACGTCACGCAGCGCCGGCGTCAGGTGCGGCGACACCTCCGCGAGCAGTTCGTCGGAGGCGTCGGGCAGCCCGATCCCACGTTGCTCGCACGCTCGCACCAGCGCGCCGGAGATCTCGTGCGCGTCACGGAACGGCACACCCTGGCGTACCAGCCAGTCCGCGACATCCGTCGCCAGCGAGAAGCCCTCCGGCGCGAGCTGCGCCATCCGCGCGGTGTCAAAGCGCATCGTGGCCACCATGCCGGCGAACGCCGGCAGCAGCAGCTCCAGCGTGTCGACAGAGTCGAACACCGGCTCCTTGTCCTCCTGCAGGTCGCGGTTGTAGGCGATCGGCAGACCCTTCAACGTCGTGAGCAGCCCGGTGAGGTTGCCCACCACGCGGCCGGCCTTGCCACGGGTGAGCTCGGCGATGTCGGGATTCTTCTTCTGCGGCATGATGCTCGATCCGGTGGAATACCCGTCGTCGAGCGTGACGAAGCCGAACTCGCGCGTGTTCCAGAGGATGACGTCCTCCGCGAACCGCGACAGATCGATGCCGATCTGTGCGGCGATGAAGGCGAACTCTGCGACGACGTCGCGAGCCGCGGTGCCATCGAGCGAGTTCTCCGACGGACGATCCAGGCCGAGCTCGCGTGCGACCAGGGCGGGATCGAGGCCGAGGCTCGAGCCGGCCAGCGCTCCCCCGCCGTACGGGCTCACCCGCGCACGGGACGCCCAATCCCGTAGGCGCTCGAGGTCGCGCACGAGCGGCCATCCGTGCGCCTGCAGGTGATGCGCGAGCAGGATGGGCTGCGCGTGCTGCAGGTGCGTGCGCCCCGGCATGATCGCCGTGGGGTTCGCCTCGGCCTGCGCGACGATGGCGTCGATCAGGCGCAGGATGCCGTGCGTCACGGTCTTCGCATGGTCCAGGAGATACAGCCGCACGAGGGTCGCGATCTGGTCGTTGCGGCTGCGGCCCGCGCGCAGTCGCCCGCCGAGGTCGGCACCCGCACGCTCGATGAGGCCGCGCTCGAGGACTCCGTGCACGTCCTCGTCGCTGTCGGCGGCCACGAACGCACCCGAGGCGACGTCGGCCTCCAGTCGGTCGAGCGCGGCGCGCATTCCGGCGTGCTGCTCGTCGTCGAGGTATCCGGCGGCGTGCAGGGCAGCAGCGTGGGCACGGGATCCGGCGATGTCGTAGGGTGCGAGCGCCCAGTCGAAGTGCGTGGACCTGCTCAGCGCAGCCAGCTCCGGCGACGGCCCCGATGCGAACCGGGCGCCCCACAGCGCGCCCTCGTTGGTGCCGTGCTGTCCGGTGCTGGTCCCGTGCTGCTCGCCGCTATCCGTCTGGTCGCTGTCCGCCTGGTCGCTCACGTCTCTCAGCCTATCCGCGCGCCTGGGCGCCGACCGTACGGGCGACTCCTCCCCAGAAGCGGCTCTCTCTGCGAAGCATCCTGCTTGTCCACAGATCGTCCACCCCACGTCTACCCCACGGCTGCGCCCGCGGTCGAGCGGATATCTCGGGCGCTCATCCCCGCCGCTTCATCAACGCGAAGCGACACACGGGACGGCAATCAGCCGCGAAGCCGGCGGTCGGGCACCCGCGTCAGGCCGCAGGGGCCTCGGCAGAGGCGCCGTTCTGCCGAAGCAGCCAGATCAGCATCGCCTTCTGCGCGTGCAGTCGGTTCTCCGCCTCGTCCCAGACGACCGACTGCGGCCCGTCGATGACCTGAGCGTCGACCTCGTAGCCACGGTCGGCAGGCAGGCAGTGGATGAAGATCGCGTCGTCCTTGGCCAGGCCCATCACCGCACCGGTGACCTTGTAGCCGCCGAGGTCCCGGATGCGCTCGAGCTTCTCCTCCTCCTTGCCCATCGACACCCAGGTGTCGGTGACGACGACGTCGGCGCCCGCGGCCGCCTCGCTCACGTCCGTGAACAGCGTGACCGAGCCGCCGGTCTGGGCGGCCCGGCGATCCGCATCGGCCACGATGTCCGCGCGCGGTGCGTAGTCGGCGGGCGAGGCCACCCGCACGTGCATGCCGGCAGTGACCCCGGCAAGCACGTAGGAGTGCGCCATGTTCGATCTGCCGTCGCCGAAGAAGGCGAGCGTGAGGCCCGCCAGCGCACCCTTGTGCTCGCGGATCGTGAGCAGGTCCGCCAGCAGCTGGCAGGGGTGGAAGTCATCGGAGAGCGCGTTGACCACAGGTACGCGCGTTCCCCGCGCCATCTCCTCCAGGCCCGCCTGCGCATATGTGCGCCACACGATGGCGGCGACCTGACGCTCGAGCACGCGGGCCGTGTCGCTCGGCGTCTCCTTGCCGCCCAGCTGACTGTTCGCGGTCGAGATGATCAGCGGCGACCCGCCCAGATCGGCGATGCCGACGGCGAATGAGACACGGGTGCGCGTGGACGACTTGTCGAAGATGACTGCGACCGTCTGTGGACCCGCCAGTGCCTTGTTGGCCCAGCGGTCCTTCTTCACCTCGATCGCCAGATCGAGGATCTCGGCCTGCTCGGCCGGGGTCAGGTCGTCGTCGCGCAGCAGGTGCCGGGTCATGCGGTGGTCTCCTCGGTGTCGGCCCCCGCGCCGGAAGAAGGATGCGGGGAGGTTGCCGCGACCGCGGCCAGCGCGGCCGCGAACGCGGTGGTGAACTCGTCGACCTCGGCATCCCCGATCGTGTAGGCGGGGGCGATGCGGATGACGTCGGCCGTCGGCGCGTTGACGATGAGGCCGCGACGCTGCGCGGCATCGCGCACCTCGGCGGCCACCGGGGCCGACAGCGTGATCCCGATGAGCAGGCCCGCACCCCGGGTCCCCGTCACGAAGGGGAGCCCGCAGACGGCGTCGCGTAGCTGGATGCCGCGCTGCGTCACGTTGGCAAGCAGCCCCGCATCCTCGATCTCGGCGAGCACCGCACTGCCCACCGCGGTCGCCAGTGGGTTGCCGCCGAACGTGGAGTTGTGCGTGCCGGGATAGAAGAGGTCGTTGTCGCCGAAGGTGACCAGCGCCCCCAGCGGGAACCCTCCGGCGATGCCCTTGGCCAGGCTCATCGCGTCAGGCACGATGCCCTCGCGCTGAAAGGCGAACCACTCGCCGGTGCGACCTACTCCGGTCTGCACCTCGTCGACGATCAGCAGCGCACCGTGCTCGGTGGCAAGCGCGCGCGCCCTGCGCAGGAACCCGTCCGGAAGGGGCACGACGCCGGCCTCACCCTGGATGGGCTCGACGACCAGGGCTGCGACCGACTCGTCTGCGAACACCCGCTCGAGCGCCTCGATCGTGGGGTCGATGTGCGCGACGCCCGGCAGCAGCGGCCGGAACGGATCCTGGTAGGCCGGCTTGGGCGTCAGCGACAGCGAGCCCATCGTGCGTCCATGGAATGCGCCGGTCAGGCTGACGATCGTCTTCTTGCCGGTGGCGTGGCCGTGCAGCCGCGCGAGCTTGACGGCGGTCTCGTTGGCCTCTGATCCCGAGTTCGCAAAGAACACGTGGCCGTGCTCGCCGGTGCCGGCCAGGCGCTTCACACGCGCGGCCAGCTCGAGCTGCTGCGGCGTGGCGAAGTAGTTCGACACGTGCGCGAGGGTCGCGGCCTGTCGTGCGACGGCATCGACGAACACCGGGTGCGCGTGCCCGAGCGCGTTCACGGCGATGCCGCCGAGGAAGTCGAGGTAGCGCGTGCCGTCGGCGTCCCACACGTGCGATCCCTCGCCGCGCACGAGCAGTGCGAGCCGCCCGCCGAGATTGAGCAGGTCGCGGCATGCCTCGTGCTGCCAGGTCCGCGTGTCCACTGTGTCCGTCACTGCGCCACCACCTCTGTTCCGATCCCCTTCTGCGTGAACATCTCCACGAGCACCGAGTGCGGCACCCGCCCGTCGATGATCGCCGCCGTGTCCACGCCCGCCTCCACGGCGTCCAGGCACGCGCGCATCTTCGGGATCATCCCCGACTCCAGGCGCGGCAGCATCGTGCGCAGCTCGACGGCCGTCAGGTGCGAGACGAGCGAATCGCGATTCGGCCAGTCGGCATACAGCCCTGCCACGTCGGTGAGGATGACGAGCTTGGTGGCCCTCAGGGCGACGGCCAGCGCCGCCGCCGCCGCGTCGGCGTTGACGTTCAGGGAGTGCCCGGGATTGTCCAGATCGGGCGCGATCGACGAGACGACCGGGATGCGACCGGCCGCCAGGTGGTCGAGGATCGGCTGCGGGTCGACCTGCACGACGTCGCCGACCCGGCCCAGGTCATGCTCGACGCCGTCGATCACGACGCCGCGGCGGCGCCCGCCGAACAGCCCGGCGTCCTCGCCGGACAGTCCCGTGGCGATCGGCCCGTGTGCGTTGATCTTGGCGACCAGCTGCGGGTTGATCTGGCCGGTCAGCACCATCCGCACGACCGAGATCGCCTCGGTGGAGGTGACGCGGTAGCCGCCCTTGAACTCGCTGGGGATCGCCAGCCGGTCGAGCATCGCGGAGATCTGCGGCCCACCGCCGTGTACCACCACCGGCTGCACGCCGACATAGCGCAGGTAGGCGATGTCGGCAGCGAACGCCTCCTGCAGCTCGTCGGAGACCATCGCGTTGCCGCCGTACTTGATGACGACGACCTGGTCGCGGAAGCGCCGCAGCCACGGCAGCGACTCGACGAGGGTGAGCGCCTTGGCGGAGGCCTCGGCGGGGTCGGTGTCCTGCAGGTCTACCTCGGTCATGAGGAGTACGCGCTGTTCTCGTGGACGTAGTCGTGGGTGAGGTCGTTCGTCAGGATCGTCGCGGTGTGCGTGCCGGCCTTCACGTCGATGAGCACCTCCACCGCGCGCGGGGTGAGGTCGACCTGTTCGCGCGGCGCATCCGGCCCGCCCGCCGTGCACACCCGCACGCCGTTCATCCAGACGTCGGTGTCGTACGGGTCGAACTCGGCGTTGGTCGTGCCGATCGCGGCCAGCACGCGTCCCCAGTTCGGGTCGTTGCCGAAGACAGCCGCCTTGAACAGGTTGTTGCGGGCGACCGAGCGACCGACCTCCACGGCGTCGGCCTCGGATGCCGCATGCCGTACCTCGATCGCGATGTCGTGGCTGGCGCCTTCGGCGTCGGCTTGCAGCTTGCGGGCCAGCTCCCCGCACAGATCGGCCAGGGCCGCGCGGAACGCGTCGAGGTCGGGTACGATGCCCGAGGCGCCGCTGGCCAGCAGCGTCACCTGGTCGTTGGTCGACATGCAGCCGTCGGAGTCCAGCCGATCGAAGCTGACCCGGGTCGCGGCCCGCAGTGCGGCGTCGGCCTGGGCGGCGTCGAGCACCGCGTCGGTCGTGATCACCACGAGCATCGTGGCAAGACCGGGCGCCAGCATCCCGGCACCCTTGGCCATCGCGCCGATCGTCCATCCGTCCCGTTGCCGCACCGCGGTCTTGCTGACGGTGTCGGTGGTCATGATGGCCGATGCCGCGTCGGTGCCGCCGTCCGCCGACAGCGCCGCCACGCCCTTCTGGACGCCATCGAGCACCTTCGCACGGAACACCTCGTCGCCCGAGCCGATGAGGCCGGTGGAGCACACCAGCACGTCGGCGGCGCTGACGCCGAGCAGCTCCGCCGTCTTCTCGGCGGTCTGGTGCGTGGTCTGGAACCCGAACGAGCCGGTGAAGCAGTTCGCGCCGCCGGAGTTGAGCACGATGGCCTCCACGACGCCGTCGGCGATCACCTGCTGCGACCACAGGATGGGATTGGCCTTGGCCCGGTTCCCGGTGAACACGGCCGCACCGACCTTGTCGGGACCCCGATTGACCACGACGGCCACATCGAGCTTGCCGGTGCTCTTCAGGCCCACGGCGACGCCGGCCGCCTCGAACCCCTTCGCTGCGGTGACGGTCACGGGGCGACTCCGTTCACGGTGAGGGCGCGGGCCTCGGGAAGGCCCAGCGCGATGTTCATGGACTGCACGGCGGCACCGGCGGTGCCCTTGACGAGGTTGTCGACGGCGGTGACCACGGTGACCCGGTTCGCGTCGCGGTCGATGTGCAGGCCCATGAGCGCGGTGTTGGCCCCGAGCACATCGGCCGTGCGTGGATACGTCCCCGCCGGCAGCAGCTGCACGAACGTCTCGGCACCGTAGGCGCTCTCCCATGCCGCGCGGATGTCGGCATCGGTAGCGCCGGCGGCGATCCGCGCGGAGCTCGTGGCGAGGATGCCCCGGGCCATCGGCACGATGACCGGAGTGAAGGAGAGATGGATGCCGGAACCGCCCGCCGCGCGCAGCGCCTGCTTGATCTCCGGGATGTGCCGGTGCACGCCGCCCACGGCGTACGGGTTCGCCGAGCCCAGGATCTCGGAGCCCAGCAGGTTCGGCTTCAGGCTCTTGCCGGCGCCGGACGGCCCGACCGCGAGCACCGCGACCAGGTCGGAAGGGTCGATGACCCCGGCCGCGATGCCGGGTGCCAGGCTCAGGCTGACGGTCGACGCGTTGCATCCCGGAGCGGCGATCCGCCTTACGCCCACGAGCCGTTCGCGCTGCCTGCGGCCGCTGCCGAGCGGGCCGAGCGGCAGCTCGGGCACCCCATACGCCCACGGCTCGTGGAACGGACCCGAGTAGAACGCATCCCAGTCCGTCGCGGACTCCAGCCGGTGGTCGGCTCCCGCGTCGATCACGAGCGATACGTCGGTCAACGCATCCGTGTACTGCCCAGACTGCCCGTGCGGCAGTGCGAGAAAGACGATGTCGTGCCCGGCGAGGATCTCGGGCGTGGTCTCCTGCAGCGTCAGATGGGCGAGCGAGCGCAGGTGCGGCTGATGCGCCGCCAGCGGCTGGCCGGCGTTGGCGTGCGCGGTGACGGTCCGGATCTCGATGTCCGGGTGTGCGGCGAGAATGCGGAGGATCTCTCCTCCCGCATAGCCGGAGGCGCCGGAGACGGCGACCGAATAGGTCATTCTTCTACCTTAGTTTCCGAGGTTCGCCGGACGAGGCCGACGCGGGCCGTATGACGGCGACTCCCTCGCGCGCCCGTCTTCGCAGAGGCGGAACGCAACGCGGGGGTCGCCTAGAGTCGGCGGCCGCGGGTACCCGGACGAAGGTGACGTCGGCGTGCGGAACCGAGGCTCACGGAGAGCTGCTCGAGGTTCGTCGCGCGCATGACCCGACGATAGCCGGGCGGGTGCGGCCTGCGCAAATTCTCGTCCGGCCGCGCGAGGCGATCCCCGCCTGGACGTCACAGATGCAGCGCGAGGAACGCCGTGGCGCGCTGCCAGGCATCGGCGGCCGCATCGGGGTCGTAGCGGGTGCCGGTGTCGTTGAAGAACGCGTGCGCGGCGTGCTCGTACACGACCGGCGTGAAGTCGACGCCCGACGCGGTCATGTGCTCGCGCACGGTCGGCAGCGCATCCATCAAGGCCGCGTCCTTGCCGCCATACAGCGCGAGGATCGGCGCCTGAATGCTCTGGATGCGCGCGGCATCGGGCGCGGTGCCGTAGAACGGCACCGCCGCACGCACCCGGTCATCGGCGCAGGCCAGCAGGAACGCGTAAGTGCCGCCGAAGCAGTAGCCCACCACTCCGATGCGGCCATCGACGCCGGGCTGCTCGTCGAGCCAGTCCACCGCGGCCTCGAGCGCGCCGACCGCCCAGGTCGCATACTCCGGCGCTCTCGCCCCGGCCAGCGCCTCCCGCATCCGCGGCTGCGCGGCAGTGCGCGCGGCCTCGTCGCCAGAGTTCATGAGCGCGAACAGCTCCGCACCCATCGACGGCTCGACGCCGCCGTGGCTGAGGATGTCGGGCGCGATCACGACGTATCCCTCACCGGCGAACCGGTCCGCGACCTCGACGATATGCGCGGTCAGCCCCCAGATCTCGTGGATGACCACGAGACCCCCGCGTGCTTCGCCGACGGGCCGGGCTACGTGGGCGTTGAACGATTCCCCGTCGGGGGCGGACAGCGTGAGTGTGTCGGACATGCTCTTACGGTACGCGACGGCTCCCTCAGCTGGTCGGGAACGCCTTGATGCGTTGCAGCAGCTCGGGGCCGGTCCGCTCGAGCACGCGACCCCCGGCGACCACGCCGACGACCATCG
>CALKHM010000042.1 GCA_937988695.1 uncultured Microbacterium sp. | reverse complement strand
TCGATCGCGCCGAGGAGATTGCCCGCATAGACGTCCTCCGGACGGAACAGCTTGCCGTGGGTCAGGTAGTAGAACGTGAAGTACTGGCTGATCGTCCAGTCGCCGCCGTAGCCGCGCATGGCCGTCTGCCACATGTGGCGATGGGTGTCGACCATGCCGGGCATCAGGATGCCGCCGCGGGCGTCGATCTCCACGGCATCCGCGGGTGCGTCCAGCTGCCGGCCGACGGCCGCGATCTTCTTGCCGATCACGAGCACGTCGCCGTCGTCGATGACGCCGGCGTCGTCCATCGTCAGCACGATGGCATGGCGAAAGACCAGGGGCCGACCGGACTGCACGTCGGCGGGATTCGGGCTCTCCACGATGATCCTCACTCTCCGTTGAGTTCTGGGGATCGGGCTCGGATGACCAGTTTCGTACGAGTGTCCGATCCGCGGACATTCGTAACAGTAGATCCACATCGCGGTGTCGTCAAGCGCGTGTCCGCACCGGTTCTCGCCGCGGTCTTCGGCTCGGCATCCGGTCTTGATCGCTCTTGACAGCGTCTGGCAGCGGGTCGATACTGAGGGCGCCCGCCAGTTGCGGTCATGTGTCCGAAGAGCGGTCAGCCGTGATCGAGCGGCCGTGACGACGCCGGCGGAAGTTACCCGCAGAGTGAACAATGGAGTTGACCATGTCCGACAATGCCGCTGTCGAAGACGAAGAGACGGATGTCCTGATCGTCGGGGGCAGCCTCGTAGGCCTGACCACCTCGCTGTTGCTTTCCCGCTACGGGGTGCGCAACACCGTGGTGGAGAAACATCGCGGCACTGCGATCCATCCGCGGGCGGCCTCGTTCCACCAGCGCACCATGGAGGTGTTCCGGCATGCTGGCGTGCAGCAGATCGTCGAAGAGGCGGCCGCCGGAGAGTTCGTCCAGAACGGCGCGATCGTGGCCGTCGAGAGCCTGTGCGGCAAGGAGCTGCAGTACTTCTACCGGTCGTGGAACGAGGGGGTCGAGGACCTCAGCGCGACCAGCCGCCTGTTCATCACCCAGGTGGGGTTGGAGCCGCTGCTGCGGGATGCTGCTGCCGCCGCCGGAGCGACGCACCTGTTCGGCACCCAGATGCTGCACGTCCAGCAGGACGCGGATGGCGTGTCCACCACGGTGCAGTCGCGTGACGGCGGCCAGAGCCGTGTGATCCGATCGCGGTATGTGGTCGCCGCCGACGGCGCGCACAGCGCGATTCGCGAGCAGCTGGGCATCGACATGCCCGGCCACGGCACCGCCGACTGTGTGACGGTCTACTTCGGCGCCGACATGACCGACATGATCGGCGATCGCAACCTCAGCGTCATCTACGTGCTGCATCCGCAGATGCTCGGCTTCTTCCGGTTCTCCTTCGACCGGCAGTCCGGCTTCCTGTCGATCTTCTCGGTGACCGACCCCGAGACCGGGAAGCACTACGACCTGGGCGCCGATGTCCCCGATGAGCGCGCCGTGGACTGGGTGCGTCTGGCGCTGGGCTGCCCGGCGGACACCCCGGTGCGCATCGACAGCATCCAGCACTGGGAGGCATCGGCCAGCTGCGCGGAGCGCTTCAGCGAGGGACGGATCTTCCTGGCCGGCGACAGCGCGCACACCATGCCGCCCACCGGCGGCTGGGGAGGCAACACCGGTGTCGCCGATGCGCACAATCTCGCCTGGAAGCTCGCGATGGTCGTGCACGGTCAAGCCGACCCGCGCCTGCTGGACAGCTACGACCAGGAGCGCCGCCCGACGGCGCTGATGACGGTCGAGCAGGCCTATTCGATCTACGCCGGTCGCTATGCCGAGCGCTCGTCATCGTCAGACGCGAAGCCGCTGGCAGAGCCCCGCCCCGCCGAGGACATCGAGCTGGGCGCCGTGTACCGTTCGGGTGCGCTGGCCGACTCGGACGCCGCACCGTATGCGGCCGGCGAAGAGGCGACCACGCGGGATCCGCGCGCGCAAGGGACCCCCGTAGGCGCACGGGTTGCGCACCTCGTGCTGCAGCGCGACGGGCAAGACCTCTCCACGCACGATCTCGTCGCGGAGCGGTTCGTGCTGCTCACCGGTGCCGCCGGAGACCGGTGGCGCGAGGCCGCCGCCGCGCTCGCCGATGAGAGCGGTGTACCGCTGGAGGGCGTTCTGCTCGAGGCGGACGACGCGGGCCGGATCGCGGCGGGTCTGGGGCTCGGCGACGACGACGCCCTGATCCTGCGCCCCGACGGCGTCGTCGCCTGGCGCGGAGATGGCCCCGCGGACCAGGCCGACAGCGTCTCGCGACTGCGCGAGGCGATGGCGCAGCTGCTCGGTCATCCCGCCCCGGTGGCTGCCTGACCGCTGCCCTCCCACGCCGACGGTGGCCCGGCCGCATCCCTTCCCCGTCCCCACGGCGGCCCGGCCGCATCCCGCCCCGACGGGCGAGCACCCGACTCGCCCGTCGGGGCGTCGGCGTGGGTGCGCCGGGAGCGCACCGGGACGGGGGATCTCCACCCGCGTCTCCACCCACGGGTGGTGGGCCGGATGCCGCTGCCCACCGATCCTGAAGGCATGAACCTGCAGCTGGTCGGAAGCGTCGTCGTCGGGGCCGCCCTCATCGGATGGATCGGATACCGGCAGACCACCTGGCGCCCGGTGTCGATCGGCGGGATGTACCGGACCGGGCTGATCCTGGCCGTCGTGGGGGTTGCGGCCATGATGCAGACGGCTACGGCGCTGCGTGGTCCCGACGTCGCGGTGCTCGTCGTCGAGCTCGTGATCTCGCTGGGCATCGGCGCATGGATGGGGACGATCGCCCGGTTCCGGCCGCTGGATCCACCGCGGCATGTCGGACGATCCGGCCAGGTCGCGCCGCAGGAGTCGCGCACCGGCTGGTGGGGTCTCGCCCTCTGGCTCGTGATGATCGCGGTGCGCATCGGAATGGATGCCGCTGCGGCGGCGATGGGCGTGCACGCGGCGAGCTCCATGGGTGTCATCGTGCTGCTGATCGCTGCGAACCGGGTCGCGCGCACCGCTGTCATCGCGGCTCGGGTGCCGCGACGCAGCGTGGCGCGTACCGGAAGCGTCGGGTGACGCACGACCACGCCTGGATCCGTGCCGGACCGCGCCGTGCAACCGGCATCCGTCCACTGGCGCTGGTGCCCTCCTCATCCGCGTCCGCACCTGCGGCCCGCGGCCGCGGTCGCGCCGAAGTCCGCGTCCTCGCCCGCCGGCCGGTGTGCCCCCATCCGCGCCCGCCATCCCCTTCTGCCACCCCGGCCCGCACCCACCGCAGACCCCTGTCCTACTTATCAGCGTCACGAGGATGATGGAGCCATGAACGCGCGACCGACGAGTCTCTCGCTCGTGCTGACCGCCGTGGGGGCGGCGCTGCTGGCGTGGTGGCTGTTCGCGATCGCGCGGCATGATGTGCGCACCTGGGCGACGGTGCTGTCGGCGCTCGCCGTGGCGGCGTGGGTAGCCCGCGCGGTGTCGGCCGCGCTGGGCGCTCGGCGCTTCGTCCTGTGCCTTGCGGGCATTGCCGTCGGAGCTGGGGCCTTGGCTGCGGCGGCCACGGACGGCACCGCTGTCATCCCGGCCGCGGTCTGCCTGCTGGCAGTGACCGCCGACGAGATCGTCCCGCTTCCCGCCGCGATCGGCGCGACTCTCGCTGCGATCCTCGTCGCTGCGCTCGGAGTCGTGCTCGCGCCGGTCCCGGTGCCGGTCGTACTGAGCATCGTGGGGGTGCTCGTGCTGTGCTGCCTCGGCGGCTTCAGCCGACGTCAGGTGCGCGACGCGCAGCGGCGGGCGCAACTGCTGCACGAGCGTGAGGTGGCCGCCCGCGCCGAGGCCGGACGCGTCGCATTGGCTCGCGATCTGCACGATGTGCTCGCGCACACGCTGGGCGGGCTGGCGATCCAGTTGGATGCCGCCGATGCGCTGCTGGAAGCGGGGGATGCCGCATCCGCTCGGCCTCGTGTGTCGTCCGCACGTGATCTGGCTGCCGCCGGCCTCGACGAGGCGCGGCGCGCGGTGGCCGCGCTGCGCGAGCCGCATGCAGGCCAGGCCGCCGACGTGGCCGCCGACGCGCTCGCCGCGCGCCTGAGCGAACTGCTACGCGTGCACGAGTCGCTGGGCGGACGGGCCTCATGGCGTGCCACGGGATCCGCGGTGCCGGTACCGGCGAGCGTTGCCGCCGCGCTCGAGCATGCGCTTCAAGAGGCGCTGAGCAACGTCCGCCGGCACGCGCCGGGCGTCGTGGCCGAGGCCTGGCTGGACTGGGCGGATGGCGCGGTGAGCCTCGCCGTCGCGAACCCGCTCGCCACGCCGGGCTTGCGTGCACCGGGGGGCGGCTTCGGCCTGATCGGGATGCGGGAGAGATTCGCCGCGCTGCCTGGCGGACATCTGGACGCCGGCATCCGCGAAGGGCGGTTCGTCGTGTGCGTGCGGACGGGCCTGGCGGCTCCGGCACGCGAAGGAGAGGCCTCCTCATGACCGACGCCCCGATCCGGGTTCTGGTCGTCGACGACCAGGCGATCGTCCGAGACGGACTGATCACGGTGCTCGAGCTGCTGCCCGACATTGCCGTCGTCGCGGCGGCCGCCGACGGCGAGCAGGCCGTCGCACTGGCCGTGACCGAGCGGCCGGACGTCGTCCTGATGGATCTGCGGATGCCGCTGCTGGACGGCGTCGCGGCGACAGCGCGGATCGCCGCCGATGTTCCGTCGGCGGCGGTGCTCGTGCTGACCACGTACGCCGACGACGAGTCCCTCGTCGCCGCGCTGCGCGCGGGGGCCCGGGGGTATCTCACCAAGGATGCCGGGCGGTCCGAGGTGGCGGCGGCCGTGCGGGCGGTCGCGCATGGCCAATCCATCTTCGGGGCGGACGTCGGTGCCCGGGTGATCGGCGCCGTCACGGCCTCGGCGCCGGTCGCTGCGACCCCCGTCGAGGCGCTGGCCCGGCGCTTCCCGCTGCTGACACCACGCGAGGCCGACGTGCTCGCGCTCGTCGCCGAGGGCTTCGGCAATGCCGAGATCGCGGCGCGGCTGTACATCGGGATTGCGACAGTGAAGACGCATGTGAACGCGATCTTCGCGAAGCTGGGCGTCCGCGACCGTGCGCAGGCGATCGCTCTGGTCCGTTCCTGACGCGGCCACGTCGGCGTGTCCGCATCGGTGTGTCCGCATCGACGTGTCCGCATCCCCTCGAACGCCCAGGCCACGCCGAACGCTCACGCCACCGCGGACCACCGCATCCACTTCGAGTGCGCCGCGTCCACACGGGACCCGCCCTGCGTGCACCAACCCGCATCCACACCAGACCGCCCGGCCCATGAACTCCCCGAATGCACATCAAACCGCCCACTGCACATCAAACTGCCGGCAGATTGATGTGCGTTCGCCAAATTCATATGAATTTGGCGAAGGGCGCAGGGCGCTGGGCACAGGGCGGGTTATACCGCAGGATCCGGGACTCGTCAAGAATCCGACTGGACACGGCGTGCCCGACGTCCTATAGTTGGTAGTTGCGCTCTGGTTCCCCCTGCCTTCATATGGTGGTCGGCCGTGCCTGTGCGCCCCCGCTGGTTCCCGATGGACTCGACACGAGCATCCGATGGGCGGCGACGTGAGGCGTGCAGGGTTCGGGGATGAGAGTGCGCCACCTGTCGACAAGGAACCGAAGCCCGCCCGGGCTCATGGAGGTTATCCCCTTGGCTGCTGCGCCCAACGCATCCAACCCCACCACCCCCAAGAACGGCCGCGGAGCATCCCGCCTCTCGTTCGCCAAGATCTCCGACACGCTGACCGTCCCTGATCTGCTCGCGCTGCAGACCGAGTCGTTCGACTGGCTCATCGGCAGCGACGCGTGGAAGACGCGTGCGGCCGAGTCCAAGGCCCGCGGCCGCACCGACGTCCCCGAGCACAGCGGTCTGGAGGAGATCTTCGAGGAGATCTCGCCCATCGAGGACCTCAGCGAGACGATGCAGCTGAGCTTTACGAACCCGTACCTCGAGCCGGAGAAGTACTCGATCGAGGAGTGCAAGGAGCGCGGCAAGACGTACGCGGCCCCCCTGTACGTCGAGGCCGAGTTCATGAACCACCAGACCGGTGAGATCAAGACCCAGACGGTCTTCATGGGCGACTTCCCGCTCATGACCGACAAGGGCACGTTCATCATCAACGGCACCGAGCGCGTGGTCGTCTCGCAGCTCGTGCGTTCCCCGGGCGTGTACTTCGACAAGACCCCTGACAAGACCAGCGACAAGGACATCGTCTCGTCGCGCATCATCCCGAGCCGTGGTGCATGGCTGGAGTTCGAGGTCGACAAGCGCGACCAGGTGGGGGTGCGCATCGACCGCAAGCGCAAGCAGTCGGTGACCGTGTTCCTGAAGGCCCTGGGCCTGTCCAGCGACGACATCCTCACCGAGTTCGCGGGCTTCGACTCCATCGCCGACACGCTGTCGAAGGACACCATCCTCACCAAGGAGGAGGCCCTCCGCGACATCTACCGCAAGCTCCGCCCGGGCGAGCAGGTCGCCGCCGAGGCCGCCCGCGCGCTGCTGGACAACTTCTAC
>CALKHM010000041.1 GCA_937988695.1 uncultured Microbacterium sp. | reverse complement strand
GCAGTGCGAGCAGACTACGGCAGTCCTCGCGCAGGGATGCGGCGTCGGCAGGCCCCTGCAGCGAGGCGTCCAGGCCGTCCATTGCGCGCCACAGCTCGCCGTGCTCACGCTCCATGACGAGGATCGGCATCAGCATGCCGGCCTCGCGCAGCGGTGGGAAGAGGAACTCCTCCTCCAGGTAGATGTGTCGGCGCAGCGCGTGCATCGCATCCAGCAGCGGTGCGGCGTCGGTGCCAGCCTCGAGACGGTCGAGGTACGTCTGGATGCCGGTGTCGATGGCGTGGTGCTCGCGGGTGAGCGCGTCGGCGAGCTCGGTACCCTCGCTCATCGCGCGCTCAGGCCTCGAGGTGCGCGTCGACGGCGATCGCGGCGCCGGCGAACAGCCGTGAGACCGGGCACAGCGCGGCGGCCTCGTCGACGAGGCTGGCGAAGGTGGCGGCATCCACCCCCGGCACGGTGCCGTTGACCGTGATGTTCGACGTGGTGATGGTGGGGACGTCGTTCACCGGGTCGAGGTGCACCTCGGCGCTGACGACCAGGCGCGTCGGCGTGAGCTTGTGGTTGCTGAGCGTGAGCGCGAGAGCCATCGAGAAGCACGAGGAATGCGCAGCGGCGAGCAGTTCTTCGGGGCTCGTCTTGCCGCCGGGAGCCTCGGTGCGCGAGACCCAGGTGACCTCCTGGCCGTCGAGTGCGCCGCTGCTGGTCGCGCCGAACGTGCCGGTCCCCGAGGCGAGCGCCCCGTCCCACGTCGTCGTCGCACTGCGTACCGCGATGCTCATGTCGTTCCCCTCGTCGAGTTATTTTCCACAGCGGATGCTGTGAAAAACACTCTATCCCTTCCGGGGTTCCGGTGAGCCGGCGGTGCAGCCGCGGAGAAGAAGGTACTGGGAGGATAGATTCGAACAGAGGTATGTGTAGTACCTTACGAGCATCGAATAGAGGTGCTAGACTCGAGTCATGTCGACAGATGCGGACTTCCTCCCGGTTCCCCTGCCGGAACCGGGGTCCGATCTGGCCGTGCTGACGAGTCTGTTCGAGCGAGCCGAGCAGAACCAGTACGCGGCGAACCGGCAAGAGGCGCGCCGCGCCGAGGACCTCGCTGACGCGCTGGCCTTCGCCCGCAGTCATCCATGGGTGTACGTCGACGACGTGCTGCTGCGCACGTCGGGCGATCATGAGGCCGCCGAGCTGGCCGAACGGTGCGCGGCAGTGGAGGCGGGTTCCCGACTGTGCCTGTCCGAGAGCGCGGTGCGTTCTCTGGCGGGCACCGCCGACGTCGCGCGGCGCCGGTTCCCGCACCTGTGGCATCGGATCCGCGAGGGGTTCGCCTCGGTCCGATACGCCGATGCCGTGCTGGGCCATCTGCCCGCGTTCGCCGCCCAGCACGACCCTCACGCCCTGGAGACGTTCGACCGGGCCCTGGCCGAGATCGCGCTGCACGCCACGGTGGGCGCGTTCCGCAAGAAGGCCGACGCGCTCGTGCGTCGTCTCGCGCCACTGCCCGAGGAGCAGAACCACAAGCTGGCCATGGAGGGTCGGCGTGTGGTGGTCGACGACGCTCCGGCGAGCATGGCCTGGCTGAGCGTCTACGGGCCCAGGCACGACGTGCGTGCCGCGTTCCGGATGCTGACCTCCGCCGCGAAGCACGCCGTCAAGGCCCAGCGCGACGGCCGCACCCGCGACCAGCTGCGCAGCGATCTCTTCTTCCGCACGCTGCTGGGCACGGGTCGCGGTGCCCGTGTCACGACGAGGGTCTTCGTGACGGTTCCGCTGGACAGGCTGACCCCCGAGGCACAGGCGACGGTCCGTTCGCACACGCCGGGCCGCGAGGGCCTCGACCTCAACCGCGAGCCGATGATCCCCGGCGAGGGACCGATCGACACGGCCACCGCCACGCAGCTCTTGCTGGATCAGGGGTCCTTCACTCGCGTCGTCACCGACCCGATCACCGGGGTGGTTCTCGACATGGACCGCAGGGCCCGCACGGCCACTCCCGCACAGCGTGCCTGGCTCGTCCTGATGCACGGAGTATGCAGCCGCGACGGCTGCACCCGACTGGCGGTCGACGCCGACATCGATCACATGTGCATGTACCACAGCCGAGAACGCGGTCCGACGAACATCGGCAACCTGCATCCGTACTGCGACCCCGACCACGCCCTCAAAGACACCACGAGGATCGGCCACCGGCGTCGAGACGACCGGTCCACGCAATTGCAGTTCCCCACCGGGCATCGCACGAACCAGGCGACCCGGCAGCGACTGCGCGACATCCTCCCCGGCGACGACCCGCCGCCGTTCTGAGTCCATCGCCTCCTCACGCGCGCTGACCGGGAGCGACTCTGCGCCGGTGGAGCGCGGGGGCGCTGCGGCGGGTGTGAGCGGGCGGCTGCGAGGCATGCCAGGCTGGATTCATGCGACAGAACCGCCTCGCCCACCTGCGCCGCAACGTCTCGGCGATCGGCCTTGGCACCTGGCAGCTGGGGGCCGACTGGGGGTCGGTGAGCGAGGACGATGCGCTCGGCGTGCTGGCGGCGTCGGCCGATCATGGGGTGACGCTGTTCGATACCGCCGACGTGTACGGCGACGGCCGCTCGGAGTCGCTGATCGGACGATTCCTCGCCGGCCGCAGTGGGCACGGCATCACCGCCGCGACGAAGATGGGCCGCCGCCTCGACCAGGTGCCGCAGAACTACACGCCCGAGAACTTCCGTGGTTGGACCGAGCGCAGCCGGCGCAACCTCGGCGTCGACACGCTCGACCTCGTACAACTGCACTGCCCACCGTCGGCCGTCATCGAAGACGACGCGACCTATGACGCCCTCGATGCGCTGATGGCCGACGGGGCGATCGCCGCGTACGGCGTCTCCGTCGAGACGTGCGCGCAGGCGCTGGCGGCCATCGCGCATCCCGGCGTGGCCGCCGTGCAGATCATCGTCAATCCGTTCCGGCTCAAGCCTCTCGATGACGTGCTGCCCATGGCACGCGCCGCCGGCGTGGCCGTGTTCGCCCGGGTGCCGCTGGCGTCGGGGCTGCTCAGCGGCCGCTACACCGCGCACACCACCTTCGCCCCCGACGACCACCGCACCTTCAATCGGCACGGCGAGGCGTTCGACCGTGGCGAGACGTTCTCTGGCGTCGACTTCGAGACGGGCGTGCGTGCCGCACACGAGCTGTCTGCTGCGCTGCCCGATGGCGTGAGCCTGCCGGCGGCGACGCTGGCGTGGATCGCCTCGCGTCCGGGCGTCACGGCGGTCATCCCGGGTGCCCGCAATGTCGCGCAGGCCACGGCGAACGCCGAGTCCGCCGCGCTGCTCGACGGCGGCGTCGACCTTGACGCCTTCGATGCGGTCGTGCGCGACGTGTACGACCGGCTGCTGCGCGCGCAGATCCACCCGCAGTGGTGAGGGTCCTCGCGCCCTGATCATCGGCTCAGGAATACACCGCCCTCTCGAACGCCGCGACACCCTCCTCGGCCACCGGGTCGAAGAACGGCAGCAGCTGGGTGGCCCAGACCGCCGCTACGCCCGACGCCCGATCGATCCAGTAGAAGACGTTGGCCAGGCCTGCCCAGGTGAGCGATCCGGCGCGCCGGCCGCCGGGCACGTCGTCGTCGTTGCGCAGGAACGAGTACGCCCAGCTCTTGCGCGCGCCGGGGAAGAAGTCGGCCTCGCGGGTGAGCGCGGGGATGGCCGATGACAGGGGGGTGACCACGACGCCGGGCGCGCCCTGCACGGCCCAGGCGATCGTCGACGGCCGCAGCACCTGCCCGCCGGGCGCCGAACCGTCGCCAAGCCACACACGCAGCAGCGCGAGCAGGTCGGGAACCGTCGAGAACAGCCCCTGACCGCCCATGTCGAGCTCCGGCACATCGGGAGGCGAGACCCTCGCCGGCACGATCGACCCGTCGCGCTGTCGCCGGTGCACGGGCGCCAGGCGCCCGCGCATGCTCGGCGTGATGTCGAACGACGTGGAAGCCATTCCGCAGGGCGCATAGATCCGCTCGACGAAAACGTCCTCCAGCCGCCTGCCGCGCACGGCCTCGATGATCAGGCCCATCCAGTCCATCGACGTGCCGTACGTCCAGTGTTCCCCTGGGTCGTGCAGCAGAGGAGTGGTGATCGAATCGCGCAGCGGGGTCGGCGACGGATGCCGCATCCGCTCGCGCGCGAGCAGCGCATACCGCTTGTCGAACATGTCGTATGCCAGGCCCGACGTGTGCAGCAGCAGCATCCGCGGAGTGATCTCGCGCGTGGGCGCACGCGTGCGTACCGTGCCGTCGTCGCCGAGATCGGTGAGCACCTGCAGCTCACCGATCTCGGGAAGGTACTCTCGCGCCGGGGTGTCGAGGTCGATGACGCCTTCCTCTACGCACTGCAGCGCGGCAGTCGCGGTGAACGCCTTGGTCGCCGAGTAGAGCGCGATCACGGTGTCGGGCCGGGCGCCAGAGGCGTGCAGGTAGGCGGTGTCCTCTGGATCGGTGACGCCGGCGATCACCAGGGGAGCGCCGGCCGCGGTGGCGGCGTCGACGACGATGTCGAGTTCCTGGTCACGCACCCTCTCACTGTGCCATGGGCGGCCCCGAGCGTTCGTCCGACGCATCTCGCGAGACACTGGCATTTCCCATGAGAATCCTCTAATCTTTCAGAGGTGGGGACTGTGTCACGCGCGGGGCTCCGGCCATGTTCGAGTCCCGCGCGCGATGCCCCGCCCATACACCTTTTTGTTTGACGACATGATCGGGGATTCCGGTGTCGTTATCAAATCGTTATGATCTGGGGTTTGACGCTTAAGATGAGAACGTTCTAATCTTCAGCGTCAGGGATCTGCACTTGGGGAGCAGCGCCCGATGCCACGTCCGACCGTGGTCGCGACGCATCGTCGCGAGCAATCCGGCCGGACATTGACCATCTCAACCAGGAGCAATCCCATGCGTACCATCCACAACATCCTCGAGGCCGACAAGGCCCGCAAGGAAGACGGCGAGGCCGGCTTCTCGCTCATCGAGCTCATCATCGTCGTCGTGATCCTCGGCATCCTCGCCGCGATCGCGATCCCGATCTTCCTGAACATCCAGGGTAAGGCCGCCGATAACGCCGTTAGATCGGAAGAGCACACGTCTGAAC
>CALKHM010000040.1 GCA_937988695.1 uncultured Microbacterium sp. | reverse complement strand
CCCATGATCCCGGTCGTGGACCGGCCCGCTCCCTCTGTCCCCGACGCCGCTGCTGTTGATACCGTGTCAGTCGACGGGGCGGTCGCGGCGTCGGCCGCCGCGGGGGTGGCCGACGAGGAGGATGCCGTGGATGAGACCCGCGCCCAGCGCGCACACGCTGTCGAGCGCGTGCGCACCCACCGGCCGGAGCTGAGCCTGGCGTCCAAGCGGCTCGACCAGTTCGAGGCCGATCGGGAGAGCTCCGATCTGCTGACCGCCGACCGGCTGCTCGAGCCCGGGCGGCTCGTGCGCGCGGAGCCGGAGGGCGCGTGGCAGCACTTCGTCTATTCGCTGTCCGGCGGTCGCATCAACCTCGGCGACGGCAAGCGCGCGCGGGCCCGCAAGGAGCTCGCCGGCCGCATCGCCGCCCCGTTGACCGGTGGCGCGCAGTTCGTGCCGGTGCTCTCGCGCAAGGGCGGCGTCGGCAAGACCACCATCACCACGCTCCTGGGGATGGCTCTGGCCGACGCGCGGGATGACCGCATCATCGCGATCGACGCGAACCCCGACCGGGGCACGCTGGCCGAGCGCATCTCGCGTCACAACGGCAAGACTGTGCGCGACCTGGTGCGGATGAAGGACGCGGTGGCCGGCTTCAACGACGTGTCGACGATCGTCGCGCGCGACGAGACGCGGCTGGACGTGCTCGCCTCGGACGCCGACCCGCAGGTGTCGGTCGCGTTCAGCGACGCGGACTACGAGGACGTCGCACGCCTGGCCGCGCACTACTACTCGATCGTGCTCACCGACACCGGGACCGGCATCGTGCACTCCGTCATGGGCGCCACGCTCGGGCTGGCCGACCAGCTCGTCGTCGTCGCCGGACTGAGCGTCGACGAGGCGCGGCTGGCGTCGGAGACGCTGACCTGGCTGGAGACCAACGGGTACGCGGAGAAGGTCCGCGGCGCCGTGGTGGTGCTCAACAACGCGCGACCAGGGGCGCCCCTGGTGCGCGAGGACGAGCTCGAGGCGCACTTCCGCTCTCGGGTACGCCAGGTGGTGCGGATGCCGTACGACACGGCGATCGGCACCGGCAGCGCGATCGTGTTCCACGAGCTGCAGCCCGAGACGCGCCAGGCGGCGCGCGCCCTGGCTGCCGCGGTCGTCGAGGGGCTGCGATCGCTGGCGGCGGCGGCCTGACGAATGACGGTTCGGCAGATCCGCCTGTTCGGCGACCCGGTGCTGCGCGCGGCCTGCACGCCGATCACACAGCTCGATGCGGGGGTGCGCGCCCTCGTCGACGACCTCGTCGACTCGGTGCGGCTTCCCGGTCGTGCGGGGGTCGCAGCGCCGCAGATCGGGGTGGGACTGCGAGCCTTCAGCTACAACGTCGACGGCGAGGTGGGGTACGTCCTGAACCCCGTGCTGACGTCCACATCGGGCGAGGCGGAGCGGATAGGCGAGGGCTGCCTGTCGGTGCCGGGCCTGTGGCACGAGGTGCTGCGCTATCCACACGCGACGGTGACCGGGATCGACCTCGACGGGAACCCCGTCGAGGTCAGCGGCGATGGTGTGCTCGCCCAGGCGCTGCAGCACGAGACCGACCACCTCGACGGCATGCTGTACATCGACCGCCTGGATCCCGCCGATCGCCGCGTGGCGATGCGCGAGATCCGCGAGTCCGACTGGTTCTGACCCCGCGCCCCGCTTGCGCCAAATTCACATGAATTTGGCGAATGTACATCAAACTGCGGGCAGTTTCGTGTGTACTGGGCAGTTTCGTGTGCATTCGCTGGCGTTGGCCGTGCCGTCGACTGCGGTCGTGCGCTGTCGCGCGGTGCGTTCCTCCCCAGGCGGCTGACCTGGTCAGTTCTCCACCAATCGCGGGCGGCGGCCGGTGGGGCGTGCTCGCTGTGCGCGATCATGGCCGTCATGCGCAAGTCCCATGATCCGTCGACGATCCGCGCGTCGCTGCGCTCCCGCGCGAGTCTCATCGCGTACGGCTGGACCGACAAGCAGATCCGCGCGGAGGTGCGCGCAAAGGGCGTTCGGCGGCTTCACCACGGCTGGTACATGCCGCACACGCTCTGGGACGAGCTGTTCTGGGAGCAGCAGCACCTCGCGCACGTGATGGCGGTCGTCGACGATGCGCGCGAGCAGAGCCCTGTCGTCGTGCGTGAGTCCGCGGCGGTCACGCACGGTCTTCCGCTGTACAGGTGCCTCCCCGCGAAAGTGCACGTGATCTGCGTCGGGGATGCCCGCGCCTCGAACTCGGCCGACGTGTTCCGCCACGTCGGACCGCTCGACGCCCGCGAGATCGTCGAGATCGGTGGCATCCGCTGCACGTCCCTGGCACGAACCGTCGTCGATGTCGCACGCAGCTGCGACCTGGAGACGGCGGTGGCATGTGCGGATGCCGCGTTGCGGTCCGTCGCCGTGCACCAGGACGATCCGTGGACATACGACGGGGATGCCGCCGAGCGGTTGCGCCGCGAGATGCACGTGGTGCTCGGAAAGATGCCTCGTGCGCGGGGCGCGCGGCGCGCCCGCTGGGTGATCGACTTCGCGGACGGCCGAGCCCAGCTGCCGGGGGAGAGCGTGAGCCGGTTGCGCCTCGTGCAGCTCGGCTTCGTCGTGCCGCGCATCCAAGTGCCCGTGGAAAGGCCGGGCGGCCGTCGTTACTACGTCGACATCGACGCCGGAAGCTGGCTGGCCGAGTTCGACGGTGCCGGGAAGTACCTGGATCCACAGTTGCGAGCGGGAGCCTCGGCCGCCGACGTCGTGGTCTCCGAGAAGCGACGCGAAGACTGGATCCGGGCCGTCACGGGCAAGATGACCGTGCGTCTCGCGGATGAACACATCGCCACCGCCGAAGACTGCGCGGCGCGGCTCGCGGAATACGGCATCCAGCCGCCGCGCCACCGGCCGGTGCCCGATCCGGGGCCGCCGCCGCGGTGAGCGAGCGCGGGTGATCGGCGGTTATCGTGAGCGATGGCGTGGCCGCTGCCGTACGGATGCCGCCGCCCCGGGCGATGCACGCCGGGCATCTGCATCCGCGCGAATGTACATCAAACCGCCGAATGTACACGAAACTGCCGGCGGTTTAGTGTGCATTCGCCAAATTCATGTGAATTTGGCGCAGGGGCGCAGCCGCGCACGGGGCGGGGCGCAGCCGCGCACGGGGCGGGGGCGCGGCTACTTCAGTGAGACGTTGGTGGTCTCCACCGGCAGGTTGTAGATCTTGTCCACGGCGCCGGCGAAGTCCTGGAGGATGACGTGACGCTTGATGCTCAGCTTCGGGGTGAGGTGGCCGCTGGCCTCCGTCCACTCCGTCGGCAGGATCGTGAACTTGCGGATGGACTCCGCACGCGAGACGAGCTTGTTCGCGTCGTCGATCGCGCGCTCGACCTCCGCACGCACCTGCGGGTTCTTCGCGGCGTCCTCCAGCGACATGTCGGAAGGCAGGCCATTGTTGGCCAGCCACGTGGGCAGCATCTCGGTGTCCAGGGTCACCAGCGCGGCGATGAACGGACGCTGATCGCCCACCACGACGACCTGCCCGACCACTGGGTTGGCGCGGATAGGGTCCTCGAGGATCGCCGGGGCGACGTTCTTGCCGCCGGCGGTGACGATGATCTCCTTCTTGCGACCGGTGATCGTGAGGAACCCGTCCGCGTCGAACGATCCGAGGTCGCCGGTGCGGAACCAGCCGTCGTCGAACGCCGCGGCGGTTGCCTCGGGGTTCTTCCAGTACTCACGGAAGACGTTGATCCCCTTCACCTGCACCTCGCCGTCGTCGGCCAGCCGCAGCGAGACACCGGGAAGCGCTGGGCCCACGGTGCCGATCTTCGTCTTGCTGGGCAGGTTCACCGTCGCGGGGGCCGTGGTCTCGGTCAGGCCGTACCCTTCGAGCACCGTGACGCCGAGGCTGGCGAAGAAGTGGCCGAGGCGCTCGCCGAGCGGCGCCGAACCCGAGATCGCGTAGACCACGTGCCCGCCCATGGCCGTGCGCAGCGTGCTGTAGACCAGCCTGTCGAAGACCGTGAACTTCAGCCGCAGCCAGAACGGCACCTTCTGCCCGGCCTGCAGGAGACGCGAGTGCTCGATGGCGGTGCGTGCGGCGGCGCGGAAGATCTTGCCCTTGCCGCCGGACTCGGCCTTCTGCTCGGCAGAGTTGTAGACCTTCTCGAACACCCGCGGCACGGCCAGCAGGAACGTCGGCTGGAACGAGCCGAGCGCCGGCAGCAGCTGCTTGGTGTCGGGCTGGTGACCGGTCTTCACACCCGCGTGCACGTCGAGGATCGAGATGAAGCGTGCGAACACATGGGCTGTCGTGATGAACAGCAGGGTGGAGGCGCCCGGCGTCTCGACGACCTCGCGCAGCGAGCGCGAGGCGTTGCGCGCCAGCTCGACGAAGTTCGCGTGCGTGAGCACGCAGCCCTTCGGCCGGCCGGTGGTGCCCGCCGTGTAGATCAGGGTGGCGATGTCGTCGGCGTTCGCGAGCTGGCGGCGGCGGTCGATCTCGTCGTCGGAGACCGACGCGCCCTGCGCGCGCAGCGCGTCCAGAGCACCCTCGTGCATGCTCCAGGTCGTCCGGATCAGCGGAAGGTCAGCGCGCGCCTCCTCGAGCCTCTCCGCGTGCTCGGGCAGCTCGGTCAGGCACGCGATGGCACCGGAATCGGACAGGTCCCAGTGGATCTGCGCTGCCGAGCTGGTCTCATAGATCGGCACCATGACCGCACCGGCG
>CALKHM010000039.1 GCA_937988695.1 uncultured Microbacterium sp. | reverse complement strand
GCGGGACTCGGGACGCGCTTCCTGCCCGCCACGAAGGCGATGCCCAAGGAGATGCTGCCGGTGGTGGACAAGCCGGCCATCCAGTACGTCGTCGAGGAGGCCGTCTCCAGCGGCATCCAGGACGTCCTGCTGATCGTGGGCCGCAACAAGAACACCATCGCCAACCACTTCGACGCGGTGCCCGAGCTCGAGCAGACGCTGGTGCGCAAGGGCGACCAGGACCGGCTTGCGAAGGTGCAGCAGTCCAGCGGGCTGGCCGACATCCACATCGTGCGTCAGGGCGATCCGCGCGGGCTCGGCCACGCGGTGTGGCGCGCGAAGGCGCACGTGGGCGACCACCCGTTCGCGGTGCTGCTGGGCGACGACCTCATCGACGAGCGCGACCCGCTGCTGCCCAAGATGCTCGCGGAGTACGACAAGCGCGGCGCGACGGTGATCGCGCTGATGGAGGTCGAGCCCTCGCAGATCCACCTGTACGGGGCGGCAGCCGTCGAGGCCACCGACGACCCGGACGTGGTGCGGGTGACGGGCCTGGTGGAAAAGCCCGCCGCCGAGGACGCCCCCTCGAACCTCGCCATCATCGGACGCTACGTGCTCTCGCCGGACGTCTTCGAGATCCTCGAACACACCCAGCCCGGCAAGGGCGGTGAGATCCAGCTCACCGATGCGCTGGAGGAGATGGCGGTCGACGCCGCGCACGGCGTGTACGGCGTGATCTTCCGCGGGCGTCGCTACGACACCGGCGATAGGCTGGACTACATCAAGGCCATCGTCCAGCTGGCCGTCGATCGGGAGGACCTCGGGCCGGATCTGCGTCCCTGGGTCAAGGGGTTCGCGGCGACGCTGTAGCGGGTCGGAGGAGGAGCGACGTGGACCTCACGGATCCGCAGCGACACGGCGCCGTCTCGATCCGGCTGATCCGGCAGAAGGACGCCCGCGTGCTGCAGCACGAGCTGCTTTCGAACCGCGCCTGGCTGCGGCCGTGGGAGGCGACGAGCCCTGACGGACCGGTCTCACTCGACATGCGTGTGGGCATCCGTCGCCTGCTGCAGCAGTACCGTGACGGCAGCGGCGTGCCGTTCGTGATGGAGTGGCAGGGCGAGATCGCCGGGCAGCTGAACGTCTGGGGGATCTCCCGCGGATCGCTGGCCTCGGCCACGATCGGCTATTGGGTCAGCGAGCGCTACGCCGGGCGCGACATCACGCCGACGGCGGTGGCGCTGGCCACCGACATCTGCTTCCGCGAGCTGCGGCTGCATCGTATGGAGATCTGCATCCGTCCCGAGAACAAGGCGAGCCTGCGCGTGGTCGCCAAGCTGGGGTTCCGCTACGAGGGCCTCCGTCGCCGGTTCATCCACATCGACGGCGACTGGCGCGATCACTACGCGTTCGCGCTGACCCGTGAAGACGTTCCGGAGGGCGTGCTGGAGCGCTGGACGAGCGGACATGCGCCGCGCGACGCGGCGGACATCCCGCCCGCCGATCGCCTGCCGGCGTGACGGAGGCGTGACGACGGCGTCACGACGGCGTCGCGGCGGGGTGGCAGCGGTGTCGCCGCGGAGGGGTGGCGGTGTCGCGGCGGCGTCACGACACGGAATCCAGGCATCCGACACGCGCCGTCGTGCCGCGGCGCAGAGCCCACTCTCGCATACCGTGGTCTGCATGGGCGGGCAGGTGCTGGGCGGGGGGATCATCGTCCTCGTGGCGGTGGTGCTGTGGTTGGTGTACCTGTTGCCGAGCTGGTACAGCCGGCATCAGTTCGATGCCGCCCAGCGCAACGCCGTGCGCTTGAACCAGGCGCTGCGCGTGCTCGCCGAGACCAGCGAGACCCCCGACGAGGTGCGACTGGAGCTGAACGCGCGGACCGCACTCGCGCAGCAGAAGCTCGCCCGCCGCGCACAGGCCGAGCGGGAGACGTACGCGCGCAGGGCGCAGGCCGAGCGTGACGAGCTGGAGCGCCTGGCGCTGGCCGAGCGGGAGCAGGCCGAGCTGTCACGTCAGCGCGTGCAGCTCGAGCAGGCGCGGGTGGAGCGCGAGCGCGCCGACGCGGAGCGCGCGGCCGCCGAGCAGCGCGCCCGGGCCGAGATCGCCGCGGCCGCCGAGCGAGCGCGGGCCGAGATCGCTGCGGCGCGACGTCGTCCCGAGGCGCGGCGCGCGCGGGCGCGGCGGCGCCTGCGCGTGGCGGTGCTGGCCGTCGGATGCCTGGGCGTTGCCGCCGCCGCGTGGGGTGCGTATCTCTGGGCGAGCGGAGGCACCGTCGTTCCGCTGTGGGCCGGGGGCATCGCCGTGCTCGCGTGTGCCCTGCTGCTCGTGCGTCTGGCCCGGGTGGGTGCCCGTGTCGCCGCACGACCGGTGTCGGCGACGGCCGTCGTGACGTCGCGGACGGTCCAGGAGGCGCAGGACTTCGCGCTCGGGGCCGAGCGCGCCTGGCGGCCGCGCGAGCTGCCTCGTCCGCTGACGACCTCCGCGGGTTCGCGGGCGGCCGCCGTCGTGGCCGCGGCCGCCGAGCGCGAGCAGTTGCGCCAGGCGGCGCTGGACCGGACGCTGCAGGAGCGCGCGGCGCAGGCCCGCCCGCCGCAGCTGGACACGGCGCGGCTCGCCCGCATGGGGCACGTCGACGACGCTGAGATCGAGGCGCACGTGCGCGAGCTGCTGGCGCGCCGCGCCGTCGGCTGAGCCGGGCGCGGGGGGCGCGCGTCACTCCGCGGGAGCGCCGCCCGCCGCGGGCACCAGCGTGATCTCGCCGCTGGCGATGTCCGCACGCTGCAGGCGCACCTCCACCGTGGTCCCCGGCTCGGCGGCGACGCCGGCCACCACCACCGTCACGAGCGGGCCGGTCAGCTGCACCCGTGCCCCGCCGTTGCGCCGCCCGAGCACGACGCCACGGAACACCTGCCCCTCGCGGCCGTGCAGCACGGCGGCCTCGACCCGGTCGATGCTCGCGGCGTCCAGACGCCCGGCCAGGCCGTTGCTGCGACCCATGATCTTCGGCAGCTCGGGCAGGCTCTCCCTCGCCCACGCCGGCACCTCGCGCCCGTTGGCGAGCGCCTCGCACACCACGAGCGTCCACCGGTCCACGAGCCGGCGCAGCGGAGCGGTGGTGTGCGTGTACGGCGCCGCGATCGCCGACTGCACGGTGTCGGCGGGCACCTGGCCGTCGAACGCGGTGTAGCCTGCGCCGCGGAACAGCCGGGTCGCCGCATCCCGGATCGCGAGCGTCTTCGCATCGGCTCCGTGCAGTGTGCGCAGGTATTGGCCGTAGCCGACACCGACCGGCCATGGGTTGCCCAGCGCCACGGTCTGCGCGCGGAACACGGCCACGTCCTCATCGTCGGCGGCGGGCATCGTGCGCAGGATGCCGATGCCTCCGTCGATCATGATCTTCGCCGCCGCCATCCCGGCCAGAAGCGAGACCTGCGCGTTCCAGTCCTCCAGCGCGAGGGTCGCCCGTCGGCGCAGCTCGTAGCCGCCGTCGGTGGCCACGACCTCGATCTCGGGGGAGTTCAGGCTGGCCCCGCCGCGCTCCTGCTCGCGTTTCGCCCGCTCGACGCCGAACCAGCGCAGCGCGGCCAGCGAGTCGGGAGCCGTGTTCTGCTCGATCGCCTGCTGCGCCTCCGGGTAGCTCCACTGGCGGCGCGAGCGCACGACGGCCCGGGTCAGGGTGACACGGGCCGGCTCCGCGCGCTCGTCGAGGTCGAAGCGCCACACGAACGCGCGCCGGTCCTGACCGGGCAGCAGGGATGCCGCGCCCTCGCTGAGCACGCGCGGGTGCAGCGGGATCGTCCCGTCGACCGCGTACAGGGTCTCGCCGCGGGCACGGGCGGCGGCATCCACCGCCCCCTCCGGTGTGACGAACGCGGGCACGTCGGCGATGGCGTAGTGCAGGATGCCGCCGGACCGCGTCCGCCGCAGGTGCAGCGCCTGATCGAGGTCGCGCGATCCTTGCGGGTCGATCGTGAGGAACTCGATGTCACGCAGGTCGGCCAGCTCCGCCGACGGCGCCGCCGGCACGTCGCGGGCGGCGGCCTCGGCCTCGTCGGTCACGGCAGGGTCGAACCCGTCGGGCAGCTCGAGCTGCACGCGCAGATCCGACAGCGCGGCAGCCAGGGCGTCTCCTGCCGCCGCCGAGACGAGACGAGGACGACGACCGGTCACGGTGTCAGTGTACGGGCCGCTCGGGTCGAGACCAGACCGGGGCGAGGCATCCGCCGCCCCTAGACTGGGGGATCGTGGTCACCCGTCTGTCGAAGTTCTTCGTCCGCACGCTCCGTGAAGACCCCGCCGACGCCGAGGTCACGAGCCACAAGCTGCTCGTGCGCGCCGGCTACATCCGCCGTCAGGCGGCGGGCGTGTTCGCCTGGCTGCCGCTGGGTCTGCGGGTCAAGGCGAGGATCGAGCGCATCGTGCGCGAGGAGATGGAGGCCGCCGGCGCCCAGGAGGTGCACTTCCCCGCGCTCATGCCGCGCGAGCCCTACGAGGCGACCGGGCGATGGGAGGAGTACGGCGACCTGCTGTTCCGCCTGCAGGACCGCAAGGGCGGC
>CALKHM010000038.1 GCA_937988695.1 uncultured Microbacterium sp. | reverse complement strand
GGAGGGTGTCGATGCGTTCGTTGGTGGTGCCGAGGTCGGTCTTGATCTCGGTGCGCAGGGCGTCGATGCGTTCGCCTGATCCCTTCGCCGCGGCATCCACCCGGTCGTTCGTCCGGTCGATACGGTCGTTGGTCCCGTCGATACGCTCATTCGTCTCACGGAGCTCGGCCCGCAGCCCGGCGATGTCGACCTTCAACTCCGTGCGCCAACCGCGCATCGCGGCGTAGAGCGCCGCGCCGACGGCCAGCAGGCTGCCGAGCGAGACCCAGGTGTCCAAGGACAAGGCGAACACCCCTCCAGTGTGCGACGAGAACGAGCTCTACGCCACCGACACTACGATGATCGCTCCGGTCGGAGGGCCGCTCGGCACTGATCTGTGGAGAAGACGCAATTCCTCCCCAGAATGCTCTTCTGGGGAGGAAGCGATGGATCGTGATCGCGCCGTTGCGGGGATCTTCCAGGCATCCGGCCTAGCCTTGTCGGGTGACTCTGCATTCCTCGTCGTCGCCCCTGGTCGGAGTCGTCATGGGCTCCGACTCCGATTGGCGCGTGATGAGCGACGCCTCGCAGGTGCTCACCGACTTCGGCATTGCGCACGAGGTGGAGGTCGTGTCAGCGCATCGCACGCCGGACAAGCTCATCCGATACGGGCGTCAGGCACGTGAGCGCGGGCTGCGGGCCATCATCGCAGGTGCCGGGGGAGCGGCCCACCTGCCGGGGATGCTCGCATCGGTGACGGCGGTGCCGGTGATCGGCGTTCCCGTTCCGCTGGCCACACTCGATGGCATGGACTCGCTGCTGAGCATCGTGCAGATGCCGGCCGGGATCCCGGTGGCCACGGTGTCGATCGGCGGAGCGAAGAACGCCGGGCTGCTTGCGGCGCGCATCCTGGGGACCTCGGACTCTGCGATCGCCGACCGCGTTGAGGCATACGCTCGCGATCTCGAGCAGCAGGTCGAGCAGAAGAACCGGCGGTTGAAGGAGTCGCTGTGACCGCGGTCGCATCGGGCGGACGTCGCATCGAGGCGGGCGGCCACCTCGTCGAGGAGAGGCCGCTGCGGCACCCCGACGTCGAGTCGGAGCGCTTCATGACCCGGCGCGGCTGGTGGCTCGTCGTGCTGAACTTCCTCATCCCCGGTTCGGCGCAGGCCCTGTCCGGCAACCGGCGGCTGAGCAAGGTCGGCTTGGGCGCGACGCTGATCATGTGGTCGCTGGTCGTGATCGCCGCCGTCCTGGCGCTGGTGTGGCGCACCGCCCTGCTGACCGTGCTGGTCGCCGACCTCTCGTTGTTCGGATTGTTCACGATCAAGGCTCCGGTGCTTCTGCTGCTGGAGGTGCTGTTCGTCGCGTACCTCGTGCTCTGGATCGTGCTGACGATCGACACCCTGCGACTCGTGCGACTGGTGAAGACCGGACCGCGGGCGCGTTTCGGCATCGCGCTGCTGTCGGTGGCGCTGCTGGTCGTGTCGGGAACGGTGACCGCCGGTGCCACCAGCAAGGTCGCGAGCCTCCACGGAGGACTGGCCAGCATCTTCCAGGCCTCGGCTCCTCTGGCGCCGCCGTCGGATGGCTACTACAACATCCTGCTGCTGGGCGCCGACAGCGGCAAGGGACGCGACTCCATGCGCTTCGACTCGATCTCCGTCGTGTCGGTCAACGCCGACACCGGCCGCGTGACGATCACCGGCATCCCCCGTGATCTCGAGGGATTCCCGTTCTCGAAGGACAGCCCGATGCGCGAGCTCTACCCCGGCCTGCACACCGGTCATCGAAGCGCCACCTGCGGCTGGACGGCCGCCATCAACCAGTTGAACACCGAGCTGGACGTGTGTCGCGACGGGAGCAAGATCTATCCGGATGCCGAGAAGCAGGGGTCGACGCCCGGCGTGGAGGCGACGAAGGATGCCGCGGAGGGCCTGCTCGGGATCACGATCCCGTACTACGCGTTCATCGACATGGCCGGGTTCGCCGCGCTCGTAGACGCCCTCGGCGGCGTGGAGATCACGGTGACCGAGCGCCTGCCGGAAGGCGGCGGGCCCAAGTACGAGGGCGAGCCGGTCGACAAGTGGGCGACCGGGTGGATCGAGAAGGGCAAGCAGCACATGGACGGCAACACCGCCCAGTGGTATGCCCGCTCGCGCAAGACCACCAGTGACTGGGACCGCATGAAGCGCCAGCGTCAGCTGCAGGAGGCGATCCTCAAGCAGTTCACCCCGGCGACGGTCCTCAGCCGCTTCGAAGAGATCATGAAGGCGGGCGAGCACCTGGTCAAGACCGATATCCCTTCGCAGATGCTGCCGGCGTTCGCGGACCTCGCGATCAAGGCGAAGGGCGAGAAGGTCACCACGATCGAGCTCACTCCGGCCAGCAACGTCAGTCAGACGGCGCCGGACCTCGGCTACGTGCACTCCCTCGTCGAGAAGGCGCTGCATCCGGCGACGGCGTCCCCGTCTCCGAAGGGCTGAGATGAGCGTGCTGCTGCGGGTCGTGCTCGACCAGCTGGTCGCCGGGTCCGATCCGGATCTCGCCGCGGCGTCCCGTGAGCTCGCGCAGGCCCTCGTGCAGACGGCGCCGTCGGGATGCGAGGTCGGGGCGATCGTGCCCGCCGGCGACGAGCTGGCGATCGCCGGAATCGACGATGTGCGCCGGCTCGCCATGGGGCGCCGCGAGCTCGCCGCCGCCTGGCAGCTGGGGGTGACCGCGGGCGTCGGCGGCGGCCTCATCCACTCGCCGACGCTCCTGGCACCGCTGAGCCGGCACGACCGGGCCAACGACCACGACCAGACCGTCGTGACACTGTGGGACCTGCAGCCGTGGGAGCATCCCGAGGAGCTCTCGCGCCCCCAGCTGACCTGGCACAAGGCGATGCTCAAGCGCGCGCGCAAGCACGCCGATGCGATCGTCGTCCCCACGCATGCGATGGCGAGGCGCCTGGAGGCGCTGGTCGACGTCGGCTCGCGCGCCCGGGTCATCCCGGGGGCCGCGCCGAGCGTGTTTGCGGTGCCCACCGACGCCGTCGGCCGCCGCCGCACGCTCGCGATCCCCGAGGCGCATATCGCGCTCGTCGGCGATGCCGCGCCCTCGGCCGCCCTCGCTGTGGGATTCGCCGCGGTGGGTGCCGCCGGCACCGGCCTGCCGATCGTCGTGCTCGGTGCCCGCGAGGGCGAGGAGCCGGAGATCGTCGACCTCGCCGAGGCGTCGGGGATCGCCGGTTCCCGCGTGCATGTGCGACCCGGCGCCGATGCGGCCGACCGTGCGGCGATCCTCGACGCGAGTGTGCTGCTGGTGGCGCCGAGCCGCCGCGCGGCGTTCCCCTGGCGGGTGCTGGAGGCGATGAAGCTGAGCGTGCCGATCGTGGCCGTGGCATCCGCCGACCACCGCGAGGTGATCGTCGACGGGGGAGCGGTGGTCGGCGATCCCGAAGACGGTGAGGGGGATGCCACGGCGATGGGTGCCGCCATCGCTGAGGCACTGGCGGCCGACGGCGCGCTCGACCGCCTCGGAGTCCTGGCCGGAGACCGCGGTCGCGCGTTCTCGTGGCTTGCCGCGGCCGATCGCGTCTGGCAACTGCACGCCGACCTCTGATCCGCCCCGAGGTCCGCGCGCCGCGCTTCGGCTCGAGGCGAGGACATCTCACGAGGTGCTGACGGATCATACGGAAAGCGTCCGCCTGCGGTGAGATCTCCTCTCCTGGAGACGCATCCGCGTAGCTGAAAGCACGCTTCGATCGGCGTGTCGCACCAAAGAATCTTGAATCGGAGTGGTAATCACACGTCACATCCGCCACAATGTTCACATGTTTGCACGCCGAGGGGTCTCCTTGTCCGCGCGTCCGCGTCTGATCGCGATGCTGCTCACCGCGGTTGTGGCGGTGGCCGTGCTGGCGCTGACCGCACCGGCGACGAAGGCGGCAGCGGCCGAGCTGCCGGGCTCGATCATCGACGGGGGATACATCATCTCCGACGCTGAGTTCTACAATTCCACCTCGATGACCGAGGCGCAGATCCAGACGTTCCTGAACGGAAAGGCCACCTGCGCGAGCGGCGCGACCTGCCTGGAGAACTATCGCGGTGATCTCACCGCACAGCCCAAGGACACCTACTGTGCGGGGGCGGCCGCAGAGAAGAACGTGACGGCGGCACGGATGATCTATCGCGCGGCGACCTCCTGCAAGATCAATCCCAAGGTGATCATCGTGATGCTGCAGAAGGAGCAGGGACTGGTCACCTCGAACAAGCCCAGCGACTGGAACCTCGAGCATGCGATGGGACAGTCGTGCCCGGATGACACGGGATGCTCGGCGGCGGCAGCCGGCTTCTGGAAGCAGGTGTATCTCGGCGCGCGTCAGATGCAGATCTACACGAAGTATCCGACGTCGTTCACGTACCGTGCGGGCCAGTACAACACCATCAAGTGGGCGCCGTCGTCCACGTGCGGCACGTCGAAGGTGCTCATCAAGAACCAGGCGACGGCGAACCTGTACAACTACACGCCGTACCGGCCGAACATCGCCGCCCTCGCCGCGGGCTGGGGCACGGGTGACACCTGCTCGACCTACGGCAACCGCAACTTCTACAACTACTACGTCGCGTGGTTCGCGCCGGGCGCATCGTCGTCGAAGGGCGCTCCCGCGCAGGTCTCGGCGTGCACGAACCCGGCGTCGGCGGATGTCGCGATCCGCACCGGAAAGGCGTCGGTCGGTGTGCAAGAGCTGAACGCGCGCACCGCGCCGACCACGTTGTGCGGTACCGGCGTCCAGACGCTGGGCAAGGACACCAGTGTCACGATCACCGGAGTCTACGGCGCATGGACCCAGATCGCCGTCGGTGGCAAGAAGCTGTGGGTGGTCAGCTCGTATCTGACCACGAGCGGTTCCTCGGGCTCCGATTCGGGTGCGGCTCCGGCCGGGACCGGCTGTGCGGTGCCCGCGACGGTGACCGCGGCCTCGGGCACCGCCGTGGTCACGGTCGCGCAGTTGAACGCGCGCACCGCGCCGTCGACCGATTGCTCGACCGGGGTGCAGACCATCAAGCAGGGTCAGACATACGCACGCACCGGCACGTACGGCCAGTGGTGGCGGATCACCGTCGGCAGCAAGACGATGTGGGCGCACAGCGACTACCTCGCGCTGGAGCAGGTGACCGAGCCGTCGAAGCCGTCCGAGCCGTCGAAGCCCGCTCAGCCCCAGGTGCAGACGGCCACGACCACCGCGGCACTGAACCTGCGCTCCAGCGCAAGCCTGTCGGCGAGCGTGGTCACCGTCATCCCGAAGAGCAAGACCGTCACGATCACGAAGACCAGCGGGAACTGGAGCCAGGTGAGCTACGGCTCCAAGAGCGGGTGGGTTGCCAACGCCTATCTCAGCGGGTTCAAGCCCTCGGTTCCTGTCGCGTCCACGCCGTCGACGTCGACGAAGCCGACGTCGACGAAGCCGTCCGCACCCAGCACCACGAAGACCGCCACGGTCAAGGTCGCCTTGAACCTGCGCGCGAGCGGGAGCCTCAGCGCGAAGATCATCACGGTGCTGCCCCGCGGCGCGAAGGTGACCGTGACCAAGACCAGCGGCAGCTGGAGCCAAGTGCGCTACGGCTCGAAGACGGGGTGGGTGGCCAACCAATACCTGTCGTCGACGTCGTCGTCTGCCTCTTCGTCCTCGTCGTCGTCGCCCGCGGCATCCGTCACGAAGAAGACCACGGCGGCGTTGAATCTGCGCGCGAGCGGCAGCCTGTCGGCCAAGGTGCTGACGGTGATCCCCCGCGGCGGAAAGGTGACCGTGACCAAGACCAGCGGCAGCTGGAGCCAAGTGCGGTACGGCTCGAGGACGGGCTGGGTCGCCAACCGTTATCTGGCATAGACACGCGGGGATGCGGCCGGCCGACCCAGACGGTTCACAGCCGTGATTCCAGTAGGATGACGGGTGGCCTGGATGCGGATGCGCACGGCCGCTAGGACGAACACCCGTGACAACCACACTCGACAAGAGCGCCTTCGACACGCCCGGCCGCGGCCGGGGGCTGCTCGACGTCTTCAAATACCGTTATCTGCTCCGGCTGCTCATCTCCAAGGGCAGTTCGCTGCGGTACCGCAACTCCGTGCTGGGCTGGCTGTGGTCGTACGTGCGTCCGACGGTGCAGTTCCTCATCTACTTCCTCGTGATAGGCCAGATCCTCGGTCTGCACAGTCGCATCGAGAGCTACCCGATCTACATGTTCTCGGGCCTGGTCGTGGTGAACCTCTTCAACGAGTCGATCGGTGCGACAACGCGCTCGATTGTTGAGAACAAGGCTCTCGTGTGCAAGATCTACCTGCCGCGCGAGCTCTTCCCGATCTCGGCCGTCATCGGCTCGTTCATCCACTTCCTGCCGCAGCTGGCGGTGCTCCTGATTGTCTGCGTGCTCTTCGGCTGGCTCCCGACCTTCACGTCCGTGGGGCTGATGCTCGGAGGGCTCCTGCTCGTGCTCCTGTTCGTTCTCGGAGTGGGGCTCCTGTTCTCCGCCATCAACGTGAGATTCCGTGACGCGCAGAACTTCATCGAGATCATCCGCACGATCGCGACCTGGTCGTCGCCCATCATGTACACCTGGGTGATGGTGCACGATCACCTGACGCATCATCTGTGGATCTTCAATGCCTTCATGAGCAACCCGATCACGGTCGCCGTCGAGATGTTCCATCAGGGAATGTGGGCGCCGGTTGTTCCCGCTAGCAAACGGCTGGGCTGGCCCCCGGATTTCGGCTGGATCGTCCTGGCCGCCGTGGTCATCATCGTGCTGGTCACCCTCATCGGCCAGCTCGTGTTCCGTCGCTTCGAGCGCACGTTCGCACAGGATCTGTGATGACTGTTTACACCACCCGTTCCTCCTTGCATGCCGCGCAAGCGCAGCAGCCGGCCATCGTCCTCGATCACGTCTCGAAGTGGTTCAACAAGCGCTCGACCCGGTCGTTCAAAGACACCTTGATCAACTGGCTCAAGCGCGAGCCGGTGCGATCCCAGCAGTTCCAGGCGCTGAAGGATGTCAGCTTCTCGATCGCCGAGGGCGAATGCGTGGCGGTCATGGGGCTGAACGGCTCGGGAAAGTCCACCACGCTGAAGGTGGTCTCGGGCGTGCTGCGCCCCGACGACGGCGAAGTGCTCACCCGCGGCCGCGTCGCCGGGCTCATCGAGGTGGGCGCGGGATTCCACCCCGACCTCACCGGGCGTGAGAACGTGTTCTTGAACGCCGCCATCCTCGGGATGAGCGAGAAGGAGACCAAGGAGCGCTTCGACGAGATCGTCGCCTTCAGCGAGATCGGCGACTTCATCGACCAAGAGGTCAAGCACTACTCGTCGGGCATGTTCATGCGCCTCGCATTCAGCGTCGCGATCCACGTCGAACTCGACGTGCTGCTGGTCGATGAGGTGCTCTCAGTGGGTGACGCACCGTTCCGCGCCAAGTGCAACGCGAAGCTCAAGGAGATGGCAGGACAAGGCATCACGATGATGATCGTGAGCCACAGCGCCAGCCAGGTCAAGGAGCTGTGTTCACGCGGCATCGTGATCCGCAAGGGGGAGGTCGTCTTCGACGGCCCGATCGACGACGCGCTGCGGGTGCTCGAGGGCAACTGACCCGACGCGTCGCCGGGCAGGCTCAATGGCGCAGCGCGACACCGATGCGGTCGACGGCGGTGGGCCCGAACATCGCGAGCGCAGCACGCACGGCCAGGCGATGCACTCGCCGCCGGGTGCCGCGCACGGCCAGATCGGCGCGCAGCCGCGCCGTGCCGGCGATCGTCACGGTCGCCGTCCGGCAGCCGAACGGTGTGAGCAGACGCACCCGATCGCCCAGGTGGACCGCGGCGTCCTGGGCGTAGGCGCCGGTGCCCGCCTCGCCGGTGGGGCGATGCTCGGTACCCGCCGCGTCGGTGAGCGCGGCCGTCGCCGGCAGCAGCAGCGGGTCGTCGCGGAGGTCACCGAGGACCGCGCGGGCCAGTCCCGGCGACGCGTGCCGGGCGAGCAGGTGCGACAGCCGGGCGTCGACGGGCATCATGTGCAGCCCGTCGTACAGCCGCAGAGCGAGCCCTGAGCCGGCCGATGCCGGCGACGCGACGAGGTCCACGTCATCGATGGCGCGGTCGATGCGGAAGAAGTCTGCGGCGGTGGCGTGCCGCGCGAGGATCGCTCCCACTCGGTGGTCGGGGGGAAGCAGGCGGATGGCGGACTCGGAAATCCGCTCACGCAGGATGCGGCTCACCTCGGCGAAGAAGGCGTTGCGTCGGGCGCGCGGCATGTCGCGCACCGACCGGATGCGCAGCCGGCGGACGAGCTCGTTCTTGATCCAGCGCTGCACAAAGCGGTCCTTCACGTCGCCTACCGGCAGGTAGCGGTCGATGACGTCGAGCACCTCGTCGAGATTCGCGTAGTAGCCTGCCGGCTCGAACGGGCGATGTGCCGCGTTCTTGCGATCGCTGCG
>CALKHM010000037.1 GCA_937988695.1 uncultured Microbacterium sp. | reverse complement strand
CGATGGACGAGTTGCGCCCGGGCACCGCCGACATGCCGGCGCCTGCGGGCCTTCTCGGCGACATCGTGCTGTGCCCGCAGGTGGCCGAGACTCAGGCCGAGCAGGCCGGCCACTCCACCCTCGACGAGCTGCTGCTGCTGACCACGCATGGGCTGCTGCACCTGCTCGGATTCGATCACGCCGAACCCGACGAGGAGCGAGAGATGTTCGGTCTGCAGCGCGACCTGCTGCTCAGCTTCCACACCGCGGAGCGTCGCAACCGCCCATGACCGCGCTGCTGCTCCTGGTCGCCGCGGTGCTGCTGGTGGCCTTCGGCGGCCTCATGGCGGCCCTCGATGCCGCGATGGGCGTCACGAGCCGCCAGGACCTCGTCGACCTGGCCGACGACGAAGACGGGCCGGCCGCCGACCGGCTGCGCCGCATCGCCGACGACGCCGACGCCCACCTGCAGGCCGTGGTCTTCATCCGGGTGCTCGCCGAGACCGGCGCCGCGGTGCTGGTCACGGTGGCCTTCACGCTGCTGTTCCACAGCATCTGGTGGGCGATGCTGGGGGCGGTGATCCTCATGACCGCCATCTCGTTCGTGCTGGTGGGCGCGAGCCCCCGGTCGGTGGGCCGCCGGCATGCCCAGCGGATGCTGCGCGGCTGTGCGCGCATCATCCGCGGCATCCGGATCATCCTCGGTCCCGTCGTGCACGGGCTCATCGCGTTCGGCGACCGGGTGACACCCGGTGGCGCCCGGGGCGCCTCGTTCTCCAGCGAGGAGCAGCTGCTGAGCATGGTCGACGAGGCGGCATCGCACGAGGTCATCGAGCAGGACGACCGCGACCTCATCCACTCCGTGTTCGACTTCACCGACACGTTCGTGCGCGAGGTCATGGTGCCGCGGCCCGACATGGTGACGGTGGATGCCGAGACCACGGCGCGCGAGGCGATGAGCGTGTTCCTGGACAAGGGGATCTCTCGCATCCCCGTCGTCGACGACGAGGCCGACGATGTCGTGGGCGTGCTGTATCTGAAGGACCTCGTGCTGATCGGCTATCGCGACCTCGACACCGCGTGGCAGGATGCGCCGGTCACCCGCATCGCGCGGCCCCCGGTGTTCGTGCCGGAGTCCATGCGGGCCGAGACGCTGCTGCAGCAGATGAAGCGCGACGCCGTGCACGTGTGCATGGTCGTCGACGAGTACGGCAGCGTCGCGGGCCTCGTGACCCTCGAGGACATCATCGAAGAGCTCGTCGGCGAGATCGCCGACGAGTACGACCCACGGGCCACCGAGGTCGTCGAGCTCGAGCCCGGCCGGTACCGGGTCAGCTCGCGACTGCCGGTGTCGGATGTCGGCGACCTGTTCGACATCGAGCTCGACGACGAAGAGGTCGACTCGATCGGCGGACTGCTGGGCAAGGTGCTCGGCCGTGTTCCGCAGCCCGGGTCGACCGCCGTGCACGACGGATTGAGACTGACCGGCGGAGCATCGCGCGGGCGGGGGCGCGGGATCGCCACCGTCTTCGTGGAGCGCACCGCTGAGGCCGACAAGGAGCAGGAACGATGACCGACATCCGATGCGGGTTCGTGACGTTCGTGGGGCGCCCGAACGTGGGCAAGTCCACGCTGACCAACGCGCTGGTCGGCGAGAAGGTCGCGATCACGAGTGAGAAGCCGCAGACCACCCGGCGCGCGATCCGCGGCATCCTCAACCGGTCCGACGGGCAGCTGATCATCGTGGACACGCCCGGCATCCATCGTCCGCGCACGCTCCTCGGTCAGCGGCTGAACGACCTTGTCGAGCAGGTGCTCGGCGACGTGGACGTCATCGCCTTCTGCGCGCCGGCCACCGAGCAGGTGGGTCCCGGCGATCGCCGCATCGCGGCATCCCTCGACGGCTATCCGCACGCCAAGAAGGTCGCGATCGTGACCAAGACGGATGTCGCGACGCGGGAGCAGATCACCGAACGGCTCGTGGAGGTCGACCAGCTGCGTGCGGATTGGTCGGCCGTGATCCCGCTGTCCGCACTGACGCGCGATCAGCTGGACGTGCTCACGGACGAGCTGCTGGCGCTCATGCCGATCGGGCCCGCACTGTACCCTGACGACGTCGTCACCGACGAGAGTCTCGAGGACCGAGTCGCCGAGATCATCCGCGAGGCGGCGCTGGAGGGCGTACGCGACGAGCTGCCGCACTCGATCGCCGTGGTGGTGCAGGACATCTCCGCGCGCGAGGACCGCAAGCTCACCGACGTGTACGCCGACATCGTGGTCGAGCGCGACAGCCAGAAGGCCATCATCATCGGTCGCAAGGGGATGCGGCTGAGGGATGTCGGCGCCCGCGCCCGGGGGGGCATCGAGCCGCTGATCGGCTCGCGCGTGTTCTTGTCGCTGCACGTGCGCGTCGCCAAGGAGTGGCAGCGCGATCCGAAGCAGCTGGGACGTCTCGGGTTCTGACCGGGCGTGCCGGAGCCGGCTCACGGACGCCCGCCGTGCACGACGGTCACGAGGGGATCCCGTCTGGGTGTACGCTGTGGTCATGCGCGCAGGCTTCGTGCTTCTCCTTAGCTGCCGCGACGAGTCCTCGTTCTAGGGCCTTCCTCGTCGCGGAGCTTGTCGTTGGCCCGCCATCATGACGAGAGAAACAGCCCCGAGATGAAGAACAACCAGAAGCCTTCGACGATGCCGATCCACAAGTATCGGCCGTTCCACGAGCAGATCAGCGTCGACGTGCCCGATCGCACGTGGCCCACCAAGCGCATCATCGCAGCCCCGCGCTGGTGCGCGGTCGACCTGCGCGACGGCAACCAGGCCCTCATCGACCCGATGAGCCCCGAGCGCAAGCGGATCATGTTCGACCTGCTGGTGCGGATGGGCTACAAGGAGATCGAGGTCGGCTTCCCGAGCGCCAGCCAGACCGACTTCGACTTCGTTCGACAGCTCATCGAGGAGAACCTGATCCCCGACGACGTCACGATCCAGGTGCTGACCCAGTCGCGTGAGCATCTCATCGAGCGCACGTACGAGGCGATCGCCGGTGCCAAGCAGGCCATCGTGCACCTGTACAACTCGACGAGCATCCTGCAGCGCGACGTGGTGTTCCGCACCGACAAGCAGGGCATCGTCGACATCGCCCTGGACGGCGCGCGGCTGTGCCGTCAGTTCGAGACGCGCATCCCCGAGACGCAGGTGTACTACGAGTACTCGCCGGAGAGCTACACCGGCACCGAGCTGGAGTTCGCCGCCGACATCTGCAACCAGGTGCTGGAGATCTTCGAGCCCACGCCCTCCCGCAAGGTCATCATCAACCTGCCGGCGACCGTGGAGATGGCAACCCCCAATGTGTACGCCGACTCGATCGAGTGGATGAACCGGCACCTGCACCACCGCGAGAACGTGATCCTGTCGCTGCACCCGCACAATGACCGCGGCACGGCTGTGGCGGCCGCGGAGCTCGGCTACATGGCCGGCGCGGATCGCATCGAGGGATGCCTGTTCGGCAACGGTGAGCGCACCGGGAACGTCGACCTGGTCACCCTGGGCGTGAACCTGTTCACGCAGGGCATCGACCCGCAGATCGACTTCAGCGACATCGACCAGATCAAGCGCACCGTCGAGCACTGCAACCAGCTGCCGGTGCCCGAGCGCAGCCCGTGGGGCGGCGACCTGGTGTTCACGGCTTTCAGTGGCTCGCACCAGGACGCGATCAAGAAGGGCTTCGAGTCGATGGAGGCCCGCGCCGCGGCGGCGGGCGTCACGGTCGACGAGATCGAGTGGGCTGTGCCGTATCTGCCCGTGGATCCCAAGGATCTCGGCCGCTCGTACGAGGCCGTCATCCGCGTCAACTCGCAGTCCGGCAAGGGCGGCGTCGCCTATCTGCTGAAGACCGACCACGCGCTCGACCTGCCGCGCCGACTGCAGATCGAGTTCTCCGGCGTCGTGCAGGCCAAGACCGACGCCGAGGGCGGCGAGGTCACGAGCGCCCAGATCTGGGACATCTTCACCGACGAGTACCTGCCCGCCGACGTCGAGGATGCCCGCTGGGGTCGTTTCGAACTGCTGAGCACCCGCACCTCCAGCGACATGACCGGAGACGTCACACTGGATGTCACACTGCGCGACGGCGATGCCGACGTGCAGGCTCAGGCGACCGGCAACGGTCCGGTGGCCGCCTTCCTCGAGGTGCTGCGCGCCGAGGGCATCGACGTGACGGTCTACGACTACGTCGAGCACGCCCTCAGCGCCGGCGGCGACGCGCAGGCCGCGGCCTACGTCGAGCTGCAGGTCGACGGTCAGCGGCTGTGGGGCGTGGGCATCGACGGCGACATCTCGACGGCGTCGCTGAAGGCGATCGTATCGGGGGTGAACCGGTCGATCCGCAGCCGCTCGGCCGCACCGGAGCTGGCCGCCGTCTGAACCGACGATCCGCGTACCGCGCGCCCGCGAGGGTGCATCTGACCGCCGAGGATGTGGGTGCCCCCCGCTCCCTCGGCGGTCAGATGCACCCTCGGCGCGGGGCGCGGGGCGCGGTGCGCGGGGCCGACGTCAGTCGGCGTCGGGCTTGACGATCGGGATCGCGCTGGTCTCCACGGCGACCTTGCGGCGGTGCAGCATCCGCTGCTCGGGCAGTGACACGTCGAAGATCACCGCGAGCACGCGGATCACGGCGGTCACCACGATCCCGGCCACGGCTGCCGGCACCATCGGCATCCCGAAGGTGTGGGCGACGGCCAGAACGAGGCAGCCCGCCCCGGCGGCGACGGCGTACAGCGACCCGACGTGCATGATCGCGACGGGCAGCCCCACGAGGACATCGCGCAGCACGCCGCCGCCGACCGCCGCACAGGCGCCGATGAAGACGGCCGGCACGAGCGGCAGCCCCAACGTCAGGGCCTTGCTCGTTCCGAACGCGCCGAACAGAGCGATCACCAGGGCGTCGAGCCCGACGATCACACCGTTTGCTCTGCTCAACGGCCCCGCCAGGAGCATTCCCACGAGGGATGCCGCCGTCGCCGTCACCAGGTACCAGTTGCTCTGCAGCGTCGCGGGCGTCACGTTCAGCAGCAGGTCGCGGATGAGACCGCCGCCCATCCCGACCATGATCCCGATGATCGCGACGCCCAGGAAGTCCAGGCGCCGCTGGCCGCGGAACCCGGCGGCGAACAACGCGCCCTGCAGCCCGCCCAGAGCCACGGCGGTCAGGTCCGCCCACAGCGGAATGATGAGGATCGGCTCGTTCACGCCTCCATTGTCGCGGGTTGCCGCGATAATCGAGGAGTGCCCACCTACCGTGACGAAGTCGTGGTCCTGCGCACCCACAAACTGGGCGAGGCGGATCGCATCGTCACCTGCCTGAGCCGCCGGCACGGAAAGATCCGTGCGGTCGCGAAGGGCGTGCGTCGCACCTCGTCCCGGTTCGGGGCGCGGCTCGAGCCGTTCATGGTCGCCGACGTGCAGCTGTACCGGGGGCGCAGCCTCGACATCGTGCAGCAGGCCGAGTCGCTGGGAGCCTATGGGGCCGACATCGCCGTGCACTACGACCGGTACACGGCGGCCAGCGCGATGGTCGAGACCGCAGACCGACTCAACGAGGCCGAGGCCACGCCGCAGCAGTACCTGTTGCTGGTGGGCGGGCTGCGCGCGCTGGCGCGCGGCGAGCACCCGGCACGCAGCATCCTCGACTCCTATCTGCTGCGGGCGATGTCGATGTCGGGCTGGGCACCGGGCCTCGGCGACTGCGCGCGATGCGGGCTGCCCGGCCCGCACCACAGCTTCGTCGCGCAGCTGGGCGGCGTGGTGTGCGCGGACTGCGCGCCGGCCGGGTCGGTGCACGTGGACATGGCGACCACGGGCCTGCTGCAGGCGCTGATCGCGGGGGAGTGGGATGTCGTGGACGCCGCGCCCGCGCGGGCCAGCGCGGCGGCATCGGGCCTGGTCGCCGCGTACGCGCAGTGGCATCTGGAGCGTGGCATCCGCGCCCTCGAACACGTGCTGTCCGAGTCCGCGGAGACCGCGCGATGAGCCCGAAGCCGTATACCCACCGGGATGCCGTGCCGTACCGTCCGGTCGACTGGACGGGCGTGTACCCGCCGGCCTACCCGGCAGGCGCGGTGCCCCACCACGTCGCGATCGTGATGGACGGCAACGGGCGGTGGGCGAACCGGCGCGGGCTCACCCGCATCGAGGGACACCGGGCCGGGGAGGCATCACTGCTGGACGTCGTGGCCGGCGCGGTGCAGGCCGGGGTCAAGCACCTGTCGGTGTATGCGTTCTCGACCGAGAACTGGACGCGTTCGCCTGACGAGGTCCGCTTCCTCATGGGGTTCAACCGTGAGGTGCTGCACCGCCGCCGCGATCAGCTCAACGAGTGGGGTGTGCGCATCCGGTGGGCAGGGCGGCGCCCGCGTCTGTGGGGATCGGTCATCACGGAGCTGCAGTACGCCGAGCAGCTCACGGCAGGAAACGACGTGCTCACGCTCACGATGTGCGTGAACTACGGCGGCCGGGTGGAGCTCGTCGACGCGATGCGGTCGATCGCCGAGGACGTGGCCGCGAGGCGACTGCGGCCCTCGGCGGTGACCGAGAAGCTCGTGCGACGCCGGCTGTATGTGCCCGACATGCCCGACGTCGACCTGTTCGTGCGCTCGTCGGGTGAGCAGCGCACCTCGAACTTCCTGCTGTGGGAGTCGGCGTACGCCGAGTTCGTGTTCCTCGACACGCTCTGGCCCGACTTCACCCGGCAGGACCTGTGGCGCGCCATCGACCTCTACCTCGCCCGTGACCGCAGGTTCGGCGGGGCCGTCGACGCGCCCGACGCGGGCCTGTGACGCTCGGCCCCGTACGCGCCTCGGAGGCTGGAATAGACCCGCCCCCGCCGGAGGTTGCACTGACTGTGACTGAACCCATCTCGATCGACGTCTGGTCCGACATCGCCTGCCCGTGGTGCTACATCGGCAAGCGCAACCTGGAGAAGGGGCTGGCGGCGGCATCCGAAGCCGGCGACGCGCCCGAGGTCGAGGTGGTCTTCCACTCCTTCGAGCTCTCGCCCGACACGCCCGTCGACTTCGATGGCGACGAGCTGGACTTCCTGGCCGGGCACAAGGGGATGTCCGTCGACCAGGTGCGGCAGATGCTCGACCGGGTCACGGGCGTGGCCGCGGCGGCGGGGCTCCAGTACCGGTTCGACATCCTGCAGCACACCAACACGGTGAAGGCGCACGAGCTGCTGCACTTCGCCAAGGAGCAGGGCCGTCAGCACGAGATGGAGGAGCGGTTGATGGCCGCGTACTTCACCGAGGGGCGCCATGTCGGCCGCGTCGACGATCTCGTGGCCCTCGCCGAAGAGGTGGGTCTGGATGCCGCGGCCGTGCGCGACGCGCTGGAGTCGGAGCGCTATCTGGCGGCCGTCCGTGCCGATCAGGCGCAGGCGAGCGCATACGGCATCAACGGCGTGCCGTTCTTCGTCATCGACGGCAAGTACGGAGTGAGCGGAGCGCAGCCGCCGGAGGCGTTCGCGCAGATCGCCCGCCAGGTGTGGGACGAGCACCGCGGCGTGGCCGCGACGGAGCCGTCAGCCGGGTAGCGGGAGCCGTCGGCGGGGTAGCGGGGAGTCGTTGCCGGGTAGCGGGGAGCCGTCAGCGGGGGAGGTTGTCCTCGATCACCTTCAGCACGGCCGGGTCGTCGGGCTTGGTCGGCGGGCGGAAGCGGTGCACGGTGCCGTCGGGGGTGAGCAGGAACTTCTCGAAGTTCCACGCGACGGGACCGTGTGCGCCCTCGGGGTCCTTCGCCTTCTTCAGCGCCTTGTAGAGAGGAGCGGCGTTCCTGCCGTTGACCTTGATCTTCTCGAAGACGGGGAAGGTGACTCCGTAGGTGGTCGAGCAGAACTCGAGGATCTCCTGCATCGAGCCCGGTTCCTGCCCCATGAACTGGTTGCAGGGGAAGCCGAGCACGGTGAAGCCGCGGTCGCCGTAGGTGCGCTGCAGCTCCTCGAGCTGCTCGTACTGCGGAGTGAGGCCGCACTTCGAGGCGACGTTGACGATCATCAGCAACTTGCCGTCGTAGTCCGAGAGCGTCGCGGTGGCGCCGTCGGAGGTCGTGAACGGGATGTCGCGCAGCGCAGTGGGCGCGTCTGGGGTCATGTCCACAGCCTAAGCGCGCATGGCCACGCGGGCGCCGTCGTCTGGGAGAATGGGCGGGTGACCCTTGCTCCCGTGCACGACCAGACGCTGCGCATCGGGCCGATCATGCTCGATGCACCGGTGGTGCTGGCGCCCATGGCGGGCATCACCAACACGGCGTTCCGCCGACTGTGCCGGGAGTACGGCGCGGGGCTGTACGTCAGTGAGATGATCACGACCCGGGCACTCGTCGAGCGCAACGCGACGACGATGCGGCTGATCACCCATCACGAGTCAGAGTCGCTGCGCTCGATCCAGCTGTACGGCGTCGACCCGGGCACGGTCGAGCGCGCCGTGAAGATCCTCGTCGACGAGGACCGTGCCGACCACATCGACATGAACTTCGGGTGCCCCGTGCCCAAGGTCACGCGTAAGGGCGGAGGATCGGCGCTGCCCTGGAAGCTCGACCTGTTCCGCGCCATCGTCACGCGCGCCGTCCGGGCAGCGGGCACCGTGCCGGTGACCGTCAAGATGCGCAAGGGCATCGACGACGGCCATCTCACGTACCTCGACGCCGCGCGCATCGCCGAGGATGCCGGCGTGGCATCCATCGCGCTGCATGCCCGCACCGCGTCGCAGTTCTACTCGGGGCACGCCGACTGGTCGGCCATCGCCACGCTGAAGGAGGCGATCACCTCGGTGCCGGTGCTCGGCAACGGTGACATCTGGTCGGCCGCAGACGCTGTGCGGATGATGTCGGAGACGGGGTGCGACGGGGTCGTGGTCGGCCGCGGCTGCCTGGGCCGCCCCTGGCTGTTCGGCGACCTCGCCCGGGCCCTCGGCGCACCGGGCACCGCAGTGCGCGAGCCCGTGGATGCGACGCTCGGATTCGTCGCGCGCGCGTTTCGCCGGCACGCCGAGCTGCTCGTGGAGTTCTTCGAGGACGAAGACCGCGGATGTCGCGACATCCGCAAGCATGTGGCCTGGTATTTCAAGGGGTATCCGGTCGGTGGTGACCTGCGTGCCCGGCTTGCGACGGCTTCGAGTCTCGCCGAGATCGACGGCCTGCTTGCCGAGCTCGACCTCCAGGCCCCGTATCCGGGAAGCTCCGCCGAGGGTCAGCGCGGCCGTGCGGGCTCGCCCAAGCGCACGGTGCTGCCGGAGGGCTGGCTCGACTCGCGCGAGATCGGCGCCCATGCGGCCACCCTGACCGAGTCGGAGGCCGACACGAGTGGCGGCTGAGGGCGCATCCGCGGTCGGCGTCGCCCCGGGACGACCGAGCGGATACGACGACGCGGATGCCGCGCGCTTCTTCGGGGAACGGCATCGCTCGCAGCGCGACGACTTCGCCCGTGACCGCGCGCGCGTGCTGCACTCGGCGGCGCTGCGACGCCTGGCGGCCAAGACGCAAGTGCTCAGCCCCGCCTCGCCAGCCGACTTCGCGCGCAACCGCCTGACGCACTCCCTCGAGGTCGCCCAGGTCGGCCGGGAGCTGGCGACGGCCCTTCAGCTGTCGCCGGATGTCGTCGACACGGCATGCCTGAACCACGACCTCGGGCATCCGCCGTTCGGGCACAACGGCGAACGCGCCCTGAACGACTGGGCCGAGGACATCGGCGGGTTCGAGGGCAACGCCCAGACGCTGCGCATCGTGACCCGCCTCGAACCGAAGGTGCTCGGCGCCGACGGGGCTAGCTACGGGCTGAACCTGACCCGGGCGAGCCTGGATGCCACGTGCAAGTACCCGTGGACGGCCGACGAGCCGCTTCCTGATCCCGGTGGCCGGCTGAAGTTCGGCGTGTACGCCGACGACGAGAAGATCTTCCGATGGATGCGCGCGGATGCCCCGGGCCGGGTGCGCTGCATCGAGGCCGAGGTGATGGATCTGTCCGACGACATCGCCTACTCCGTGCACGACTTCGAGGACGCCGTCGTCAACGGCTACCTCGACCCTGCCCGGCTCACCGCTCCCGGCGAGCACGAGTCGCTGCTGAACGCGATCCAGGCGTGGGTCGGCCTCGACTTCCCGCGTGACGAGCTCGAAGACGCACTGCACCGACTGACCGGCCTGAGCGAGTGGCTCACCGCGTTCGACGGAACCCGTCCGGCACTGGCGCGGCTGAAGAACCTCACCAGCGATCTCATCGGCCGGTTCGCCCGCGCGGCCACCACGGCGACCCGCGAGGCGTACACGACGCCGGTGCTCACGCGCTATCGCGCGCACGTCGTGGTCCCCCGGGTGATCGAGGTCGAGATGGCAGTGCTCAAGGGCATCATCGGTGCGTTCGTCGTCTCGATCGAGGGACGCAAGGCGCTGTACAAGGAGCAGCGACGGGTTCTCAAACGTCTCGCCGATGCGCTCTGGCAGCATCCCGAGCGTCTGACACCGGTGTACGCAGGCGACTTCGCCGCGGCGACCACGGATGCCGCAGCCCGCCGGGTCGTCGTGGACCAGGTGGCAAGCCTCACCGATCAGCTTGCCATCGCCTGGCATCGCAGCCTCGTCGGTGACGTGGACGCCGCCTCGCTGGGCGTGTGGTCGCCGCACGAGCTTCCGCGGGATCCGATGATCGGGCGGGCACAGCGGGACCAGGCGACACCGCCCACCCGGGCGGAGGTGGACTGATGCCCCGTATCGCACAGGCCGACATCGACGAGGTCAAGGCGCGGGTGAACATCGCCGACGTGATCGGTGAACGGGTGGCGCTCAAGCCCGCGGGCATCGGCTCGATGAAGGGGCTGTGCCCGTTCCATGACGAGAAGAGCCCCAGCTTCAACGTGCGCCCGCAGGTGGGGTTCTACCACTGCTTCGGCTGCGGCGAGTCCGGCGACGTGTACACCTTCCTGCGGCAGCTGGATCACCTGACCTTCACCGAGGCGGTCGAGCGGCTCGCTGCACGCATCGGCTACACGCTGCACTACGAGGAGGGCGGCGCCGCACCCGAGACGTCCGGCCGCACCCGCCTGTATGCGGCCAACGCGGCAGCGGCGGAGTGGTTCCGCACCCAGTTGATGACCCCCGAGGCCGACGTCGGCCGGCGCTTTCTCGGGCAGCGCGGGTTCGACGCGGGCGCAGCCGCGCATTTCGGCGTCGGCTATGCGCCGAAGGGCTGGTCGGGGATGCTCGACGCGCTCGCCGCGCAGGGCTACACCCGCGAGGAGCTGCTGGCTGCCGGCCTCGTCTCACAGGGACAGCGCGGCGTCTACGATCGGTTCCGCGGCCGGGTGATCTGGCCGATCCGCGACATCACCGGACAGACGCTGGGCTTCGGCGCGCGTCGGCTGTTCGACGATGACAACGGGCCGAAGTACCTGAACACGCCCGAGACCGTGCTGTACAAGAAGACTCAGGTGCTGTACGGGCTCGATCTGGCCAAGCGCGACATCTCACGAGGCGATCCGCGCCGGGTCGTGGTGGTCGAAGGATACACCGACGTGATGGCCTGCCATCTCGCCGGGGTCACCACCGCCGTGGCCACGTGCGGCACCGCCTTCGGCGCCGATCACATGAGCATCCTGCGTCGTGTGATCGGCGACGACGGCTCGGCGGAGGTGGTGTTCACGTTCGATCCGGATGCGGCCGGGCAGAAGGCCGCCGTGCGCGCGTTCGCATCGACGAAGGGGCTGACCGCGCGCAGCTTCGTGGCCGCCGGACCCGACGGGCTGGACCCCTGCGACCTGCGGCTGCAGCGCGGGGATGCCGCGGTGCGGTCGCTCATGGACACCAAGGTGCCGATGTTCGAGTTCGTCATCGACCAGCGGATTGCGGGATTCGATCTCGCCACGGTGGAGGGACGTATCGGCGGGCTGCGGGC
>CALKHM010000036.1 GCA_937988695.1 uncultured Microbacterium sp. | reverse complement strand
GTCGTCGGGGATGCCGCCACGGTGGATGAACGTGAACGCCTCGGCCAGCTCCAGCGCGGCACGCTCGCGTTCGCTGAACACCCCCGATTCCCGCCACACCGGGATCTGCGACACGACGTCGGCGTCCATGCCCGCTGCCGTGGCGCGGTCGAGGTGCACGCGCACGCAGAACGCGCAGCCGTTGAGCTGCGATGCCCGCAGCTGGACGATCTCCCGGAGTCGCGCGTCGATGCCGGCGTCGTCGGCGATGCCCTTGACGGTCGTCGAGAACGCCTCCAGCGCCTGGTAGGCGGGCTTGGCGGCGCGAGACAGGTGCACGCGGGGCTGATCGCTCATGGCGCCAGCCTATCCGCCCGTTCTGAGGACGCCCGACAAGGCTGCCGACCTGGGAGAATTGCCGGGTGACCGACGACTTCGACGAGTTCTCGTTCCTTCCCGCTCAGGCGGCCGACATCGCGTTCGACGGCCCGCTTCCGATCGGCGAGCGTCTGACCCTCACACTGCCCGACGGTCGCACCCTCTCCGCGCTGCGCTGGGCCCCGGCATCCGACCCCGAGGGGCTGCCGCTGGTGACCTTCCTGCACGGAGCCGGTCTGAACGCGCACACCTGGGACACGACGATCCTGGCGCTGGGGCTGCCGGCGCTCGCGATCGACCTGCCCGGGCACGGCGACTCGTCGTGGCGCGATGACCTTCGCTACGTCGCCTCGGCGCTGGCGCCGGATGTCGCGGCCGGCATCCGCGCATGGACCGATCGTCCGCAGCTGCTGGTGGGGCAGTCGCTGGGCGGGCTGACGGCGGCGGCGGTCGCGGCGGCGGCGGGCGAGCTCGTGCGGGAGCTCGTCGTCATCGACATCACGCCAGGTATCGACCCGAACGGCAACGCCCAGCAGATCGCGCAGTTCTTCGCCGGCCCCACCGACTGGGCCAGTCGCGACGAGCTCGTGCAGCGCGCGCTGCAGTTCGGCCTGGGCGGCACGCCCGCGGCCGCCGCACGCGGCGTGTATCTGAACTCGCGGGTACGCCCCGACGGACGCGTGGAGTGGAAGCATCACTTCGCCCATCTCGCCGCTGCTCGAGCAGCCGCGACCCCCGCAGCGCCGGCATCGGCCGCGTCCGGCGACACGGTGGCCACGGTGCTGGCCGACAACGGGTGGAGCGACCTGGGCGCCGTCCGGGTGCCGCTGACCCTCATCCGCGGCGACCACGGATACGTCACCGACGACGAGGCAGCCGACTACGTGCGACGACTGCCGGAGGCCACGGTCGTCGTCGTCGACAGCGGCCACAACGTGCAGGAGGAGCTGCCGGTCGAGCTGGCCCGGATGCTGGCCGCCCGCGGCGCGTGAGATCCGCCCGCAGCCCGGCCACGTCATCGTGGCACGGGCATCCGTACGCGCCCTCTAGGCTGGTGCGCAGCCGCGAAAGGACCACCACCCTCATGCATCGACGTACTCTGGCCGTCGCCACGGCACTCGTCGTGGCCGCGACGCTCACTCTCACCGGCTGCACCGGCACCACGGCCAAGCCCACCGGAACAGGCACGCCCGATCCGAACGCCACCGTCGCGATCCGCCTCGTGCTCGAGCCGAGCAGTCTCGACATCCGCCAGCAGTCCGGCGCCGCGCTGGATCAGATCCTCATCGACAACATCTACCAGGGGCTGGTGCGGCGCACGCCCGAGCAGAAGATCGAGCCGGAGCTTGCCAGCGCGTACGAGGTCTCCCCCGACCGGCTCACCTACACGTTCACGCTGCGCGACGGCGTGACGTTCGCTGACGGCCACAAGCTCACCGCCGACGACGTGGTGTGGTCGCTCGACCAGCACCGCACGCAGAAGGGATGGGTCGACTCCAGCACCCTCTCGCGGGTGAAGTCGGTAAGCGCCCAGGGGCAGACCATCACGATCGCCCTGACCGAGCCCGACTCGCAGCTGCTGTGGAACCTGTCCGGCCGAGCCGGCATCATCCTGGAGAAGGATGACAAGGTCGACTACAAGACCGAGGCCAACGGCACCGGCCCGTTCACCCTGGCGGGTTGGAAGCAGGGCGACTCGATCACGTTCGCACGCAACGACAAGTACTGGGGCGACAAGGCGAAGGTCAAGGAGGTCGTCTTCGACTACATCCCCGACAACCAGGCGGCACTGA
>CALKHM010000035.1 GCA_937988695.1 uncultured Microbacterium sp. | reverse complement strand
CACCAGGAACGGATCGAACACGAGCGGCACCTCGGTCACGGCATCTGCGGATGGCCGCGCAGCCCCCACCGCCTCGCCGATGCCGACCAGGTGTGCGACGACGTCGTCGGGCGCCCCGTCGGGCAGCGCCTTGCGGATCTGCCGTTCGCCGTACGCGTGGTGCTCCATCGTCTGCGGGCGATGCAGGAAGGCCTCGAAGGCGTCGACCGCCGCCGTCGTCGCGCCGCGCTCGCGCAGTTCGGCGGCGACGCCGTCGGGTCCGAGCTTGTCGAGCTTGTCGATCGTGATGAGCACCCCGGGGCGGTCGGCGCCGGCGAACCCGAAGCGCTCGAGCATCCACTCCAGGGCGCGCCGGTCGTTGATGCGGATCACGCCGCCTTCGAGCCCCAGTGCGTCCACGGTGTCCAGCGTGGCCACCGCGAGCTCGGCCTCGGCACGCGCCGACGCGTCGCCGATGATGTCGATGTCGCACTGCATGAACTGGCGGTAGCGCCCTTTCTGCGGCCGTTCCGCGCGCCAGACCGGCGCGAGCTGGATCGCCCGGAACACCGTCGGCAGTTCGCCGCGATGCGTCGCGTAGAACCTCGACAGCGGAACCGTCAGGTCGTACCGCAGCCCCAGGTCGGTCAGTGCCGCGGGATCGTCGGCGGCGGCACGGATCGCGTCGGCCGAGAGCCCCCGCCGCAGCACGTTGTAGGCGAGCTTCTCGTTGTCGCCGCCGACGCCGGCGTGCAGCCGCGCGTACTCCTCCATCACCGGCGTCTCGATCTCGTCGAAGCCGTGCGCGCGATAGCGTTCCCGGATCACGGCGAGCACCCGCTCACGACGGGCCTTGTCGGCGGGGAGGAAATCGCGCATGCCGCGCGGCGGATTGACGGATGCCACGGATCTATCTTTGCAGGTCGCCTGCGCCCTCCCCGGCCGCAGCCTCCCGTGCTGCCTCGGCGGCGGAGACGTCGGCGCGCAGCACGCGCAGACGCTCCCGCAGTGCGCGCTCGGCATCCCAACCCCGGTCCGCGGCGAGGCGGACCAGCGCGAGCAGCGCCTCGCCGAGCTCCGCCTCGGTGGCCGGTTCGGCGGTGCGTGCCGGCCCGTCGCGCTCGCCAAGCGCCCGAGAAGCACCGGGCGAGCGGAGGTGGCCTGCCCGGCCCACCATCTTCTGCGCGAGGGCCAGCGACGGCATCCGCTGGCTCACCCCGTCCAGCACCGACCGACGCTCGCGCTTCTCGGCGGCCTTGGCCGCGTTCCACAGCACGAGCACCTCGTCGGGCGTGGTGGCCACCGCGTCGCCGAACACGTGCGGATGCCGGCGCACCATCTTCTCGGCGAGTCCGGCGGCGACGTCGTCGATGTCGAACGGGTCCAGCTGGTCGCGTGAAGCGATCTCGGCGTGGAACAGCACCTGCCACAGCAGATCGCCGAGCTCCTCGCGCATGTCGGCGCGCGTTCCGTCCTCGACCGCGTCGATGAGCTCGGCGCTCTCCTCGACGAGGTAGGGGATCAGGTCGCGGTGGGTGATCTGCTGCGTCCACACGCACCTCTCACGCACAGCGCGCATGACGTCGGCGGCCCGACGCAACGGATCGGATGCCTGGCTCATGCCGTCTGCCTCCTGTGCACTCGTGCACGCCACGATACGACGAAGACCGCCACCACGAGAGCGGCCAGCGACCCGCACAGCACGCCCAGCACGGCCTGATCGCGCAGGGCGGCGTCGTCGGCGAAGGCGAGGCCTGCCAGCAGCAGCGACACGGTGAACCCGATGCCGCCCAGGGCGCCCGCCGCAACGAGGTCGGGAAAGCGGATCCGCTCGGACGGCGCGACGCGCAACGCGCGCTGCGCGAGCTGCGCGGCGCCGGCGATGCCGAGGAGCTTGCCCACCGGCAGCGCCAGCGCGATGCCCCAGAACACCGGAGAGAGGGCACCGGTGCGCGGGATGGCGACGAGGGCCGCCGACAGCGCGAACAGCGGCAGCACGAGGCCGTTCACCCATGGCTCGAGCACGTGAGCCGCGCGCAGCCCGGGCTGCTGCGCGACGGCCAGGCCCAGCAGCACCCCCGCGATGGTCGCGTGGATGCCCGAGGCGAGCATCGCCGCCCAGGCGCCCGCGGCCAGCACGAGCATTGCCGCGACCAGCAGTCGGCTGCCGCGTCGGCCGAGCGCCCGGGCGCACACGCCGAACGCGACCACCAGCGCGAGGGCCAGCAGCAGCATGCCGACGTGAAGACCGTGCGCGAACAGCACGGCGATGAAGACGATGCCGACGATGTCGTCGAGGATCGCCAGCGCGAGCAGGAACACGCGTACCCGGGGCGGCAGACCGCGCCCGGCGACGGCCAGCACCCCGAGCGCGAAGGCGATGTCGGTCGCGGTGGGCACCGGCCAGCCCCGCGCGAGCCCTGCCGGAGCGGCCACAGCGAGGTACACGACGATCGGCACGACCACACCGCCGGCCGCCGCGATCGCCGGCAGCAGGGCGTTGCGCGCGGACCGCAGCTGTCCGCTCGTCAGCTCGAACTGCAGCTCGACGGCGACGGTGAAGAAGAAGACCGCCAGCAGCCCGTCGGCGATCCACTCCCCCACGTCCAGCAGGAACGGCGTGCCGGCGATCCCCAGGCGAGCGTGCTGCACGTCGAAGGCGAGACCCGACGCGGGCGTGTTGGCCAGCAGGATGCCGCATCCGGCAGCCGCCAGCAGCAGGATCGCCGCGACGCGCGGCGAGCGAAAAGGGTTCACGGCACCTCCGGGATCAGGCGCGTCGCACGCGCGACGGCCGCCGACCAGACTTCCCGGCACACCGGAGTCCATGGTACCGGGCGGGTCCTGCCGCCGATGTCGGCGTCCGGCGTTACCGTCGGGGCATGAGCACGAGCACGCACGTCACGACGTCCCGGACCGTCCTCGTCGCGCCGGAGGTCTGCCCGGTATGCGGGTCGGGTGAGGTGCGCGTGATCGACGCCGACTGGTTCGCCATCGAGCTCGAGCGGTCCGACCAGTTGCGCGAAGTGACCTTCGCCTGCCACGAATGCGGTTGCCGCTGGGACTGATCCCGGTCCAGGTCACTCCACGCGTCGGTCCTGGTCGTGCCGGGCGAGACTGCGTCCGTAACGCTCGGTGAGCTGGACCATCAGGTCCGGTGTCTCACGGTCCAGGCCGAAGACGTACCCCGGGAAGTCCAGCTCCTGCTGCGCGTTCCAGATGTCCTCGTGCCGGTCCGGCGGGAGCACCTGCACCGGATCGCCCACCGCCACCCAGCCGATCGGCACGACGGTGGCCTCGGCGAGGTGGGTGCGCAGATGCACGACGGCGTTGATGCGCACCTCGCAGCGCGCATCGATGCGCGCGCCGTTGAAGATGCGCGTGCCGGTGGCCAGGAAGACCTCCTCGCCGATCGTCGCCCCCGACACGCTCGCCATCGGTCCGACCAGCGTGTGATCGCCGATGTGCACCGGGTTGGCGGCGCTGGCCCGGATCAGCGCGTTCTCCATCACGATGACGCTCGAGCCCAGGGTGATCGGACCGCCCTCGGCGGTGATCACGGCGCCGTGCAGCACCTGGCACTCCGGTCCGATCGTGACGTCGCCGCTGATGACCGCCGTCGGGGCGATCACGGCGGTCGGATCGATGGTCGGGCTCACACCCACGTGTTCGAACAGCATCCCGCGCTCCTAATGTTACGAAGGCCAGCGTCCGGCCCAGGGTACCGCCGGGTAAAGTGAAACGGTTCGCACTGTGTGCGTGCAGCCCTGTCTCTCAGGCCAGAAAGTCTCACCGTGACCTCGACTCTTACTGCTTTGCCCGCCTCCGTCCGCTCCGTCTATGACACCGTTCTGGCCCGCAACCCTCACGAACCCGAGTTCCTGCAGGCCGTGCACGAGGTGCTCGACTCGATCGGTCCGGTGCTGGACGAGCACCCGGAGTACGTGGACAGCGGCGTGCTCGACCGGCTGGTCGAGCCCGAGCGGCAGATCATCTTCCGCGTGCCGTGGATCGACGACGACGGCCTGCTGCGCGTGAACCGCGGCTACCGCATCCAGTTCAACTCGGCGCTCGGCCCGTACAAGGGCGGCCTGCGCTTCCACCCGTCGGTGACCCTGTCGATCGTGAAGTTCCTGGGCTTCGAGCAGATCTTCAAGAACGCGCTCACCGGCCAGGGCATCGGCGGAGCC
>CALKHM010000034.1 GCA_937988695.1 uncultured Microbacterium sp. | reverse complement strand
GCCCCAGTACTTGATGAGGGCGATGTTCGGATGCGCGACGGCGGTGCTCATGCCGCGACGTCCCCCGGCCGCAGCATCCAGGTGCGCTCCGCGCCGTGCGCGCGCAGGGCCGCGGCGACGGTCTCAGCGGCCTCGGCCGTGCCCGCCAGCGCCAGGACGCATCCGCCGCGCCCGCCGCCGGTGAGCTTCGCGCCGAGCGCTCCCGCAGACGATGCGGCGGCCACGAGGCGGTCGAGGGGCGGGCTGCTCACGGTCAGCACGCGCAGCAGCTCGTGCGTGCTGCTCATCCGCCGTCCGAGCGACGCCCGGTCGTCGGCGGCGAGGTCGGCGACGGCAGCCTCGGTGTGGTCTTGGATGCGGGCGATCACGTCGGCGACGCGTGCGGGCTCGGCGGCCTTCAGCGCGGCGACGGCAGCGACCGCCTCACGAGTGCGCCCGCGCAGGCCGGTGTCGGCGATCACGAAGACCCCGCCGAAGGCCGAGCGCAGCGCGCGTGCTTCGCCGGCGTGGAACCACACCGGGGTCTCCGAGACGACCGCACGCGCGTCCAGGCCGCTGGGCGTGCCGTGTGCGACGCGTTCGGCGGCCTGCGTGAGCGTGAACCGCTGCTCGGCATCCAGCTCCACCCCGGCGCTGCGGGCGACCGCCCCGGCGATGGCTGCCGCCACGGCCGCGCTGGAGCCGAGGCCGCGCTCGGCGGGGATCTCGCCGTCGATGCGCACGGCCCGGCCGGCGGCGGGCGCGCCGACGAAGCCCAGCGTCTCGACGATCGCGGTGATGGGGGCCGCCAGCAGCTCGGGCGCGCCGGTGATCGGTCCGCGGTAGAGCACCGAGTCGATCCACAGCGGACGGTCGGTGCGGGTGACCGACGCGGTCAGGGTGAGTCCGTGGACGGGCAGGGCGATGGCGGGGGCGCCGTGAACGACAGCGTGCTCGCCGAGCAGGATGACCTTGGCGTGTGCCGCGGCCGACGCTTCGACTCGCCCGCCGCGTGCGGTCGGCGTGGGGCGCGTGGACGGGTCGGAGACGCGACCTGACAAGCCGGCCATGTGTCGTCTCCTGGTGATCGGGAACGCGGAGGCGCGACAGTATCTGGAGCGTGCGGCGCACGCTGCGGATCCGGCCGCTCCTTCTCACGGGCGCGCATCACACGCACCAGCGATCGATTTTATCGGTTGCCGGGCGGTACTGGCTGAGTCCGGGCCGAGCATCACCGGAGCGGGGGTACCGTGGGCCGCATGAGCGGATATCAGGTCCTTGAGATCGGCGCGCCCGAGCAGTGGCGCGACTTCTATGGCGGTTTCACGCCGGAGAGCTCCCGTGACGGCCGTCGGGTGGTCGACCACGAGCTGGCGATGCAGTACATCGGCATGACGGCCAACGCCTACGAGCCCGGAGAACAGGCGGGGTATTGGCATCAGCACGGGCGGGTCGAGGAGCTCTACGTGTTCCTGGCAGGGCACGGCCAGATGGCGCTGGATGACGATGTCGTCGACGTGCGCGCGGGCACGGTGGTGCGGGTGGGGCAGGGCGTGTGGCGCACGTGGCGGGCGCTGCCCGACAGTCCCGGACAGCTGCGCTGGCTGTGCATCCGCGCGGGCGACGAGGAGCTTCCCGAGCGGCCCGACGACGGCGAGCGCGACAGCGACCGCCCGTCCCCGTGGGAGTGACCGCTGCGGCATCCGGAACGTGACGGGTCGGATGACGAGTCGGTGCGAGGCCGGGCGCCCCACCGTGGTTCAACGCGGCTCGGGCGCCCGCGCGCTCTCCGACGCCGTCAGCCGCTCGCCCACACGGCGGGACGCGCGAAACGCCCACCAGGCGAGTGGATGCCGGCTGCCTTTGCGGTATACCCGATGCGGCACGTGGGCGTCCTGCGGCCGCGGGTAGCCGGCGGCCGCGCACACGCTCGGCAGGATCGCGGCAGCCGCGGCCCGATAGCCGGCGTCGGAAGGGTGCAGATGGTCGCGGTGCGAGAACATCTGATCGGGGGCGTGCCGGAACAGCGGGCCCAGCGTGTCGGCCAGCGACACCGTGCGCCCGCCCGCGCGCAACGCGACGATGGCCTGGCTCGTGGCCGCCAGCCGGCTGGACCAGTGCGCGAAGAACCGCAACGGCTGGGAAAAGGGCTGCACGGTGCCCAGGTCGGGGCAGGTGGCCACGACCACCTGGACTCTTTCCCGGCGCAGCTGCCGCACCGCCTCGGACAGCGGCCACAGCGCGTCGGTGAGACGCTTCAGCCGCATCACGTCGTTGGCGCCGACGACGATCACGACCACGTCGAGGTGCGGAGCCTCGGCCATGAGCCGGGCGAGCTGAGCGACCAGAGCGGTGGACTCGGCCCCCACCTCTGCCACGTTCACGATGTCGACGGGCCGGTCGGAGGCGTCGGCCAGTCCCATCGCCAGCAGCGTGCCCGGGGTCTCCTCGGGGTCGACCGCGCCATAGCCGACGGCCAGCGAGTCGCCCATCATGCCCAGCACGAGCGCCGCGCCCGGCCGGTGCGCGCCGTACCTGCCGCTGTGCGGGATGATCGGCCCGAGCCGGGTGGGAACCAGACGCTCGCGGACGAACAGTCCCTCGGTGGTCGTGAGCACGCCCAGCGCCACCACCAGACCGGCGGTCGCGCCCAGACCGACGCTCATCGTGCGCAGCGCGCGCGTGAGCGCACGCCGCTTCGCGGCCTGTGATCGGCTGTGCACGCCCATGAGCCCCGTCCCCGTTATCAGCGTAGACCCGGTGTTCGGCCGCGGAGCGGCATCCCGCCGGCATCCCGGCCCCTCGCGCGCGAGTGCGCACACAACCTCGCACAACGGCGCGTTCTTCGCACGATCTCCCAGAATTGCTCCGAGGAAGGCGCCGTCTTGCGAGTGAGCGTTCGGTCAGCCGATGGCGGTGCCGAACAGGGTGCCGACCAGGAAGGTCGCGGCCAGGGCCAGTGCTCCTCCGATCACCGTGCGCAGCATCGAACGCCAGCGCACCGCCCCGCCGATCCAGGCCGCGACGTAACCGGTGACCGCGAGCGCAACGAGCACCGCGACGAACGTCCACGCGACACGGACGGGCGCGGGGATGAGCAGGATCGTCAGCAGCGGCAGCAGCGCACCGATCGTGAACGCGACCGCCGAGGCGAGCGCCGCGTGCCAGGGGCTGACCACGTCGTCGGGGTCGATGTTCAGCTCCAGCGAGAGGTGCGCGCGCAAGGCGTCCTTCTCGGTCAGCTCCTTCGCCACCGTGCGCGCGGTCTCGTGCGACAGGCCTTCCTTCTCATACAGTCCGACGAGCTCTTCGAACTCGGCGTCGGGATCGGTGCGCAGCTCTTCGGTCTCCTTCGCGATGAGCGCATGCTCGCTGTCGCGCTGGCTGGAGACCGAGACATATTCCCCGAGCGCCATGGAGATCGCGCCGCCCACGAGCGCTGCGGCGCCCGCGAGGAACACGGGTCCCACGGCGTCCGTCGCGCCGGCCACGCCGACTGCGACCGCGGCCGTGGACACGATGCCGTCGTTCGCGCCGAGCACACCCGCTCGCAGCCAGTTCAGCCGCTGTGCCAGCCCCGGCAGGTGCGGCTCTTCGCCATGGCTGCGGGCAGTCGTGGAATCCGTCACGAGACCAATCTATTGCGGACCGGTCTTCTATGGGGATGCCGCGTCGGCGCTGCCACGCACAGCAGCCGGCCGCGCGGCCCCTCCCGCAGATCGCGCGTGCGCCATGGTCTGCACGCCTCCCGAGCGGGCCGCGTCGCCGGTCCCCACGATCGGTCTCAGGGCACGGTGTAGCCGGCGGCCCGGAACAGCTCGTACCACTCGGCACGCGTGAGCTCGACATCGCAGCCGCGCGCGGCATCCGTGACGCGTTGTGGCGTCGTGGTGCCCAGCACGACCTGCATGTTCGCGGGATGGCGCGCGATCCATGCTGCGGCGATCGCGATGGGCGGCACATCGTAGGCGGCGGCGAGCCGGTCGATGACGGCGTTGAGCTCGGGGTATCGGTCGGAGTCCAGGAACACGCCGTCGAAGACCCCCGCCTGCAACGGGGACCACGCCTGGATGGTGATGCCGTTGATGCGGCAGTAGTCGACGATGCCGCCGCCATCGCGCATGATCGACTGATCGAGTCCCTGCATGTTCGACGCGAGCCCGTGTGCGACGATCGGTGCGTGCGTGATCGACAGCTGCAACTGGTTCGCGACCAGCGGCTGGCGTACCGCGGTGCGCAGCAGATCGATCTGGCGCGGCGTGTGGTTCGAGACGCCGAACGCGCGCACCTTCCCGGAGGCCTCCAGCTCGTCGAAGGCCCGCGCGACCTCTTCCGGCTCGACCAGGGCGTCGGGCCGGTGCAGCAGCAGGATGTCGAGATAGTCGGTGTCCAGGGCGCGCAGCGACCCCTCCACGGACTCCACGATGTGCTCGTACGAGAAGTCGAAGTAGCCGGCTCGGATGCCGCACTTGGTCTGCAGCGTCACCTCGGCGCGCTGCGACGGCGTGAGCTGGAGGGCTTCGGCGAAGCGCCGTTCGCTCCCGTGCAGCGTACGGCCATAGATGTCGGCGTGGTCGAAGAAGTCGATGCCGGCGTCCCTCGCCGCGCGTACGAGATCGCGGACGGCGTCATCCGGCATCCCGTCGATGCGCATGAGTCCAAGGACGACATTGGGCGCCGTGCCGGCGCCGAGGGGGATGGTCTTCACCCGTTCACGATACCGGGACCCTCGGACCTTCACCGCGGGGCGGTCAGCCGGCGCTGTCGGGCACGGCGCTGGCCGCAGCGGGTGCACGGAACCGCCGCTGCACCTCGGCGTACGCGATCGCGTCGTCGAGGAATCCGAGCGTGCCGGACTCGCGCAGCTCCCGCGCCGCGCGCTCCAGCACGCCCAGCGCGGTGCGCGCCAGCCCGCCGCCGACGCTCACGCGCTTGACGCCCAAGGAGAACAGAGTCGGAGCGTCGATGAGGTTCGCTGTCAGCCCGGCGACGATGTTCAGCGGAGCCGGGATCGCGGCGACCAGCCGCCGGATCGTGGCCTCGTCGTCGACTCCCGGCACGAAGATGCAGTCGGCGCCGGCTGCGAGGTACCGATGCGCGCGATCCACGGTCTCGGCGAACGTGTCACCGTTCGTGCCGACGAAATAGGCGTCGGTACGAGCGTTCAACACGAAGGTGCCGCGAGGCGCCGCGGCTCGCGCGGCCGCGAGTCGGTCGGCGAACTCACCGGCATCCCGCAACCGTCCATCCACGCTGTCTTCGAGGTTCGCGCCGACGAGTCCCCGCTCGGCTGCGCGCGCAACGGTGCGCGCGACGTCTGCCGGGCCGTCGCCGTAACCAGCCTCGAGGTCTGCCGTGACCGGCACCCGGACGGCGGCAGCGATCTCGGCGACGCGATCGAGCATGGCATCGCCGCCGATCGTGCCGCCGTCGGCGACGCCCCATGACCATGCGATGCCGGCGCTGGTCGTGGCGATCGCCGGGAATCCCGCCTGTTCGAGGATCCTCGCCGATCCGGCATCCCACGCGTTGGGAAGCACGAATCCTCGGCCCTCGTGCAGGGCGAGAAAGGATGCCGCCAGGCCGTTCGACATGAGCCGAGGGTACCGCCGGCGGTCGACGGCGGGAAGGTGCATGCCGGGCGCCATGCACTCCCGGCGAGCTGTTCAGTCCATGTACGCGCCGCCGTTGACGGCCAATGCCTCTCCGGTGATGAAGGATGCCTCCTCGGAGAGGAGGAATCCGACGACGTTCGCCACGTCCTCGGGCGTCTGCAGCCGGCCAAGGGGCGTGTCCTCCACCATGAGACTACGCACGGCGTCTGTCCCCGTTCCCCGCAGGCGAGCCTCCCACGACAGTTCCCTGTCCTGCATAGGTGTCGTGACATAACCGGGACAGACGGAGTTCACGAGGATGCCGTACGCGCCCAGCTCGACCGCCATCGACTGCGTGAGCCCCACCACAGCGAACTTGCTCGCCACGTAGTCCGCGAGAAAGGGGACTCTCCCCTGCTTTCCCGCCATCGAGGCGGTGTTCACGATCCGGCCGCCTCTCCCTGCCGCGATCATCGCGCGCGCGGCGGCCTGACCACACACGAAGACGCCCTTGAGATTCACATCCATCGTCTTCTCGTAGTTGCTCATCGGGATATCGACGAAGCGCTCCATGAAGGAGACACCCGCGTTGCTCACCCACGCGCCCAACCCAAGACGTACCGACACGTCTCGGGCGACCCGCTCCGCACTGGCGGGGTCCGTGACGTCCAGCTGAGCGGCCTCATGAGGCCGGGCTGTGACTGGCAGCGCACGGGCCGTTGCCTCAGCCGCATGAACATCCACGTCGGTTGCCACGACCCGCCATCCTTTGGCGGCGAGCCTTATGGCGATCGCACGTCCGATCCCAGAACCGGCACCGGTCACCACCACGGCATCCCTCGCGATCGCCTCTCGCCCTCCGGCGAACGGCACCCTCGAGCTCTCAGGCTTCATCTCTTTGCCAGACACGAGATACCCTCCCGCCAGTAGTCAACGCTCGCGCGCAGATCTTCCAGAACGAGATCATCCGCGGCCTCATGGGAAGGGATGATCTCAAGCAGAAGGGTGACCTCGTCGGCTGGCCATTCAGAGACCGCCGCTAGGACCTTCTCTCTTTCCACCTGTCCTTCGATCGGCTCGCCGGCGAAGGGTGCGTGCTGGTCCTGTCCCCAGCGCGTCTGCTGCAGCTGGACGACCGGCGTGCATGCCCACGGCTCGCACAACCACGGCTCCAGACCTCCGCCACGCTGATGTGCATCTCGGATCGCAAACGGATGACCGACGTCCAGACACAGTCGCCAAGGAACGGGAGCGCCGGAAACGGACGCTTCGATCCGCTTCGCCTCTTCGATTCGATGGCCGTACTCGCGTTCCACGCTCATGTTCTCAAAGAGGAGGAAATCGAGTCCGTACCGCTGCGCCGTCTCACTGAGCGAGCGCATGTCGGTGAACAGCCGAGCGAGCAAGCGCTCCGCCTCCCCGGCGATGAAATCAGGCACGCTGAAAGCCCCGAGGAAGCCTCCCGCGCCTCGGCCGCCAAGACCGTGCGCTGCTCTGATCAGCTCTTCGAACCATGCGAGGGCGGCGGCATGTGCACGTTCGGATCGCGCGAGCAACAGGTTCCGGCCGTACGCCGCCAGACCGCTGAACACACTGTGCACTTCGATCCCGGAGTCGTCGAGTACACCGCGCACACGCTCCACGGTTCGCAGGTTCTCCGCCCTGTCGGCAGTGAGGCTGAGGAGGTCTTCGCTGACCTGCACGAGGTCGAGGCCGAGCACGTCCGTGACGACTGTCGACCAGTCCTCCGGATCGGGCCAGCGCTTGACAGCGAAGCAGTTGTTGATCCCCAGCCGGATCCGCGGTGATCTCCGCACAGGATCAGCAGTCACCGTCATGTGCGGTCCGCGCCCTCGGCGGTGTTCCACTGATTGATCGAGCCACGGTCCCACACCCTCGTGATCGGCCGGCGCACGTACATCCGTGCTGCGTCGAAGAACGGCTGATAGTTCCACGAATCGTAGAGTCCGGTCGACAGTGCTTCGTTGACGAACGCACGCCGCTTCTGACTCGCGAGGATCCGCTGCTCCGCTTCGCCCGGATCCCACCCGTCCATGCAGACCCCGCGCAGCCGTTCCGTCGTCGCGATCCCGTCGGGCGAACCAGCCAGATTGACCCACTCCTCAGGATCTGCGGCGAGGTCATAAAGGAGTTCGTCCTGCTGATGGACGTAGACGTACTTGTACCGGCCCTGCACGACCGTCCTGGTCGGGGCGATCGTGCCCTCGCCGTTGTAGTCGATGATGACCGGCCGGCTCTCCTCACGTCCCTCGTCGGGAAACAGATCACAGCCCTGTATCCCGGTCAGGCCTGCCGGATCACCATCGACACCGGCGACGCCGAGGATCGTCGGGAAGAGGTCGATCAAGGATACCGGCGCTGACCTGCGCTCGCCTTCCGGGATACCCGGCCCCGCGAAGATCATCGGGATGCGCGTCGACCACTCCCGGAATGTCCGCTTGAAGAACATCCCGTGTTCGCCGATCTGGTCGCCATGGTCGCTGATGAAGACGACGACGGTGTCATCGAGAACACCGAACCGCTCCAGTTCGCGCTGGAGTTCCGCGAGCTTGTCATCGATGTAGCTGGTCATCGCGTAATAGCCGCGACGCGCCGCCAGAACCTGCTCGTCCGAGGGGCGTACGACATCGATCCCGTGATACGCATTGACCCACGTGTCCCACGCCGTGAGCCGATAGCCCTCGGGGGCGGGGGTCGGCAACGTGATCTCGACCCCCTCGTAGCGATCCCAATACTCCTGGGCGGGCGCGTAGGGATCGTGAGGTTGCGTATACGAGACGCAGAGGAACCATGGCGCCGCATCCGCTGTCCGGCTGCGCGACAGCTGGCGAATGCGCTCCAGCGCACGGAAATGCACCTCCTCGTCGTAGTCCAGCTGAGTCGACCACGGCACCGGACCTGCCTCCGGCACCATATGGGCCATGTATCTCCCGAAGATCTCCTCCTCGGGATCACGGGGAGGAACTCCCAACGTCTCCCAGTCCTGCGCCCATTGGAGATCGGCCGGATAGATGTCCGTCGTCAGCCGCTCTTCGAAGCCATGCAGCTGGTCGGGACCGACGAAGTGCATCTTGCCGCTGAGCACGGTTCTGTACCCGGCTCGTCGCAGATGATGCGCGAATGTGGGAATCGTCGCCGGGAGTTCTTCCGCGTTGTCGTTGACGGGAATGTCGTCCGGCAGGCGCCCCGTCATCATCGATGCTCTCGACGGTGCGCACAGCGGCGCATTGCAGTACGCGTTCTCGAAGGTCGTGCCCCGCGCGGACAGTCGTTGGAGGTTCGGGGTGAGAACCTCATGGTTGCCGTACGGCGATGTCGCCAGCGCGGACAACTGATCGCACATGACGAGGAGGATGTTCGGTCGGTCGTTCTCACTGCTCATTCTGCTGGCTCCTGTCGTTCGGGTAGGTCCATGGGCCTCTCGAATCCTCGAAGGCGCGGGCGAGTCGGAGGACGAGGTCGTCGCGTCGCCACGGGCCGACGATCTGCAGGCCAACCGGCATGCCGTTGCGGTCCGACCCGCAAGGCACGCTGATCGCCGGCTGACCCGTGATGTTGAACGGGTAGGTGTATATCGCCCAGCCGAGCGGGTCGGGACGACCAGGCATGTCAGGGAAGTCCTCCTCCACCGGGAAGGGGGCGCAGGGAACGGTCGGCGTGACAAGGACGTCGACACCTGTCATCAGGCCACGGACGGCATCGTGGTACTCGGCGAACATCCGAGAGGCGGCAGAGATGTCCGTGCCCCGCACCCCGAATCCTCGCTCCACGAGCACGCGACGGCCCTGATCGATCAGTGGCGCGTCAGCCGCGAACGTCGCGGAATGATGCGCTGCCATCCCGGAGCTCCACACCGTGATGAGCTCTTCGTACGGATCCGGGAGATCCCATTTCACCTCCCGGACCTCATGGCCGAGACGGACGAAGTGCTCGAGAGCCGTCAGGAACACCTCTTCGACGTCAGGGTCCGCGCGCGCATAACCGAGGTCGCTCACCCACCCGATCCGAAGACGGGGGCCATCCTCAAGCTCCTGGAAACGAGAAATCGACGTCCAGGAATCCGGATCTCGCGGGTCAGCGCCCTGCATCACGTCGAGCATGAGCGCGCAATCGCGGACGGTTCGCGCCATCGGCCCGAGATGGGAGAGCCGCCCGATCAACGCAACGGGATAGTGCGGAATCAGACCGTAGGACGGCTTCATCCCCACCACTGCGCAGAAGCTCGCGGGGATGCGGACAGAGCCTGCACCATCGCTGCCTTGGGCGAGGTAGCCGAGCCCCGCCGCCAGCCCCGCACCCGCGCCGCTGCTCGATCCGCCCGGCGTCAACGCATGGTTCCACGGATTGACGGTGCGTGCAGAGAGCCTGTTCCCGCTGGCCGCCTTCCATCCGAACTCCGGCGTGCTCGTCTTGCCGAGGACAGCCGCACCCGCTCCCCGCAGCCGCTCGACGACCGGCACGTCGAAGTCGGGAATCCAGTCCTTGCGAGTGAGGGAACCGAGTGTCGTCCTCACTCCCCTGGTGGGTGTGAGGTCCTTGAGCGTGATCGGCACGCCAGCCAGCTCCCCCGCGTCACCGTCCGCATAGGCTCGCTCCGCTCGCTTGGCCGCCTCCATCGCCAGGTCGAAGGTGGTGGTCTCGAACGAGTGCAGTTCCGAGTCCCGCGCAACGATGCGGTCGATGACCGCAGAGACGACCTCGACGGGAGAGAGTCGTCTTTCACGATAGGCGGTTCTCAGTCCCATCGCAGAGACGGGAAGCGCCCCGGGTGGGGAAGCCGGCTGGCGGTATCGCACGTGTCTAGCCCTTCGATGCCTCGACGTACATGTCGGAGAGATAGAACTGCGAGACCGGCACGGGCGTCGTGATCCGGCCGAGCTTGTCGAAGAAGTCGACTTCGTGCTGCAGCCATTTCTCGACCGTGCCGTCTTCGGTGTACTTCACGAACTCGGCCGTCGTGTAGTACTTCACATAGTCGAAGATCGGCTTGATGCGGTCGGGCTCCACCTGAAGGAACTTCGACGTGATCGCCAGAGTCTCGTCTGGGTGGCTGTATCTGTAGTCGTTGGCCTCCTGGAGCGCCCTCACGAACCGCTTGACCCCGTCGGGGCTGGCTTTGAGGAACTTGTCGCTGACGACATAGCCTCCGACCGGGACGTAGTCCGGGTAATAGTCCTCGTCAGAGGCCACGACCGTCACGTTCGGCATGGTGGTGAACACCGACGAAACAGCGGCACGCCAGATCGCCACGGCGTCGATGTTCCCCGAGCTGAAGGCAGAGACCAGGGTCGCCGGGTCCATCTGCACCTTCTTGATGTCATCGACGGTCATGCCTGCTGTGCTCAGCGCCTGCATCAGCAGCATGTCTCCCGAGGTACCCTCCGGCACGCCGATCTGCTTGCCCTTGAGATCGGCAACGGTCTTGATCCCGGATTTGGGGTTCGCCAAGATGACGTCCGAGAGATCAACGAGATTCATCGATATGACTTTGGCCTTGCCATCTGCCGGAAGCCACATCGCACCCGGTCCGATCCAGCCGACATCGAGGTCGTTGGTGCCCATCGCCTGAACCTGGATCGGTCCTGTGGCAAACGGAGTCAGAGTCGGCTTCACGCCGTTCTTCTCGAAGAAGCCTTGATCCTCTGCGATGGCAAGGAGCGGGGCACCTCCGGGGTCGGGCGTGTATCCGACGCGTATCGAGACCGGCCCTTCTTGTGTCTTTCCATCTCCATCGTGGCTCGCAGGCGTACTCCCGCACCCGGCGAGCACTGCCGCCACGGCGCCGATGCCGACGGCTGTGAGGATCGTCTTTCTGATTTTCATGCTGCGTTCTCCTTTCTCGGTGGTTGACAAGCGACAGGAAGGCCGCTCATTGGTCGTACACGCCGCGCCACACCCTTTCGCGAAGCGCGACGAACTCCGGGGTCAACCGTGTGTCCGCGGTACGCGGATACGGCAGATCGATCTCCACCACGTCACGGATCCGACCCGGCCGCGACGCCATGACGACGACACGATTCGCGAGGAACACCGCTTCGTCGACGTCATGCGTGATGAACAGCACGGTGCGTCGATCGTTCCCCCACGTCTCCAGAAGTTGCTCCTGCAGACGAACGCGCGTCAGCGCATCGATCGCACCGAACGGCTCATCCATGAGCAGCACTTTGGGATCTGCCGCATAAGCCCGTGCCAGAGCCGCGCGCTGCTTCATGCCTCCGGAGAGCATCTTTGGCAGCGCATCAGCAAAGTCCGTCAGCCCTACGAGGTCGATGAAATGCTGTGCGATCTGTCGACGTCGCGCCCGGGGAACACGCTTCAGCGACGGGCCGAACTCCACGTTCTTGCGCACGGTGAGCCAGGGGAACAGCGCGTATTGCTGGAAGATCACCCCACGATCGGGATCAGGACCCTGCACGGGCTTGCCGTCGACATATGCGGATCCCGTCGTCGATTCCGTCAGACCTGCGGCAATGGTCAGCAACGTGCTCTTTCCGCATCCAGACGGACCGACGATCGTGACGAACTCGCCGTCACCGACGTCGAGGCTGACATCGTCGAGTGCGACGAACTCGCTGTCGCGGACCGTGAATGTCTTCCGCACATTCCGGAACGAGATCTTCGTGTCCAACGGAATCTCCAACGCGCTCACTTCCGGCCCCCGTCTTGCCAGCCAACCAGCTTGTGTTCGAGCGACAGCAACAATCGGTCCATCGCATACCCGAGGATCCCGATCGTGATGAGCGATACGAAGATCGTCGGAAGGTCGTAGTAGATCTGCGCCTGCTGCATCCGGTATCCGAGTCCCTGCTGGGCCGCGACGAGCTCCGCGGCGACGAGCGTGGCCCATGAGGCGCCAAGGCCGATGCGCATGCCCACCAGGATGAACGGTGTGGACGCGGGAACCACGACCCGGAGAAAGATGGTCATGTTGCTGGCACCGAGCACACGAGCGGCGTTGATCAAGACGGAGTCGACGCTCGTCACGCCTTGGATGGTGGCGATCACGCTGGATAAGAAGGCGGCAAGGAAGATGATCCAGACCTTGGGCGCCTCCCCGATCCCTGCGATCACGATGACGAGCGGAATCATCGCGAGCGGCGGGATGGTGCGCAGGAACTGGATCCAGGGTTCTGTCAGCTTGCGGACGACCGGATACCAGCCGACCAGGAACCCGGCGGGCACCGCCACCGCGATACCGATCACGAAGCCCGCCACCACACGCCCGAGGCTCGCGAGAAGATCGCCGATGAGCAGACCGGATTGAATCATCTCGATCCCACGGCGCAGCACGGTGAGGGGCCCGGGAATGCCTTCTACGCCCAGCGCCGCGACAACCTGCCAGAGGATGACGCCGATGGCGAAGGATGCGACCGTCCAGGCCGTTCCGATGAAGAACCGACGGCCACGACGATCGCTCTTGCCGGCCCTTCCCCGGCGAGTGCCGAGCGCAACGGTTTCCGTGCTCATGAGGTAGCCCTCCGCGAAAGTCGATGCGAGATCGGAGCGATCTTCTCGCCCGCTGCCCGCCAGGTCTGATAGGCATCCACGTAACGCTGATGCCGGATCGGGTCGGGGTCGATGGCGACACCGAGTCGACGGAACCGCTCCGAAGCCTGCCAGTCGGCCAGCTCACCGACACCGATCGCGGCGACGATCGCAGCACCCAGCGATGCGCCCGGATGATCGACGACGGGGAGCATCGAGACGCCCAGCACGTCTGCGTGAATCTGCTTCCACAGAACGGACTTGCTGCCTCCGTTGGTGACCATCACCTGGTCAGGAACAATCCCGATCTCCGCGAAGATGTCGAGATGGTGGCGAAAGCCGAAAGCGATGCCTTCGAGCACCGACCGGTACAGGTCTGCCCGGGAGTGCCCGAGATGTAGACCGACGAACGCACCGCGCAAGTCGGGATCATGCAACGGACTCTTCTCCCCGAGGAAGTACGGAAGGCAAAGCAGTTCGGCCGGAGCCCGAGACGCGGCCTGCTGGTCGAGGGAGACGAGATCATCTCCGCCGATCAGCGCCTGGAACCACCGGATCAGGCTGCCGCTGGTCGCCATGCACCCGTTGGGTAGCCAGAGGCCGGGCACGGGATGCATGTCGAGGTACAGGCGCG
>CALKHM010000033.1 GCA_937988695.1 uncultured Microbacterium sp. | reverse complement strand
GGCCTGCTGGTGATGATGTACCCGGTGCTCGCGAAGGTCCGCTACGACAAGGTCGCGGCCGTCACCGGCGACAAGCGCCTCCTCGCCTCCTCGTTGCTGCTGAACTGGATCGCGGGCCCCGCGGTCATGTTCGCCCTCGCCTGGCTCTTCCTGCCCGACCTCCCCGAGTACCGCACCGGGCTCATCATCGTGGGCTTGGCCCGGTGCATCGCGATGGTCGTGATCTGGAACGACCTCGCCTGCGGCGACCGCGAGGCGACCGCGGTGCTCGTCGCGATCAACTCCGTGTTCCAGGTCGTCATGTTCTCTGTGTTGGGATGGTTCTACCTCACCGTGCTGCCCGGCTGGCTCGGCTTGGATACGCAGGGGCTGGAGATCTCGGTGCGGCAGATCGCGCTCAACGTGCTCGTGTTCCTCGGCGTCCCGCTGATCGCCGGGTTCGCGTCCCGCTGGATCGGTGAGAAGCGCCGAGGCCGGGAATGGTACGAGGAGACGTTCCTGCCCAGGGTGGGGCCGTGGGCGTTGTACGGGCTGCTGTTCACCATCGTGCTGCTGTTCGCGCTGCAGGGCGACGCGATCACCCAGAACCCGCTCGACGTCGCCCGGATCGCACTGCCGCTGCTGGTGTACTTCGGCCTCATGTGGTTCGCCGGCCTTCTGCTCGGCAAGGGGCTGGGCCTCGGGTATGCGCAGTCGACGACTCTGGCGTTCACCGCGGCGGGCAACAACTTCGAGCTCGCGATCGCCGTCGCCATCGGCACCTTCGGCGCCGCCTCCGGTCAGGCGCTCGCAGGTGTCGTCGGCCCGCTGATCGAGGTGCCCGTGCTCGTCGGCCTCGTCTACGTCTCCCTCTGGGCCGCGCGCACCTGGTTCCACACCGACCCCTACGCGACGGAAGCCGTCACCGAATCGAGGACGTCATGACCGACACGACCGTCATCCCCGACGTCGAGGCGTGCGCACCGTCCTCGACGCACGCGATCGGACAGGATGCCGCCGCGACCGTGGCCGGCGCACTCAAGTCGCTCGCCGACCCGCTCAGGTTGCGGATGTTGTCCGCGATCGCCACCGACCCGCGCGGCGAGTCGTGCGTGTGCGACCTCGCTGAGCTTGCCGAAGTGTCCCAGCCGACCGTTTCCCACCACCTCAAGGTGCTCAAGGAGACGGGGATGCTGCTGTCGGAACGGCGCGGCACATGGGTCTGGTACCGGATCGCCCCGGGCCGGCAGCGCGCCGTCGCCGCTCTCCTGGACGCGTTCGCGCCGGCCGCGGTGGCCGACGAGCCGGAGCAGACCGAGGACCGTGCTGAGGCGCTGCGCGACATGGACACACGCGTCACCCGTCTCGCCGAGGAACTCGCCGACGAGCTCACCGGCCTGAACCGGGACCTCGTGGTCGCGATCGTCCGCGAGTCTTACGCGGGTCTGGTCCGCTCGGCGAAGCTGACCCGGCACCTGATCCCGCTCACCGAGCGGTTCGCGAGGCAGCGGCTGGCCGATCTCACCCGGAACTGGGAAGCCGGGGTGCCGCAGGTGCTGTTCGTATGCGTGCAGAACGCCGGCCGCTCCCAGCTCGCCGCCGCCCTCGTCAACCAGCTCGCCGCCGGCACCGTTATCGCACGCTCGGCCGGGTCGACCCCCGCGGCCGACGTGCACCCACACGTGCGGTCTCTACTGACCGAGATCGAGGGCGAGCACGACGCGGAGACGGCGTTCCCGAAGCCGCTCACCGACGACGCCGTGCGCGCCGCCGACGTCGTGATCACGATGGGGTGTGGGGACGTGTGCCCGATCATCCCGGGTGTCCGCTACGAGGACTGGGCCGTGGGCGACCCGGCTCTCGCCTCCCCGGAAGGGGTCGCGGCGATCCGCGACGACATCGAAACCCGCGTCCGCGCACTCCTCACTACCCTCACCCACTGAACGAAAGAAGCGAACCGAACATGACCGATCAGAAGCCCTCCGTGCTGTTCGTCTGCGTCCACAACGCCGGCCGCTCCCAGATGGCCGCGGGCTACCTCCGCCAACTCGCCGCAGGCCGGGTCGAGGTGCGCTCGGCCGGGTCGATGCCCGCCGACCAGATCAACCCGGTCGCCGTCGAGGCCATGGCTGAAGAAGGCATCGACATCACCGCCGAGCAGCCCAAGATCCTCACCACCGAGGCCGTGCAGGACTCCGACGTCGTGATCACGATGGGCTGCGGCGACGCGTGCCCGTTCTTCCCCGGAAAACGCTACGAGGACTGGAAGCTCGACGACCCCGCCGGGCAAGGCATCGACGCCGTGCGCCCGATCCGCGACGACATCAAGGCCCGCATCCAGACCCTGATCGATAGCCTGCTCACCCCAGCGGCACCGTAATCCGGCGGGCGCGGGCATGACCGCAGGCTTCGGACTCGGGCCGTTGGCGGGGAAGACCGAGGGCTATGTCTGCGCGTCCGTGCGGGCACCGATCGCGTGGACGATCTGCATCCGGCTCGGGTATCCGGCCGTGCCGGTCTCGGTGCGATAGATACGGCAGGCGAGATTCCCGGTCGGCACGGTCCCGGGGATCACATCCGCGCCGTCGATGAGCACGGTCGGCGACCCGGCGAACGCGATCGCCGCAGCGTCCGCGGGTGATGTCACGCGGCGCTCGATGACCGGGATCGCCGAAAGTCCGAGCGATGCCAGGGCGGCTTCTGCCTCTGCGAGGGCCAGCCGGGAGTTTGGGCAGTCCTCGATGCTCAAAACTTCTATCCGCACAGCGTTCCTTTCGCCCGAGTTCACACTCCCCACTATAGGTCATCAATTGCTGACTGGTCAGCATTTGATGTATGGTCAGTGCGTGCTGACTCTCGCTTCTCGTGTGGATGTGATGAACCGTCTCGGGCGGGCGATGGCCGATCCCACCCGGTCTCGTATCCTGCTGTCGCTGCTCGTCGCGCCGGGGTATCCGGCGAAGCTTGCCCGGGAGCTGGAGCTGTCCCGCACGAACGTGTCGAACCATCTGGCGTGTCTGCGCGGGTGCGGGATCGTGGTCGCCGAGCCCGAGGGGCGGCAGACGCGGTACGAGATCGCCGACCCGCATCTCGCGGCGGCGTTGACGGCTCTGGTGGATGTGACGCTCGCGGTGGACGAGCAGGTGCCGTGCATCGACCCGGAGTGTTCGGTGCCCGGCTGCTGCACGCCCGCCGGAAGCGGGGAGGATGCCTCGTGAGCGACGAGTGCTGCGCCCCCGACGTCGCCCCTGCTACCGCTGTCGGGGATGAGAGGGATGAGCCGTCGCGGTCATGGTGGCGGGATCCGGGAATCCTGATACCGATCCTCTCCGGTCTCGCGTTCCTCGCCGGCCTGATCCTGGAATGGTCCGGGCAGGACACGGTGGCGCTGGGGGTGTTCTGGGCGGGTCTGCTGTTGGGGGCGTACACCTTCGCGCCCGGCGCGATCCGTGCTCTGGTGACACGCCGGAAGATCGGGATCGCGCTGCTGATGACGATCAGCGCGATCGGTGCGGTGGTCCTCGGCTACGTCGAGGAAGCCGCCGCTCTCGCCTTCCTGTACTCGATCGCCGAAGCCTTGGAAGACAAGGCGATGGATCATGCCCGCGGCGGCCTGCGCGCCCTGTTGAAGCTTGTGCCCGACACGGCGACCATCCGCCGGGACGGGGCGACGGTGGAGATTCCCACCGCCGAGCTCACTGTCGGGATGGTCCTCGTCGTCAAGCCCGGTGAGCGGGTCGCGACCGACGGGATCGTCCTGTCGGGCCGGTCGAGTCTGGATACCTCGGCGATCACCGGCGAGTCGATCCCCGTCGAGGTCGCTCCCGGCGATGCGGTGTCTGCCGGGGCGATCAACACCGCCGGCGCGCTCGACGTGCGCACGACCGCAGGCGGGGCAGACAACTCGCTGACCTCGATCGTCGAACTCGTCGAGCAGGCCCAGGCGGAGAAGGGTGAACGGGCGCGCCTGGCCGACCGCATCGCGAAACCTCTCGTCCCGGGCGTCATCATCCTCGCCGTCCTCGTCGGCGTCCTCGGATCTCTCCTGGGCGACCCGGAGACGTGGATCACCCGTGCCCTGGTCGTCCTGGTCGCAGCCAGCCCGTGCGCGCTGGCGATCGCGGTGCCCGTCACCGTGGTGTCCGCGATCGGCGCAGCGAGCCGGTTCGGTGTCGTGATCAAGAGCGGGGCCGCGTTCGAGCGCCTCGGCACGATCCGCCACCTCGCCGTCGACAAGACCGGCACCCTCACCCGCAACCAGCCCACCGTCACCGCTGTCGTCACCGCCCCCGACGTGGATACGAGCGACGCCGAGGTGCTCCGTCTCGCGGCCGCGATCGAGCAGCACTCCACCCACCCGCTGGCGACCGCGATCACCACGGCCGCATCCGAGATCCCTGCCGCGGCCGATGTGGCCGAGGAGGCCGGGCACGGCATCTCCGGAACCATCCACGGCCGCCGGGTCACCGTGGGCAGCCCCCGCTGGATCGCCCCCGGTCCACTCGCCGCCGATGTCGCGGCGATGGAGGCCGCCGGGCAGACCTGCGTCCTCGTCACCCGCGACGACACGCTGATCGGCGCGATCGGGGTGCGCGACGAGCTCCGTCCCGAAGTCCCCGACGTCGTCCACACGCTCACCCGGCAGGGCGTGACCGTGTCGATGCTCACCGGCGACAACACCCGCACCGCAAATGCTCTTGCCGCCGAGGCCGGCATCACCGACACGCACGCCGAGCTCCGCCCCGAGGACAAAGCCCGCCTCGTGTCAGAGTTCGCCGCGGAACTGCCGACGGCGATGATCGGCGACGGCATCAACGACGCCCCCGCCCTGGCCGGAGCGACCGTCGGGATCGCGATGGGCGCCACCGGCTCCGATGCCGCGATCGAGTCCGCCGACATCGCGTTCACCGGCCACGACCTGCGCCTCATCCCACAAGCCCTGCGGCACGCGAAACGCGGACGGGCGATCATCAACCAGAACATCGTCCTGTCCCTCGCGATCATCGTCGTGCTGCTCCCGCTCGCGATCACCGGCACGCTGGGCCTTGCCGCCGTCGTCCTCGTCCACGAAGTCGCCGAGGTCATCGTGATCGGCAACGGCCTCCGCGCCGCCCGTACACGCCCCACCCAGATCCCGTACACCACCACTGCGCAGTCGCACGCCGCCACCTCCATCCGGTAACTGCGCAGCAACCGAGAGCAGCGTGTTCGAGGAGAACGACCGCTGGGGAACTTCACCCCGAAACCGGGTGCCCGTGACGATCCGGTACAAGATCGCCGGTGGCAGCAGGACGGCGCGCGCGTCAGCCACCAGTGCAGATCCCGCCCCGCGATCACCTGGGGTGCGAACCGGATCCGATCCCGCACCACCAGCGACGCGTTCGCGGCCTCAGTGAGCTCGTAGGCGTCCTGGATCGCGGAATTGCCCGCCCGGATCACCAGCACCCGCTGACCGGCGAACACCTCCCGCGACCGGTAGTCGACAACATGCAGCACCCGGCCCCCGAACCCGTCCCGCCCCGGGTCTGCGGCAGATACGGATTCCGGAACGAACCCATCGCCGCGATCACTGCCTCCCCGGTCACCCAGCTGCCGTCTTCGAACCCCGCAACGAGTCCGTTGGTGCGCTCCGCGCTGATGTCGGTGACACGATGGTTCGTGCGGATTTCGACACCGAGCCGGCCACGACCCGACCGGTTCCTGGCCAGCCTCCAGCACGACCGGCTCCCACCCGTGATCCCTGGCCGGCACGGGCGGCAGCTAGGCCGGGCTGGCCCCCGCCGACGAGCAGCAGCGCCCGCGACTCACCCCGCCGTCCTGGTACCGAGCTGGATGAGCTGCGGTGCAGGCGCACAGCATGACCCCGTGCTGGCGGCCTCGTCCGGGGCGTCGAACAGTCCCGACCCACCGCACACGCCGGTGTCCGGGAGGACCAGGTCGACCCGCTCGGCGGCCTCACGGTCGCCGGCGATCGCGGCGACGACGCTGCGGACCTGTTCGAACCCGGTCAGAGCCAGGAACGTCGGCGCACGCCCGTAGGACTTCGCCCCGACGATGTAGAACCCCCGCTCGGGATGCTCCAGGTCCACGGCCCCGGTCGCCCGGACCGAGCCGCAGGAGTGCAGATTCGGGTCCACCTCGACGGCGACCTTCGCCGGCGCCTGCAGCCGCAGGTCGAGATCGAGACGGATCTCGGAGAGGAACGACAGGTCGGGCCGGAACCCGGTCGAAACGAACACCTTCGCCGCCGGGTCCAGCCTGCGCCCGTCTTCGGCGACGAGCACCGCCTGCCCGTTCTCGACGACGACCCGGTCGGTGGGGAACCCTGTGACGAGGTCCACGAGTCCGTCCTCGACGGCCTGCTTCGCCCGCTGACCCAGCGCACCGCGCTCCGGCAGCTCGTCCGCGGTCCCGCCGCCGAACGTGTTCCCGACCGTGCCGCGGCGCAGCACCCACGTGACCCGCGTCCCCGGCTCCCGCTTCGCGACCCGCGACAAGATCCCGATCGTGGTCGCGGCAGAGTGCCCGTTGCCGACCACGACAACATGCCGGCCGGCCAGACCCGTGGCGTCCTCGATCGCGGGCATCCGGTGATCCAGGAGTCCCGCATCGGCTGCGGCCCGCTCGCCCAGCGCAGGAAGGCCGTCAGCTCCGGCCGGGCTCGGGGTATGCCAGGTGCCCGACGCGTCGATCACTGCGCCCGCCTCGATGCGCTCCTCTGCACCGTCCGTGCGGCGAACGTGCACGACGAACGGCTGCTCGGCACGTCCGGCATCGACCGAGAGATCCCGACCCTCCCGGCCCACGCCCACGACCCGCACCCCATACCGCACCTGGTCGCCGAGCACTGCCGCGAGAGGGGCGAGATAGCCATCGATCCATTGTGCCCCGGTCGGATACCCCTTCTCCGGTGCCACCCACCCGGACGGCTCCAGCAGGCGACGAGATGCGGCGTCGGTGAGCTCCGACCACGGCGAGAACAAACGCACATGCCCCCACTCCGCCACCGCCGCCCCGGGACCATCGCCGGCTTCCAGGACGAGCGGTTCGAGCCCGCGCTCACGCAGATGAGCCGCAGCGGCCAGCCCTTGGGGACCGGCCCCGATCACGACGACGAGTTCCATACCAACCTCCACACATTGACAATCTTCGATGGATCAAGCCTGCCCAACCCATCGACAACTGTCAATACGTGATGCAGAATAGGAGCATGACCGCTCTCCCCGTGACGCTCGACACGACATCCGCGCAGGCCTCGCGCTGCCCGCCTCCGGTCGACGCCATGGTCGACGACGCGACTGCGCTGGAGCTCGCGAAGGTGTTCAAAGCGCTCGGGGACCCGAACCGGGTCAAGCTGTTCTCGCTGATCACCGCGAGTGCGAGCGGGGAGATGTGCGTGTGCGACCTCACCGCCCCTGTCGGCCTCTCCCAACCGACGGTGTCGCACCACATGAAGCTGCTCGTCGAAGCCGGGCTCGTCACCCGTGAGCAGCGCGGCAAGTGGGCGTACTACCAGCCCACGATCGGCACCCTCGCCAACGCCGCACGGGCGTTCACCGCCTGATGCAGCCGCTCCGGTTCCGGCCGATGGCCGAGTCCGACTGGCCCGACGTCGCGACGATCTACCAGGCGGGGATCGCCACCGGGCACGCGACCTTCGAAACAGCCCCACCCGCAGACTGGGTGGCCTTCGCCGCAGGCAAGCACCCGAATCTCAGTGTCATCGCCGTCGATTCCGCTGACCGCATCCTCGGCTGGGCTGCCGCATCTCCCGTGTCGGCGCGGACGGTGTACGCGGGCGTCGTCGAACACTCCATCTACATCCACCCCGAAGCCGAAGGGCACCGCGTCGGCACCCAGCTCCTGAGCACGTTTCTCGATCTCGCGGATCAGGCCGGCATCTGGACCATCCAGTCGTCGATCTTCCCCGAGAACACCGCGAGCCTGCGCCTCCACGAACGCACCGGGTTCCGTGCCGTCGGTCGACGAGAGCGCATCGCCCGCATGACGTATGGACCCCACGCCGGCCGCTGGCGCGACACCATCCTCGTGGAACGCCGCACCCCCGACGCCGACGCCGACGCCGACGAGCGGAGTGAGGGCGCATCTTCCACGAACACGCAACCTCACACCACGCCCAACGACACCTCAAGCCGCATCTTCACACTGATCCGGCTTCAGAATTCCTGAACTTGCGGGGAATTCCGGTCATGCGGGCGGTGGTGTCGAACGCGACCAGCTCGGCGGGGTGGAGTTGGTGCTGCACGACAAAGCTCCGGTCCTTGATGCGCCAGAGCCCTTGCCCGGTGCCGAGTCCGGGCAGCAGGCGGCGTTCGGTGCCGGTCAGCCCGAGCGCGACGGCGGTAGGGCCGAGCTGATCGGTCTCCTGCCGGTAGACGATCCTCGTCTCCGCGTTCGCCAGCAGGCTGTTCGCCAGCGCCCGGTTCGCCGACCCTGCATCGCCCACGTTCTCCAAGTCGCTGAGCTTGTGGAACACCAGCAGATTTGCCAGCCCGTAGTGCCTCGCCAGCCGCCAGTGCGCGTCCATTCTGCGCAGGAGCGCCGGGTGGGACATGAGCCTCCATGCCTCGTCGTAGACGACCCATCTGCGGCCCCCGTTGGGGTCGAGCAGGGCGGCTTCCATCCATGCCGACGAGCAGGTCATCAGCACCGAAATCAACGTGCTGTTCTCGGTGACGCGCGACAGATCGAGACTGACCATCGGCAGCGACGGGTCGAACCTGACGGTGCTCGGCCCGTCGAACAGACCGGCCAGGTCCCCAGCCACCAGGCGGCGCAGCGCGTGGCCGACCTGGCGGCCGTCCTCGGTGAGCCGGCCGTCCGGGTCGTCGGCAGGGTCGGGGCGCAGCAGCCGGTCGACCACCATCGGCAGGATCGGCACGTCCGCGTCGCGCACCGCGCCGGCCAGGGCGGTGTCGATCGCGGTGTGCTCCAACGGCGCCAACCGCCGATCCAGCACCGTCTCCGTCAAGGCTCCGAGCAGATCGCGGCGTCGCGCGGCGAGGGTGGTGGCCCACTCCTGGTCGGACAGGCCGCCGGGCCGGTAGCCCTCATCCAATGGGTTGAGCCTGTTGCCCATCCCGTGCCCGAGGATGATCGCTTTCCCGCCGACTGCTTCGGCGACGCCGGAGTGCTCGCCTTTGGGGTCGCCGGGGACATAGACGCGGTACCCGAAGGGCAGACTGCGGGTGTAGAGGCTCTTGGCGAGCGACGATTTCCCGGAGCCGACGATCCCCGCCAAGATCAGGTTCGGCGCGGTGATGATGCCCCTGCGGTACAACTCCCACGGGTCGTACACGAACGAGGAGCCGCTGTAGAGGTCTTGGCCGATGAAGATTCCCGCGGCTCCGAGCCCGGCTTCGGCCAGGAACGGGTACTGCCCGGCGAGCACGGCGCTGGTGTCCTGATGCCGGGCCACCCGGAAGCGGCCCGGTGTCCTCAGCGCGGCCGGGCCGGGCTCGCCGGCGGCGGGCAGGTAGACCGTGGCACGGCGTTCAGCCCGTTCGGCGGCGGCCTTGGCCTGGGCCGCTTCCTTCTCGACGTGACGCTGCTCGGCGACGAGGCGGGCGGCGGCTTGCCGCCGCTGCTTGCGCAGCCGGCGCCGCTCCGAGGCGGGAGTGACGAGGACAGCGGTGTGCAGCTTCTCGCCCCGGCTCACAACGACCGCCCCCGCGCCCCGGAGACCCAACCGCCGGCGGGACGGTCGAACCATGACGAGTCCGGCGCCGGGCGAGGCTGCTGTGGCATGTCCGGCTTGGGCTGCGGCGGGCCCTCGATGCCGAGCGGTGCCAGCGCGTCCGCGTTCTGGCGAGCGGCCTCCGCGACCCATCCGGGAAACAGGCACTCATGCTCGGGCCTGCTGCCGGGGTTGTCGATGGCGTACTGGCGGGCGTCGCCGGCCGCTGCCAGGAAGGCGGCGAGGTCGCGCATCGCGCGGTCCGGGGCGACCGGCGCTCCGGCGCCGGTGAACAGGTCCCGGCCGACGAGCGTCTGCCCGGTCGCGGTGTCCTCGATGCGGTAGGCATATCGCTGGTGCTCGCCCAGCGGCGAGTCCGGCCAGACGATCAAGGTGAGCGTCCCGACGTGCCGGGACATCGAAGCGGTGGGGTCTGCGCTGTTCATGGCGGGCAGGTGCGCGCCGGCACGTCTCCGTGGTGGCTATGTCAGAGCGACAGCCCGCGGGCCTGCTTGACGGCGGCGACGCCGGGATGCTCGAACCAGCCCCCGTCACGGACGGCGCTACGCCGCCCGGCCGTCTCTCGCTCACGGCCTGTCGTCGGGCGGCGGGCCGGGACGTGCGCCCCTGCTTCTTTGTCGATGGCGTCCTCGGCACGGATCAGGTGCCGCCGGTACAGGGCGACGTGCCCGGCCATCGGGTTGTAGGTCATCGCGTAGTCGCCGGTCTCGGCCTGCCGGTCACCGGGATAGACCGGGGCGGTGTCGTGAACGTCGCCGTTCTCCAAGGCGGCGTTCGTGGTCTCCTCGCCGTAGTCCCACGCCGACAGATGCTCGATCCCCGCCTCGACCCCGTGGGCGTCGATGAGGTCGATCACCCGGTCGGCTTCCTCGCCTTGGAGGAACACGACGCCAACCCACCGCTCCACCATCCGGTCCTGCGGGTTCCACACGATCCGGCCCGAGTGGGTCATGGCCGCGCTCAGGCGGTCGTCGGCCTGGTCGATGAGCGTGCCGGCCTGGTGCAGCTCATCCGCTGCGGCCAGCGCCTCGGCCGCACCGCCGCTGTACTCGCGGGACTCGTCGGTGACGTGATGCTGCCGGCTCAGATGGGCGGCGGCGAGCTGGTCGAGCACCTGCCGCAGCGATCGCAGCCCGCCCAACAGCTCACCGATCACCACGTAGGTCTCGGACGGGTCCTCGAAGCTACGGCTGGCGTGAGCCAGACCGCGCAACGCCTCGTAGGCATCGCTGGCATCGCTGGTCGGGTTCGTGTATGTCGGCATCACGGGCCTCCTTCAACGAGGGTGGGATGCCTGCCAGGTGAGCGCGCCGGTCACACCGTGCGGCACAGCGGCAGCGCGGCCGCCGTGAACGCGACCGCTTGCTGGCCGACGAGCCTTCGGGTCTCGCAGGAGGCTTGGATCGCGGCTTGTTCGATCGCGGCGACCGCGGCTTCCAGCTCGTCGACGCTGGGGGCGGAGACGGAGATGAGCCCGGAGACCCGTAGAATCCCGTGGCCGGCGGTCAGGTCGGCTTCCTGCTGGAGAACGTCTTGGTACTCGGCGGTCTGCGCGGCGTCCTCGATCTGCCCGATCCGGGCGCGCTGGGCCGCATCCGAGATGTGCTCGACCTTCTTCTTGCGGATGTCGCGGGCCGCCTGGTCCGAGCGCATCGGGGTGTAGATCAGCGACACCGCCCGTTGGATGCCGGTGGAGAGCAGCACCGGCGCGAGGAACCCCGGATAGACGAGGCTGCGGGGCCACTCCGAGACCCACAGCACGGTGTGCCACGCGGAGTCGGTGCGCAGGTTGCCCCAGGTCTCGGTGACCGCGACCGGGCCGGCGGCGGCGAGCTCCTGCCCGAGCCGCCCGTGGCGCTCCAAGGTGGCGGCCACGGCCGGGTCATACGCCGAGCGGAGGATGACCGCGACCTGACCGGGGCCGAGCCACCCCGATGGGGTCAGGTCCGCAGACCGCAGCGCCGCGGTCAGGGTCGCCATCTCCTGCCGGAGCACCGCGGCGGCACCGCGGATGCCGCCGCCGGCGGTCCTGATCTGTCGAGCCGCGACCTTCATGTCCAGGGAGAGGCTGACCGTGGTGGCGTGCCGTTCCCCGGCGGGGCCGGCACGCTCGATCAGCTCGCGGTAGGTGGTCGCGGCCCAGGAGCCGTCGTCGGTGCCGTGCTCGGCCCACCACTCCGCCAGCCCACTACCGGAGTCCGGCACGGTCCGTTCGAGCACTTGCAGGGTCGCGATCCTCCCCGAGCGGCAGACCGTGGCGAGCACCCGTCCCCAGGAGGTGACGCGGCGCTCTTGCTCGCCGGGGTCGAGCAGGATGAATGCCGGATGGGTCACTTCCGTCACGACCGTCAAGGTCGCCTGGCGAGGGTCGTGGATCATGCACGCCCCGGTCTCGGGGTCCAGGTGCTCCCGCAGCCGGGCCATGTCGCCGGGCAGCGCGAGACTCCCGGCCGGGCGGGGCTTGACGATCCGGCGCCGGTAGAGCAGTTGCCCGCCGGTGGAGCGCCACAGCCACCAGAGCGCGACCGGGAGCCACTCGACCATCGGCCGCCCGGCGACTGGCACCCAGGTCAGCACCACGGCGAGCAGCCAGACCGGGGCGGTGTAGGCCAGCAGCATCCCGGCGCCGCCGTAGAACGCGGCTAACAGGCTCAGACCGCCAATGCCGAGGGTGATGAGCTGAGAGACCGAGAGGCCGAGCAGCACCCCACGGCGGGTGAGCCGGCTGAACTTCATCGGCGTCAGCTCGCTACCGGGCGTCTTTCGTTCCGTCGCCGTGGGCATGGCCGATCACTCCTTCCCGGTCTGCGGCTGCCCTGACTTGGACGGCGCGGGAGTTCGCGGCTGCGGTGTGGACGGCGGAGGGGTCTGCGACGGCGGCGGGGTGCCGCCGTTCTGCCCGTCTGCGGCGTCCGCGGCGCTTTCGGCCTGACCCGCGACGGCCTTGCCCGCCTTCGGCCCGGCTTCGGCGGCGTCCTTGGCGACCTTCGCGCCGACCACAACGGCCGCCGCCGGTCCCGCGGCAGCAGCACCAGCCCCCGCTCCTGCACCGGCGCCTGCTCCACCTCCAGCTCCCGCTCCGGCCCCGGCTGTGCCCGCACTGCCGCCCGCGGCCGGTGCGGGAGTCGTGGGCGGTGGCGTGCCGCCCGAGCCGCCGCCAGACCCGCCACCATCCTTCGGGTCATCGAGAACCTTCTTGGGCTCGCCGCCGCCTTGGGGCTTGGACGGGATCGGGACGGGACGGTTGAGCGCGTTCTTGGCCTCCTGCTCGGTGCCCATCTGCTGGTACAGGTCGAAGCCGACGAAGGAGACGAAGCGGTAGACCATGTAGGGCGCGAAGGCCGCGATACCCATGAGAACGATGCCGGTGATCGGCTCGGTGACGGCGGCGACGTCAAGCTCGATCGGGGTGGCGATCTGCGTGATCGCCAGCAAGAAGATGACGACGAGCACGAGCTTGCTGATGATGAGCGCGATCACGAACGCCGCCCATTTCCCGATCCACCCTTTGGTGGCGTCCCAGGACGCGCCGGCGAACGCGATCGGTGCCAGCACCACGCCGACCAGCAGCAGCGCCTTGCGGATCAGCAGGCTGAACCAGACGATCGCGACCGCGGCGATCATCAGCCCAGCGAGGAAGATCGTCACGATCGCGCCGACGCCGGGCGCAGCGATGTTGATGCCGGACAGCCCGGCGGCGAGCAGGATGATCTTGTCGCCCATCGTCCCGGTGGTCTCGCCGGATGCCTGGATGATGCCGATGCTGAGCTGGTCCACGATTTCCAGTGCGAGCGCGGTCAGCGTGACGACCACGAACGCGCCCAGCACCGATTTCGCCGCGCCGAGCGCGGCTCTGGACAGCGCGGTCGGGTCGCGGCGGATCAGCCCGGTGATGAGTTGCAGGCAGAAGAAGATCAGGACGAGGAAGACGCCGATGCCGAAGATCAGGTTGTAGACGCTAGATCGGAAGAGCACACGTCTGAACTCCAGTCACGCCAATATCTCGTA